>JALSIJ010000122.1 GCA_026981655.1 Rhizobiaceae bacterium | reverse complement strand
AAAATTGCACTCATCGGTTCTGGCATGATTGGTGGCACGCTGGCTCATCTGGCGGGATTAAAAGAACTTGGCGATATTGTTATGTTTGATATTGCTGATGGTATCCCACAGGGTAAAGCTCTTGACCTGGCAGAATCTTCGCCGGTTGACGGTTTTGATGTGAAACTTTCAGGCACTCAATCCTATGAGGCGATTGAAGGTGCTGATGTTTGTATTGTTACCGCCGGCGTGGCGCGTAAGCCGGGCATGAGCCGTGATGACCTGCTTGGTATAAACTTAAAAGTTATGGAACAGGTTGGTGCGGGTATTAAGAAATATGCGCCTGATGCTTTTATTATCTGCATTACCAATCCGCTGGATGCGATGGTTTGGGCCTTACAGAAATTTTCCGGCCTGCCAAAAAACATGGTTGTCGGCATGGCGGGCGTGTTGGATTCATCGCGTCTGCGCTATTTTCTAGCCGATGAATTTGATGTGTCCGTTGAAGATGTAACCGCCTTTGTTTTGGGTGGGCATGGCGACAGCATGGTGCCATTGGCCAAATATTCGACAGTTGCCGGTATTCCGCTGACCGACCTCATCAAAATGGGCTGGTTGACGAAAGCCCGGATGGAAGAAATCTTTGACCGCACCCGCAAGGGCGGTGGTGAAATTGTTGGCTTGCTGAAAACCGGCTCTGCCTATTACGCGCCTGCCGCATCCGGCATTATGATGGCTGAATCTTATTTGAAAGATAAAAAGCGGGTTATTCCGTGTGCCGCCAATCTTAAGGGCGAATATGGCATTAAGGATATGTATGTCGGCGTACCAGTGATCATCGGTGCCGGTGGCGTTGAGCGGGTCATCGAAGTTGAAATGTCGAAAGCTGATCAAAAGGCATTTGAAAAATCTGCAGCAGCGGTCGCCGAGCTCTGCGAAACCTGTGCCGAAATCGCACCGAACCTCAAGGGTTAAGTGCGATTATGGAGACCGCCCCATTGATGCATCTGGCAATGGACAATCACAAAGCCATATATTCCAACCCAATTCAGGTTGAAAAAGGTGATGTGATTGTATTGTCCGGTCGGGCAGATAATTGGGATGGTCACCAGTGGCTTTGGGCCAAGGCTGTCGATGGCCGTGAAGGCTGGGTGCCAGATAGCCTTCCAATAAACAAGGCGGGGAAAATTTGCGCCGCCTATTCCTATTCAGCCATTGAGCTTGATGTAAACTCTGGTGACCGGCTTGATGTGCTTGCAAAAAGCCAGGGTTGGGCATGGTGCGCTAACGACAATGAAATTGAGGGCTGGGTGCCGCTTAAAGTCTTGGCACCTTGTTGATTTTGATACAATAAATTGGGCAACCAAAAGGATAATTTATGAATATTCACGAATATCAGGCCAAGGCCGTTTTGAAAGAATTTGGCGCACCGGTTGCCGTTGGCGTGCCAATTTTTACCGAAGCTGATGTGGACAAGGCGCTCGCCACATTGCCCGGCCCCGTATGGGTGGTGAAAAGCCAGATCCATGCGGGCGGCCGCGGTAAAGGCAAATTCAAAGAGCTTGGGGAAAATGCCAAAGGTGGTGTCCGGGTCTCGTTTTCCGAAGAGGAAGTGCGCGCCAATGTGAAAGAAATGCTTGGCAATACGCTGGTCACCAAACAAACCGGCCCGGCGGGCAAACAGGTCAATCGGCTTTATATAGAAGATGGCGCGGATATTGACCGCGAACTCTATCTTTCCATTCTGGTCGACCGTGAAACCGGGCGCGTATCTTTTGTGGTCTCGACCGAAGGCGGTATGGATATTGAAGGTGTGGCTGAGGAAACGCCTGAAAAAATTCACAATGTGGGGATCGATCCGCTGGCCGGATTTACCAATGGCGATGCCTTGAAACTGGTTGAGGCGTTGCAGCTCGATGGCAATGCAGCGGTTGAGGCGAAAGAACTGTTTGAAATCCTCTACCGGGCGTTCACTGAAAAAGATATGAGCCTGTTGGAAATCAACCCGCTGATCACAACCAAGGATGATCATATCAAGGTGCTCGATGCGAAAGTTTCCTTCGATGGCAATGCGCTTTACCGCCATGCGGATATGTTTGCCCTGCGCGATGAAACCGAGGAAGATGCCAAGGAAATCGAGGCGGCCAAATATGATCTTGCCTATATCGCACTTGATGGTGAAATTGGTTGTATGGTCAATGGGGCCGGTCTCGCGATGGCAACAATGGACATCATCAACCTCTACGGTGCGTCTCCTGCCAACTTCCTTGACGTGGGTGGCGGGGCGACAACCGAAAAGGTGACCGCAGCGTTTAAAATCATTACCTCCGACCCGCAGGTCAAAGGCATTCTGGTCAATATATTTGGCGGTATCATGCGCTGCGATGTGATCGCCGAAGGTGTAGTGACAGCGGTTAAAGAAGTAGGTCTGAAAGTACCGCTTGTGGTGCGGCTGGAAGGCACCAAGGTCGAAGAGGGTAAGAAAATCCTCAATCAAAGCGATGTGGATGTGGTTGCCGCCGATGATCTTGATGATGCGGCGCAAAAAATTGTCGCTGCGGTGAGAGGGTAATCCGTGCGCCAACTGGCTCCATATCTGGTTTCAGCATTATTTATTGGTGCATCGGCGAACAGCGCCCTTGCCATCAGCCCGGTTGTGGATGCCTTTGGCGAAGCCTGTCTGCCAGTGCGGTTAAGCTTTGAAAAATCCAAAACCCATGCAGAGACAATTGGCTGGAAGCTGGCATTGGAATCAGATGATCCTGAACTCGAAAAGGTCATGGAAAAAAGTGTGGCTGCCGCCAATGATCCGGAAAACCCGGATTGGAA
The DNA here is from genome assembly GCA_026981655.1 of Rhizobiaceae bacterium. Lineage (GTDB taxonomy): Bacteria > Pseudomonadota > Alphaproteobacteria > Rhizobiales > Rhizobiaceae > SZUA-100. The sequence goes on along the minus strand of JALSIJ010000122.1, from coordinate 17,358 downwards.
AATGGCCTATAATCTGTATTCCAAACAGGCCAATAACAAACGGCTTTATCTGGTAATGACACGATTTTATGCGCCGGATGTGATCACCCTGATTGGATGCTATATCTATGATTTTGATGCCTCAGAACCGGTTGAGCCGGAACAGGTGAGCGCGTTGCTGAAACATAAGATCGCCTATTCGTCGCTGAACAAATCCGGTGATGCCTATGCTGATCCGGCAAAAATAATCACTCATGTCTGGGGGCCGCCGCCTTCGCTGCCCCGGCAGTTTGACACCTATCTTTCATATATTCCCAAAAACAGCCCCTTGGTTGAGAAAACCGGATTTTCAGGCATCGTACTGAAATCCAGTGCCTCTGAGCCCCGGCCAGAAGAAACCAAATAAACAGGAAAACCAATGTCCATTTTAATCGACAAAGACACCAAAATCATCGTTCAGGGCCTTACCGGAAAAACCGGGACCTTCCATACTGAACAGGCGCTGGCTTATCATGGGACCAAAATGGTAGCGGGCACGCATCCGAAAAAGGGCGGCACCACTTGGGAAGGCTCAAATGGTGAGGCCTTGCCTATTTTTACAACAGTCGCAGAGGCAAAAGAGGCAACCGGGGCAAATGCATCGGTGATTTATGTACCGCCTGCAGGCGCAGCCGCGGCGATTGAAGAGGCGATTGAGGCTGAAATTCCATTGATAGTGGCGATCACCGAGGGTGTGCCGGTGCTGGATATGGTGCGGGTGAAAGCTAAACTGGAACTCTCCAATTCGCGGCTGATCGGCCCAAACTGCCCGGGTGTTATGACACCGGATGAATGTAAAATCGGCATTATGCCTGGTAGTATTTTCAAAAAAGGCAATGTGGGAATTCTTTCGCGTTCCGGTACGTTGACTTATGAGGCCGTGTTCCAGACCACTAATGCGGGGCTTGGTCAATCAAGCGCTGTCGGGATTGGCGGCGACCCGGTGAAGGGCACTGAATTTATCGACATTCTGGAAATGTATCTGGCGGATGAGGAAACTCAATCAATCATCATGATTGGTGAAATCGGTGGATCGGCTGAAGAGGATGCGGCGCAGTTTTTGGCTGATGAAGCCAAAAAAGGCCGGGCGAAACCAACCGTTGGTTTTATTGCGGGCCGTACCGCGCCTCCCGGGCGCACGATGGGCCATGCGGGTGCGGTGATTTCCGGCGGGAAAGGTGGCGCAGATGATAAAATTGCAGCACTTGAAGCTGCCGGCATTAAAGTATCACCATCGCCTGCCAAACTGGGCGAGACGTTGCTGGAATTGTTGAACTGAGTTTATTTCGTAATGGGCCGCATTGGGGAATGCGGTTTTTGAGGGCGAAAATTAACAAGCCGCAGAATCGTTCTGCGCATAACCGGGAGACAGGCCAAAGCCTGTATGATCAGTATGGCACGTCAAGAAGCCAATGAAACATTTGCACAAACCTCGTTTCTTTATGGAGGTAATGCCTCTTATATTGATGAACTCTATGCCCAATATCAGGAAAACCCAAGCTCGGTAAATGCCGAGTGGCGGAGCTTTTTTACCGCCCTAAAGGATGATAGCGCCGATATTACAAAAAATGCCCAAGGTGCATCCTGGAAACAGGAAAACTGGCCGGGTGCAGAAAATGGCGAACTGGTATCAGCACTTGATGGCGACTGGGCAACCGACCCTGCCGGTGGTGAACAGATTGTCAGTGCACGGTTGCAGGAAAATGCTGCTGCCAATGGCAGGTCTTTAAGTAATGAGGAGGTTTATCAGGCCACACGTGATTCCATTCGTGCGATCATGATGATCCGCGCTTACCGGATGCGCGGCCACCTGCATGCGGATCTTGATCCTCTGGGCTTGGCTGGCAAAAAAGAAGACTATGACGAGCTGCATCCTTCATCCTACGGCTTTATTGAAGCCGATTACCATAGACCTATTTTTCTTGATTATGTGCTTGGGTTGGAATTTGCCACCATTCCGCAGATGCTGGAGATTTTGAAACGCACCTATTGTTCAACTATGGGTATCGAATTCATGCATATTTCCAATCCGGAAGAAAAATCCTGGGTTCAGCAACGCATTGAAGGGCCGGACAAGAGCATTGAATTTACCAAAAACGGTAAATTGGCCATTCTTAACAAGCTGATTGAGTCGGAAGGTTTTGAACGCTTTCTCGATGTAAAATACAAAGGCACCAAAAGGTTTGGTCTTGATGGGGGCGAATCGCTTATTCCTGCACTTGAACAGATTATCAAACGTGGCGGTAATCTCGGTTTAAAGAACATCGTCCTTGGCATGGCCCACCGTGGCCGGTTGAATGTGCTGGTCAATGTGATGGCCAAGCCCTATCGGGCGATCTTCAACGAATTTCAGGGTGGTTCCTACAAGCCTGAAGAGGTTGAGGGCTCAGGCGATGTGAAATACCATCTTGGTGCTTCATCAGACCGCGAATTTGATGATAATAAAGTTCATCTTTCGTTGACGGCAAACCCATCGCATCTTGAAATCGTTAACCCGGTTGTCCTGGGTAAGGCGCGGGCCAAACAGGACCGGATTGAAGCCCCCAACCCGGATGGTTCTCGTGATCGAGATCAGGTATTGCCGTTGCTTTTGCATGGGGATGCAGCCTTTGCCGGGCAGGGCGTTGTGGCTGAATGTTTTGGACTTTCCGGGCTAAAAGGACATCGCACCGGTGGTTCGGTGCATTTCATTATCAACAACCAGATCGGCTTTACCACCAATCCTCGATTTTCCAGATCCTCACCCTACCCTTCTGATGTTGCTAAAACCGTGGAAACGCCGATTTTTCACGTCAATGGGGACGATCCTGAAGCGGTGGTTTTTGCTGCAAAAATTGCTATTGAATACCGTCAGAAATTTCATAAACCTGTGGTCGTCGATATGTTTTGTTATCGCCGCTACGGCCATAATGAGGGCGATGAACCGGCTTTTACCCAACCGATCATGTATCGAACTATCAAGACCCATCCAACGACGATGAATATTTATGCGGATCGTTTGATCAGCGAAGGGGTTCTCACCCGGGCTGAGTTGGACCGTAAACTGGCAGATTTTCGTAAGCATCTGGAAGCGGAATATGTGGCGGGTGAATCTTATAAGCCGAATAAGGCTGACTGGCTGGATGGCCAATGGTCGGGCCTTAAAGTTGCACACACAGAAGATGAATTGCGCCGTGGCCAGTCGGGTGTACCTCTGGCTGAACTCAAGGACGTTGGCCAAAAACTCACCTCCCTGCCGAATAATTTCAATATTCATAAAACCATCAAACGTTTTGTTACCAATCGCCGTAAAATGATAACCGAAGGAAAAGGTATTGACTGGGCAACGGCGGAAGCGCTTGCCTTTGCCACATTGCAACTTGATGGGCACAAGGTTCGCCTTTCTGGGCAGGATTGCGAGCGCGGGACATTTTCACAGCGCCATTCGGTCTATTACGATCAGGACAATGAAGACCGCTATATTCCGCTTTCCAACCTTGGCGAAGAGGCTGCGACCTATGAGGTAATTAACTCAATGCTGTCTGAAGAGGCGGTGCTTGGATATGAATATGGATTTTCACTGGCAGAGCCCAAGGCGCTGACGATCTGGGAAGCGCAATTTGGTGATTTCACCAATGGTGCGCAGGTTATTATTGACCAGTTTATCTCGTCCGGTGAACGTAAATGGCTGCGTATGTGTGGGTTGGTTCTTTTGTTGCCACATGGCTATGAGGGTCAGGGGCCTGAACATTCATCCGCCCGGCTTGAACGGTTTTTGCAGTCTTGCGCCGAGGATAATATGCAAATTGCCAATTGCACCACACCGGCAAATTATTTTCATATTCTACGTCGTCAGTTGAAGCGGGAATTTCGTAAACCGCTGGTATTGATGGCGCCAAAATCACTGTTGCGTCACAAGCGGGCAACCTCAACGCTGGATGAGATGGCGGAGGGAACCTCATTCCATCGTCTGCTATGGGATGATGCGGAAAAACTGCCGGATGAGAAAATCAAACTTGTGCGCGATAACAAAATCAGGCGCGTGGTTGTCTGTAGCGGCAAGGTTTATTTCGATCTTTATGAGAGCCGCGAGCAGCGCGATATAAATGATATATATCTGCTGCGGGTGGAACAGATTTACCCGTTCCCGGCCAAAGCGCTGATTACCGAATTATCACGGTTCAAAAACGCAGAAATTGTCTGGTGTCAGGAAGAGCCAAAAAATATGGGCGCATGGGCTTTCATTGAACCCTATCTGGAATGGGTGTTGGCCCATATTGGTGCGAAACATCCAAGGGCGCGCTATTCAGGCAGGCCTGCATCAGCGGCAACGGCATCGGGTCTGATGTCCAAACATTTGGCACAGCTTGAGGCCTTTATTGAAGATGCTTTGGGCGAATAGGTGAATTGAGTAGTGATAGGTATTTTTGGAATAATGGGTGGAATTATTGGTTTTGAGAAAGCATTTAAAAATCAAAACCCTAAAGGAAAGCGACTTTAACAATGGCAATTGAAATCCGCGTCCCCACATTGGGTGAATCTGTTACCGAGGCCAGTGTTGGCCAGTGGTTCAAGAAAAAAGGCGAGGCTGTTAAAGCCGATGAACCGTTGGTGGAACTTGAAACTGACAAGGTTACACTGGAAGTGCCTGCACCGGCTGATGGTGTTTTGATCGAAATTGTTGCGGGTGAAGGTGAAACCGTTGGTGTTGATGCATTGCTTGCATCATTTTCATCGGAGGCTGCTGACGAGACTGCGGCTCCCGCTGAAACCCCGGCGACCCTGGCGCCTGTTGAGAGCGCTGCCAATAACGGTGTTGCGGCTCAACTGGTTGATATTGTGGTGCCAAGCGGTGGTGAGTCTGTTACCGAGGCTGAAGTTGGCGAGTGGTATAAAAAGGTTGGCGATGTCATTGCGGTTGATGATCCGATTGTTGAGCTTGAAACCGATAAGGCGGCACAGGAAGTTATGTCCCATGTGGCCGGTGTGCTTGAGGAAGTGTTGACCCCCACCGGTACGGTAGTAGAAGTGGGGGCTGTATTGGCCCGTATTCGGGCCGGTGCATCGGTTGCTACCAGTGCTCCTGCTGCGGTTGCGGCTTCTGCACCGACTGCTGAATCAAAAAGCGCCATGCCTGCATCGCCGGCAGCCGGCCGGGTGATGGCAGAAAATAATATCAAAAAACAGGATGTCGCGGGCTCGGGTAAACGCGGGCAGGTTTTGAAGGAAGATGTGATGGCTGCGATGGATAAAATTGTAGCAACCCCTGCTCCGGTTCCGGCAGCACCTGCACCGGCAATTGCACCTCCATCTACCGGTGGTGATGATGCTCGCGAAGAGCGGGTGCGCATGACCCGGCTGCGGCAAACCATTGCGCGGCGACTAAAAGATGCCCAAAATACGGCTGCAATGCTGACCACTTTTAACGAGGTGGATATGGGTCCTATCATGGAATTACGTAAACAATACAAAGAGTTGTTTGAAAAGAAACATGGCGTAAAACTTGGCTTTATGGGCTTTTTCACTAAAGCCGTTTGTCATGCTTTGCGCGATGTGCCTGCGGTTAATGCCGAAGTTGACGGCACTGATCTGGTTTATAAAAACTATGCTCATATCGGGGTTGCGGTTGGCACGGCAAAAGGGCTTGTGGTGCCTGTGGTGCGTGATGCGGACCAGATGTCGATTGCTGAGATTGAACAGGAAATTGGCAATCTTGGCCGCAAGGCCCGCGATGGGGCGCTTTCGATGAACGAAATGCAGGGCGGCACCTTTACCATATCCAATGGTGGGGTTTATGGCTCGCTGATGTCGACACCAATCCTCAACGCGCCGCAATCGGGCATTCTTGGCATGCATAAAATTCAGGACCGTGCGATGGTTGTGGGCGGTGAAATTGTGGTGCGACCAATGATGTATCTGGCGCTTTCCTATGATCACCGGATTGTTGATGGCAAAGAAGCCGTGACCTTTCTTGTGCGGGTAAAAGAAAGCCTGGAAGATCCGCAGCGGTTGGTATTGGATCTGTAAATTGTTAACACTCGGCATATCTTCTGTATTGGTGCTTGTGGTGCTGGGAATACTGGCGGCCATGACCCAGATTGCGGAGTTTCCAGAGCTTCCGCCATTGGTTGCGACGCTCAATCTCGAGCAAGCTGAATTGCAGCATAAGGAAGCCTTGAATACTGCTGCCAGGCGCTTTGAAACCAAACCCCAATTGTCGATGAACCGGAAAGAATTTGAGTATTATGTGATGTTGGCCATCCTCACAAAGGACCGGGTACATCAGTTTAAGCGTTTGCCAAACGGCCCGAAAGTAAGAAAAAAATGGCGCCGTGAACTTATAGTGCAAATCAAGGAAATTGCCAGGCAACATGATATGGAACGTGCAGAATGAGTAATCTGGAAAAAGTTGTTTTGATTACCGGTGGCAGCCGCGGCATAGGCGCTGCATGTGCAGTGTTGGCAGCGGAACAGGGCTATAAGGTCTGTGTTAATTTTGCCAATGACGAAAATTCTGCCCTGGATGTGGTTAAAAAAATTCAGGATTTAGGCAGCACCGCGATTGCTGTTCGTGGTGACGTGGCCAATGAGGCTGATATTAAAAACCTGTTTGCAGAAACAAAATCCAGACTAGGATCTCTTACCGCGCTCATCAACAATGCCGGTATTTTAAGCAAAGAAGGTCGGCTTGATACATTTTCAACCGACCGTATTGCCCGAATTGTCGCTGTTAATGTCACCGGCTCAATTTTGTGCGCCCGTGAGGCTGTTTTGGCAATGTCTACCCGGCACGGGGGTAAGGGTGGTTCGATTATCAATCTATCTTCTATTGCGGCAACGCTCGGAGCGCCAAGCGTTTATGTGGATTATGCCGCCACCAAGGGAGCAATTGATACATTTACTTTAGGTCTTGCGCGTGAAGTTGCCAACGAAGGAATTCGGGTAAACGGTGTGCGTCCGGGTATTATTGATACCGATATTCATGCCAGCGGTGGCAGTCCAAACCGGGTTGAAGAAATGAAGCATGTTGTACCCATGCAGCGCGGCGGAACGGCAATGGAAGTGGCTGAAAGTATTTTATGGCTGATGTCTGACAAGGCCAGTTATGTGACCGGAACCATGATCGATGTATCCGGTGGGCGATAATTTAACGCTGAAGTCAACTTTAGCTATTAGTTGTATATTTTGAAAGGATAAGAAATGTCCGAGAAATTTGATCTGGTTATTATAGGCGCTGGTCCCGGCGGTTATGTTTGCGCGATTAAGGCGGCCCAGTTGGGGCTAAGTGTTGCGATTGTGGAAAAGCGCGAAACCCTTGGCGGCACATGCCTTAATGTGGGCTGTATTCCTTCCAAAGCCATATTACATGCCTCAGAAATGTACCATGAGGCCGGGCATGGATTTGCACAGCTTGGCATTGACGGGGTTAAGCCAAAACTGAACCTGAAATCGATGATGGCGCATAAGGATGCGGTGGTGAAAGCCAATGTGGATGGCGTGGCTTTCCTGATGAAGAAAAATAAGGTCAAAACTTTTTTCGGCACTGGCACCATCAAGGCTGCTGGTCAGGTAGACGTGATGGATGCGGGTGGCAAGAGCACAGCACTTGAGGCGACCAATATTGTAATTGCCACCGGGTCAGACGTGGCAGGGGTTCCTGGGGTCGAGATTGAAATAGATGAAAAAATCATCGTTTCTTCCACTGGCGGGCTGGAGCTTTCCAAGGTTCCCAAAACCATGATTGTGGTTGGTGGTGGCGTGATCGGGCTCGAGCTTGGTTCCGTATGGCAGCGACTTGGTGCGGAAGTAACCGTTGTGGAATATCTTCCAATGCTGCTCGGCGGGATGGATGGCGACAGTGCCAAACAATTGAAACGCTCGCTTGGCAAACAGGGAATGAAGTTTAACCTTTCTTCTAAAGTTACTGCCGTTAGCAAAGCCAAGGGTGGTGCGAAAGTGACATTTGAATCGGTCAAAGGCGGTGATGCCAAAGAAATTACCGCTAATATTGTGCTGATTGCCACCGGTCGCAGGCCTTATTCTGACGGACTTGGTCTTGAGGCATTGGGTGTAACTATGGAGCGCGGCAAGGTTAAAACCGATGCGCATCTGCAAACCAATATCAAGGGTATTTATGCGATTGGCGATGTGATTGATGGGCCAATGCTTGCCCACAAGGCCGAGGAAGAAGGCGTTGCCGTGGCCGAACATCTGGCCGGTAAGGCTGGTCATGTGAACTATGACGTTATACCGGGCGTGGTTTATACCCAGCCTGAGGTGGCCTCGGTTGGTAAAACTTCTGAACAGCTCAAAACCGAGGGCATTAAGTTTAACACCGGCAAGTTTGGTTTTATTGCTAATGGCCGGGCGCGTGCCATGAACCAGACCGAGGGTTTTGTAAAAGTGTTGGCAGATGCCACAACCGACCGGGTTTTGGGGGTTCATATCGTTGGCTTTGGTGCTGGTGAGATGATCCATGAGGCGGCCGTATTAATGGAATTTGGCGGATCAGCCGAAGACCTTGCCCGCACCTGCCACGCACACCCGACCATGTCGGAAGCGGTGAAAGAGGCGGCAATGGCCGCCTATGATAAAGCCATACATATGTAGAGGTATGAAACAATCGCAGGTGGTCGGCTATTTTATTTCGGGCAGGTGAAACTGATCTGAAAGGCTTGCGGCACCAACCGCGTTTATGTGGTTGACATCCCGGTATAGAAAGACGCCGTTTCGCACCAGCGGGCAGCGCTTTTGGTTGCACATAATATCAAGCGGCAGCGTTACTGTTACATCTTCAAATCGGCCCGCAATACGGCTGAACATGTTGTTGAGTTTATCAAACCTTTTATGGATGCTCTTTGCGTCTATGCCGCATTGTTGTGCATCGCCACCCGCCCGAAATGACTTTATAACGCACTTAACTTCTGGATTTTGCTGCGGTATCGGTCCGATAAGATGCACTTTAATTCCGGCATTCCTGAAATATCCAATCATCGCCAATATATGGTCTTCAAGACTTGTTCTATCTGGTGGTGTCGCCGAATTTGCATTGGCGGAGGGTATTAGCCGGGCCAGTTCATTTTGGCCAAGCGTGCCTTCGAAATCAATCCAGTTGCCCGAAAGAATTGCAAGTTTGAGGTTTGGGTTCTTTTCGACAAATACCAGAACTTGTTTTTGGTATGCCTGGCAGGCATCCTGTCTGGCTTGAGATTGATGTTTGCTCATTCCTACCAGTCCAAGGCAGGTGCTTTGGGTGACCTGACGCCCGCTTATTCCTCGTCGCTTTGCCTCTGCAACGAAGGTTGGTACAAAATGATCCGCATTGGAATCGCCAAAAATCGCAAAATCAAAGGATGCAGAAGCTGGCTTTGGTGCACCAAAATTGCAAAATTCGTTATCCTTAAAGACTTTTGAGGTTCCATAGCATCGAAGCCGATAGGGATTTTGCGCATATTTTTGATTATAAACCTGCTTTGAAACCGGATCCAGCCGCCAGGTCCAGCCACTTCCAATCTTCAAATTTACCCCGATTAGCGCGGTTACGGCAATAGCAATAACGGCACCGGTGATTGTTAGCCGTGGTGAAAATATCATGGATCCACCGGCAGAACGGAACGGCTTTTCTATAAATCTGTAAGTTAGAGCCGATAATATAAATGCCAAACCGATCAATATGGTGGCATCAACTGGTAACAATGGGCGTTCAAGGTATATTCGGGCAAATGATAAGATTGGCCAGTGCCACAGATATAAAGAGTAGGAAATCAGCCCGAAATACACCAGAATATTATTGCTTAAGATTTTTGAAACAATAGGCGAGTTGTGGAATCCGGCTGCAATGATCATGGCGGTGCCCAGACTGGCTGGTAACGCGGATATTCCAGGGAATCTGGTCTGTTCATTGAGCAGAAATATACTTAGAATAATGAGCAGGATTCCAACAATTGATGTTGGCTCAGCCAGGTCTTTACGCAATTTGTAATTGTCAATTAACAGGGCAAGAGTTGCGCCGAGCAGTAGCTCCCATGCTCTGGCCAGGAAGGAGAAAAATATACCTGGTTTACCTGCGCTCAGGCTTATTTCGGCATAGAGTAGAGAGGCCAGCAGCAGGGTTGTTGCTATTCCCAAGCGCCAGGCCGTGTTTATGCGCATTAATACAAGCATCATAAGTGCTGGCCAGATGAGATAAAATTGCTCCTCAATCGCCAATGACCACGTATGTAAAAGCGGTAATTCATTGGCGGGCGTGTCAAAATATCCGGTTAGCGAGGCAAAGAAATGGTTTGAAAAAATCAACGCCGTTGCCAGCAGGCTTTCGCCAAACTGTTTGAACTCAGGTGGCGCCAAAACAATGGCTCCAGCAATTATTGCAGTTGTGTAAACAATTAAACCGGCCGGCAGCAATCGCCGAATACGGCGGGTATAAAAGTAAATAAAACTGAACTTCTCGTCACGAATTTCCGCCGCAATCAGATAGGTGATCAAAAAACCGGATATTACGAAAAATATATCAACGCCGACAAATCCGCCGCTTAATATATTGGGGAAACCGTGGAATATAACAACTGACAGAACTGCGATGGCACGCAGTCCATCGATATAGGCGTGATACCGCACTTCACTTCCTAACTGAATATATTGGTGACTGAAATCGACTGTATAAAGTTCTGAATCATTAATTGGAAGCCGGAAAATGGCCCGTTTTTTTGCTGCTATTTATTGCCAGCCACGCAACAAATATTGACTCTTTTACAAAAACAGTTAGAACCCGATTCAACATGAGAGAAATGATCATGACATCGAAAAAATTTGATTTTGCAATTGAAACAATGGGTGGCTCTGCTACCTTTGGCATTGTTTTGCACACTAAAATCAAACCGATCTCAACCAAAAAAGCCACCAAAATCAGCTGAATCGACCGTCACGCCCGAACTCTCCCGGATTTGACGGGAGAAAGACCGGCTGGCCGGTTTCGGGAGAGGGTATAAGGATAAATCATATGGGTTATAAAGTTGCTGTTATCGGCGCCACGGGCAATGTGGGCCGGGAAGTCTTGGATATTCTGGCAGAACGATTGTTTCCAGCGGATGAGGTTGTGGCTCTTGCCTCTCGCCGTAGTCAAGGCAAGGAAATCTCATTTGGGGATAAAACAATTAAAGTAAAAGCGCTGGAAAACTTTGATTTCAGCAGCGTTGACATTGCCATCATGTCAGCCGGAGGTTCAATCTCGAAAGAATACGCACCAAAAATCGGCCAGCAGGGCTGTGTGGTGATCGATAATTCATCAGCATTCAGGTATGATCCCGATGTGCCTTTGATTGTTCCGGAAGTGAATGCAGATGCGATTTCCGGTTTTTCAAAAAAGAACATTATTGCAAATCCAAATTGCTCAACCGCTCAACTTGTGGTGGCCTTAAAGCCGTTGCATGACCGCGCGACAATCAAGCGTGTGGTTGTTTCAACCTATCAATCCGTATCGGGTGCCGGCAAAGAGGGTATGGATGAGCTTTTTAATCAGACCCGCGCCGTTTTTGTCGCTGATCCTTTGGATACTAACAAGTTTACCAAGCGTATCGCGTTTAATTGTATTCCGCATATTGATGTGTTTATGGATGATGGCTCCACCAAGGAAGAATGGAAAATGGTCGCGGAAACCAAGCGCATGCTGGATCCGAAAATTAAACTAACCGCAACATGTGTTCGGGTGCCGGTTTTCATCTCCCATTCAGAAGCGGTGAATATTGAGTTTGAAAATGAAATTACCGCCGATGAAGCGCGTGATCTGTTGCGTGAATCGCCCGGTTGCCTGGTGATCGACAAGCGTGAAGATGGTGGCTATATCACCCCCTATGAAGCCTCTGGAGAAGACGCTACTTATATCTCTCGTATTCGCGAGGATTACACCTTGGAATATGGTCTAAACTTGTGGGTTGTTTCAGACAATTTACGCAAAGGGGCCGCGCTTAATACGGTACAGATTGCGGAGTTGCTGATTAATCGCGGATTGATTGAGGCTAAAAAAGCGGCGTGATTTGAATTTATGCGTAATGATGACACCGAAGAGGTGTCCGGCCGGGCAGGCCGCGCCCGCTCAGGCCATGCAAAGCACGAATAGCCGTGAGCGAAAAAAACCGTGCGACTGCTTTTAGTGATTCAAATCTTGCGCATCCCCCGGATCAAGTCCGGGGTCTACGTGCGATTTGAATTGAAATTAAAAATCGCTGGCAATGCCTTTGACTTCCCAATCGCCAAAACGAACCGGTTCCGGGCCCTTGCGGCCGTTAATTTCTTTTGGCCGAGATGCCTGCTTTTCTTGACGCCGGGCCTCGGCTTCACTCAGCGCGCGCTTGGCGGCAGCTGTAAGCTCATGTTTCATGTTTTCTTCCGGGGTTGAGTGACCCGGTTCATCTGAATTTAACATAGATTTAACCATGGCTTGATCCATCGGTTCCGGAATTGGACACCCTTAACCTATTGGCGAGGCAAATACGCTATTTGCAGGGTTCTATTAAACACTACAGTCGGAATTATAAAACATGCGCGATACGTTGAACAGGCCTGTATTTTTGGATAGTTTATTTACCCGGCTGGTGTGGACCATAGCCAGTGTTAAAATTGTTCTGGGCGCCGTCTTTTTTTCTGTTCTGACGCAGGCTTCAAATTCACTTGCCGAGACCAAAGCTGTTGAGGAGGCCTCAAAAAACCTGCCGCCGATTACCTGCAAGGGACAAAATCTGCTTAAAAAATTGAAACATGAAGACCCTGCAGCGTTGATGAAAATAGAACAGCGGGCCGGTGAAGTTTTAAACGGTTCCTCGCGGTTCTGGAAAATTGAAAAAGAGGGAAAAGCCTCCTCATGGTTGTTGGGCACAATGCACTTTGCCGATCCGCGGGTAGTGAAATTTCCAGAGGTTGTTGAACAGGCTTTTGTGGCATCTCCTACGGTGGTGATTGAAAACACCCAGGTGCTGGACCCGAAACAGCTTTCGGCTGCGATGGCTGAATTGCGCCCTTTGATGTTTTTTACCGATGGTTCGACGCTAGAAGATCGCTACGGCAAGGAAACCATCGAATTGTTGAAACTACGATTGGTCGGTAGGGATATTCCGTATTTTCTCGGTAAGAGAATGAAGCCCTGGGTCATTGCGACTGCGATTGTTATGCCAATGTGTGAAATCGAGCGCAAACATAGGGATGAAAAAGTGTTGGATTACGTGATAGGAACACGTGCGCTTCGCGAAGGTAAAAACCTTGTCGGACTTGAATCCGTCAAAGAGCAAATTAGTGCGATGGCCGGTCTTTCGCTGGAATTCCATCTAAAATCGCTGAAAGAAACGCTTAAACTTGGCGATGCTATGGAGGATATGATGGAAACCATGGTCGAGCTTTATGTTGCTGGTGAGGTAGGTAAATTCTGGCCATTGATGGAATATTTGTCGCCTAAAACCTCCAGCGGGCCGGGCTATGCAGCTTTTAAGGCAGCGCTGGTTACGCGTCGTAACAAGGTGATGGCAGATCGCGCAAACCCACAGTTTGAAAAGGGTGGTGTGTTTATGGCGGTGGGCGCGCTTCATCTGCCGGGTAAGCTTGGCGTGGTGCAATTGCTGCGGGATGCGGGATATAAAGTAACCCCGGCACTATAGGCACAGTCCTGAATATTAAGGTTAATTGGGAGTTAATTTGGCAAAAGGGGTGATTTTCACTGCTTTGGCCAAGGAATTGCATTGCTCTGTTCTGAAACGCATTTGTGCAAATTCGGAACAGTTTTATGCTCAAGATACTTCTTATCGCGGCCGCCGTGACCAGTAATTTTATCACCTATCCGGGGTTCAATCACCCGGCCAGCATTATTGAGATGACCACAGATAAGGGGCTGATACTTGAAATTGTGCTGCGTTGTGGGCGAAAACCAAACGGTCAGGTTTCATCGGGAATAATGTCCTATTCCAAAGTCGAAGATCTTTACTGCTCATCGCGCAACCGTTGCTATACCAATCCAAAAAAGGCCGTTGAGGAAACCTGCGGTCGATAGACTACAAACAATCGAATGATCTCAAAGTTTGTTTCAGCGCATCTTTGGTTGGTGTGTGGGGTTCAGTGCCCAAGAATCTTACAAGCTTACTATTACTGCCGCATCGAGATTGAACATCTTACTGCCTATGCGAAATACAAAAAACCTTAACCGGTCGCAGGGCTGCACATAAGATAATGAATGGTGAGACGGATTTTGCCGCCGGTAAAATTGCCTCCATTTGCGGTGACGCGCAATTTTGTGTTCGCATAATAGGCCGTTGGCCCGATTACGCCGGAATTAGTGCTATCCTCGGCGATAGAAAGCAGACTACCAAATTTACCAATGTCGCCAACAATTCCGCAATCAAAAGAAGTTGCCCCGGTAATGGCCTGGGTCGTTCGGCTGGATACGGAGAAAACGATGGCGCGGTCAGGAATTTCGATCAGGCTGTCAATTGAAGGCCCGGAAAGAATAAGCTCTTCCTCAAGCAGTTCAAATCTGGTTTCGGCACCAAAGGGACTGGCATTGAGAAGGCTGGTTTCTCCACCCACTTTACCGTCTGAATAGGGTATCCAGCCTGTGGTGTTGAAAATATAGACAAGAGCCTCATCAACCATATAGGCGAGAAATCCAAATTTTGGGGTATAAAAAACCCAGCCATTATCCTGAAAGGCCGCGATCAGCCCGTCTTTTCCACTCCACAATCCGGTGGAACCGATAGCTGGAATGTAGCGATCTCCATCAACGGGGGAAGCTGGTGGGGCAGTTAAATCCTTGTCGATTACTGACAATTGCACCAGCGCATCAAGGCTACGAATGGCCTCATTATGGGTCACGTGTTTTTGTGCCTGTGATGCCATGATATAGGGCATTTGCAAAACTGCTGTACTGTCCATTGTTACTTATCCGCTCTGTTAGATCGAAGAAAATCCTAATGTTAAAGCGATGAAGGGGGATAAGTATTTGTCCGGTGACACGCTAAAATCACTTTGAAACGGGTTGGGGGTAAATTAGCATGGTTGAGATACATAAGGGTCAGGACCCTAGTTCAGCTCAACATCAACGCGCCGACATAGTTGATCTAAATCGCATGAGTGAGATAACAAACAGCACCGTACCAATGACCAGCATCAAGATCATTTGCGGCCAGACAATATCAATGCCGGCACCTCTGAACAAAACTGCCTGGGCAAAGCTGGTAAAGTGCGTTGAAGGTGATGCCTGCATAATAAGTTGCAAGACTTTTGGCATGCCTTCCAAAGGCGATGTGCCGCCCGAAAGCATGTTCATTACCACAAAGAATGGAATGGCTAGCAGGGCAAATTGCGGCATGGATTTGGCAAAGGTCGACAACACAATACCAAGCGCCGTCATGGCGTATAAAAACAGCGCCGTGCCGAGAACAAACAAGACGATCGAACCGCTGATGTGTACGCCCAGAACGCCTTGCACTATCGCATAGAGTGACAAAATTACCGCCAAAATAATGGCCAAACCATTGGCCCAGATCTTTGCCAGCATAATTTCACCCGGGGTAACCGGCATAACCAGTAAATGTTCTATCGTGCCGCGCTCGCGTTCGCGAATAACCGCGGCACCTGATAAAATAAGCGACAACATGGTGATGTTGGAAACCACTTGCATAACGGCCATAAACCAGCTGGATTCAAGATTGGGGTTAAACTTGGTACGCATTGAAATCGTTACCGCTTGGCGAATGGGCGCACCGCTCTGGCTTGCAAATTCGCCGATTTGCCGATTAATGATGGTCTGGATATAGGCAGCACCATTGCCGGCAAGGGTCATGGCTGTGGCATCCACATTTACTTGCAGTGTGGGGCTTCGTCCGGCCATCAAATTGGCCTGGAAATCGGGCGGAATATCAATAACGAATGCAAATTTACTGGCATCCATTGAGCTGTCGATTTCACCAAGGCTGATCTGCACGGGCGGTTTGAAGTAGGGTTTTAAAAATGACGCGCTAATTTGTCGTGAAAGCTCTGACTGGTCCTCGTCGACAATGGCAATCGAGGCATTGCGAAGCTCGGTTTGTACCCCGGTTGCCACCGTATAAATCGCGAAGGTGAAGGTGAAGATGATCAAGAAAATCAACACCGGGTCGCGCCGGAGACTGTAGAGTTCTTTGACCCCAAGGCGGTAGATATTCTTAAGCGAGCGGAGCATCTATGCCTCCTGCTTTTTGAGTAACAGGGTCGCTAATATCCAAAACAGCACACAGAAAAAGCCAATCCAGAGATAGCTTTGATAGAGCGAGGCAAAGCCCAGCCCTTTGTTGAATACTCCGCTGGTAATCTGCTGGAAATAAAGCGCAGGAAATGCATGGCCGACAAAGCGTCCACCGCCTTCAAGCGTTGATACCGGATACATCATGCCAGAAAAATTCAGGGTCGGGATCATGACAATGATGGCCGAGCCAAAAATTGCCGCCAACTGGGTTGAAACAAAGGATGATATGACCAGCCCCAGGGAGGTTGCGGCAACGGCAAAAAACATCGCCCCAACCGCAAGTGCAAAGAAATTACCGGTTACCGGAACTTTGAAAAAGAACACCATCAAGGCTACCAAAGATGCAAAGCTGATAATGCCAAAGCCAATATAGGGTAGTTGTTTGCCGACCAGAAATTCAATTTTTTTGGCAGGCGACGCATAAAGATTAATGATCGAGCCAAGCTCTTTTTCGCGCACCACCCCAAGGGCTGTGAGCATGGTTGAAAACATATACATCAACAACATCAACACACCGGGTGAGATGGCAAAAACACTCAAAAATGCCTGATTGTAACGAAATCGGGTTTCTATATTTGCCAAAGGTGGCATGGATTGACTGGCGCCTTCGCGGCGCGCATATTCGGACAGATAATTTGCCAATACACCCTGCACATAGCCCCTTGAGGTTTCTGCCTGAAAGGTGACGGCTCCGTCAAACCATGCGCCCACATTGGGAATGTGACCCTTGAGCAGATCGCGGCCGAAATCCGGGGGAATGATCAACACAAATTTGAGCTCGCCGCTTTTTAGCCGTCGATCGAGATCGCTGCGAAGGGCAATTTGCGGCTTTTGCTGAAAATAGCGCGAGCTTGAAAAGTTCTCTAAAAACCTGTGGCTTTCCTGCGATTTGTCCTGATCAAGAACCGCATAATTGAGTTTTTCCACATCAAATGAAATGCCGTTGGCCATGGCTATCGCAAGAATGATTGGTCCAAGCAACGCAAAGACCACACGAATGGGGTCGCGCACCAGTTCCATCGTCTCGCGCCGGGCAAAGGCCCAGGTTCGCGAAGGTGAAAAGAAGCTTGATGTCTTGGGTTTTGTTTTTGCGTTTTGGG
>JALSIJ010000121.1 GCA_026981655.1 Rhizobiaceae bacterium | reverse complement strand
TGGCGGCTACTTTTTCGCCGGAACTGGCCGACATTACCATCTATGTGATTGATGTTTCAGCTGGCGATAAAATTCCGCGCAAGGGCGGGCCGGGTATCACCCGTTCTGATTTGCTGATCATAAACAAGACGGACCTTGCCCCGCATGTGGGCGCAAGCCTTGAGGTGATGGACCGGGATTCCAAAAAAATGCGGGGCGAACGGCCGTTCTTATTCACCAATGTGAAAGCCGGTGAGGGGGTTGACGAGGTGGTGAGTTTTATCAAAAAGCTGGGTGGGGTCTAATTTCTCTCACTGCTGTTCTCAGCTTCGCTGAGGCCTGCGAGGCGCGCCCTGTTCGGGCGGCTCACTCTTCGTTCGCTATTCCGTAAAATCAATTTCGACGGGTAAAGTCTACCATCCCGGCCCGGCACTCATGCCGCCATCGACGGTCAGCACACTGCCACTTATCCAGCGGGCTTGCGGCGAGGCTAAAAACAGCACCGCATCTGCCACATCCTGTGGTGTGCCAAGACATTCGAGCGGACATTGGGCCTTCCAGCGGGAAACCCCATCGGGCCATTGCTCTTCAATGCCGGCGCGCGAAATCAGCCCCGGAGCGACCGCATTGACCCGTAGGCCGGACGAGCCATATTCAAGCGCCATTGCTTTGGTCAGCATTTCAAGCGCCGCCTTGGAACTGGCATAATGGCCATGGCCCCTGGCCGGGCGTGAGCCTTCGATCGAAGAAATATTGACGATCGCCGCATTGCTGTTCCGGGCCAAAAGTTGAGATGCAAACAGCTTTGAAAGGGCAAATACGCCGCCCACATTCATCTGCATCATGCGGCTGAAATCCGATGCCGACATGTTTTCAAAACCGGAAACATCTTGCGATGCTGCGCAATTGATCAAAATATCCACCGCGCCCAATTCGGCTGCAATCTCTTTGAACAAACCTGCTTCAAAACCATCCTCGGTGAGGTCAGCTTTTACCGTAATATATTTCCCCGAACCTTCTCTAAGTTCACCCTCTAGCGCTTCCGGTCGATTGGTGTGATATTGCAGCGCAAGGTTAGCACCTTCGGTGCTGAATGCGCGCGCAATTGCCTGACCAATGCCACCGCTGGCCCCGCTGACCAGCACATTTTTGCCGATAAATTGTTTCGTATCGCTCATGTTCATCCCCGGACCTGTTTACAACGCGCCGTCGTCGAGCATTTGCATGATGATTTTTGCAATGACGCTGGCTGAAATTGCGGTATTTTGTAAAACCTCTTCAAGCGTATCGGGCTGCTGATCTGGCCCACCGGTGGCTGAATTTGAAATTGCAGAAAAGCCCAAAACCTTCATGCCCGCGTGGTTGGCAGCCGTTACCTCTTGCACGGTCGACATGCCAACCGCATCACCACCCGCCATACGCAGAAAACGCCGCTCGGCGCTGGTTTCAAATTCCGGCCCGTGAATGGCCGCATAAATGCCGTTGCGTATGTTGAGATCAAGAGAGCTTGCCGCCTCCATTGCGGCCTTGCAAAGATCAGGATCATAGGCCCGCGACATATCGGGAAAGCGCAGGCCCAATTGGTCATCATTCGGGCCGGCCAGTGCGTGCACGCCCTGAAAATTGATGTGATCGTTAATCAGCATAACATCACGAACATTATAGTCTGCATTCAGGCTGCCCGCCGCATTGGTGACGATGTATTTCTCCGCCCCCAGCGCCCGCATGGTATAAACCGGCAATACAATATCTTCGCCAACCCAACCCTCATAAAGATGAAACCTTCCGCTTTGGACAATGATTTTGCGCCCTTTTAAAGTGCCAAAAACAAATTCACCCTTGTGTGAGGGCGCGGTGGATACGGGGAAACCGGCAATCTCATCAAAGGGAATTGTCGTTTCAACCTCGATTTCCGCAATCAATCCATCAAGCCCGGTGCCGGTAACAAGCGCCAATTCGGCCACAAAATCGGTATGCTGGCGAATTGAACTTAATGCAGCTTCACGCCGGTTGGAGAACTCTTTCCTCATGCGGAAACCTCCTTCGGATTTTCCTGCAGGGCAGCCATAATACGCGGCTGCAATGCGCGCGCTTTGGCGCAAATGCCGGCCAAATCGAGGGTGAGCAATTGTTGGTCTTTCACCAATTGACGTCCAGAGACATAAACGTCGTTCACATCACCCTTGGTGGCAGAATATACCAAATGATTAATCGGGTTGAACATCGGGCTGGCATGGGCGCCAGAATGATTGAGTAAAATAAAATCGGCCCGTTTGCCAACTTCCAGCGAGCCTAAATAGCTTTCTGCCCCAAGTGCCTTTGCACCATTCAATGTTGCCATATGGAGCGCTTCACCGGCGGTTACAGCAGAAGGGTTTTGGGTTGCCGCCTTGTGAATGGTCGCCACAAGCCGCATCGCCAGCCACATATCCATATCATTGCCGCTGACAGCCCCATCGGTGCCAAGCGTTACATTTATACCGCGCTTTTGCATTTCCACAATGGGGGCAAACCCGGAAGCCAATTTGAGATTGGAAAGCGGATTATGCGCCACATGGGTGCCGGTTTTTGCCATTAAATCCAGCTCCACATCATCCACATGCACGCAATGGGCCAGGACGGTATTTTCAGATAACCCACCGAGCGCGCCAAGATGCCTGATGACGCTGGTTTGGTAGCGTTCCTGAATAGTTGCCTGTTCTACCTTGGTTTCTGCCGCGTGGATGGAGAAAAACCCGCCACGCTCATTGGCAAGGTCAATTGCACCCCGAAGGTTTTCCGGCCCGACCGTATAGGTGCCGTGCGGCATGGTGCCGACAAACATTTCATCATTGTCGCCAAATCGATCAAACAACTCTGCCGCATCTCTTTGGCGATTTTCCGGGCCATTGCCGTCCATGCCATCAAAATCGAAGAATATGCCGCCGGTAGCCAGACGAATGCCGGTATCTTGCGCTGC
>JALSIJ010000120.1 GCA_026981655.1 Rhizobiaceae bacterium | reverse complement strand
AATAAACCAAACGGATTTCTACATCGTGCCTACAAATTTTTTCACTACCGCCGGGAAATTTTATCGCGGCAATCTTCATACCCACTCCACTCGGTCAGATGGTGCTATTGACCCGCAAGAAGTTTGTCGTCGATACCGGGCTGAAGGCTATGATTTCATTGCCTTGACGGATCATTTCGTCGGATTGTTTGATTATCCGATTACGGACACATCTGACTTCCGCAAGGAAGGTTTTACGACTATTTTTGGTGCTGAACTCCACACCGGAACAATGGAAAACGGCCATTTATGGCATCTTCTGGCTGTGGGACTCCCAAGTGATTTCGCTCCACCGGATGCACCGCATTTTCGACCTGTAAATGGCTCAGAATCGGCTGCAAGCATCGCCCAGCGGGCTCGCGATGTGGGGGCATTTGTGGCCATAGCCCACCCACATTGGTCTGGTTTGACCGAGGCCGATGCCCGCAGCATTACCGCCGCCCACGCGGTGGAAATCTACAATCACGGGTGTGTTGTCAACAATGATCGCGGTGAGGGTTTGCTGACCCTTGAACACCTTTTGAATGAAGGTCGGCATCTGAACCTGATCGCTACCGATGATGCCCATTTCAAGTCCCCTGATTATTTTGGCGGCTGGGTGATGGTAAAGGCTGAGGGAAATACGCCTGAGGCTTTGCTGGAGGCGTTGAAATCCGGCGCGTACTATTCCAGCACCGGCCCGGAAATTCGCGATATCCGCATCACCGGAACAAGCGTCGAGGTGGATTGCACAGCGGTTGTCAGTATTCTTGTTCAGGGCCATGGTTCGCAGATGACGTACCTGCGCGGCGAAACAATGACAACTGGACATCTTTCACTTGAGCGTTTGGCCGGTTCGTCGTGGATCCGCATCACGGTTATTGACCGAGCGGGGAAAAGAGCCTGGTCCAATCCAATTTGGATTGATGGTTAGGACTGGCTTCCTCAGGAGTTTTTATAAAATGTAATTTGCTCGTCACAAGGTGAATGATCACAATAGGGGATCATGTTTTGGGTCCAATATGACAGGCGTTTAGGATTGAGAATTTGTCTGCTTTGATACTATTTTCTTACTGTCGTTGAATTGCCAAAAATTCAACAGAGCAGCAGAACAAATAATGTATCCCAATCAAGATTCACTCGAGCTATAGAATTGCGCGCGACTTGAGGCATCGGTAACACATTTCCTTTTTGAAGGGAAAGGTGTTGATACTGCAGAGTGAGGTGGGAAAAGAAAAAATGGAAAGGATCTGTGTTTGCCCGCCGTACAGCTTGAGATCTGCCACCCGTTCGCTTGATGATGAAGGCATGAGAGATGCGGGTCGCCAGTTCGGCATATCACGCAAAACTGTCTACAGGATTACCAACATTACCATCACTGCCAAGTTCAATCAGAAGTGGCAATGGCCCGCCCTTCGCCTCAATTCTTGCGGGCGCATCTGCATGCATCGAAAGAAAATCAACATATCATCCGTAATGGCCGGCCAAAGGCTGGGAATAAAGGAGGCGGACGATGGAATATGGCTGATAAGCTTTATGCAACACGATCTGGGATATATTGACCTGGAACAGAAAACCCTGCAAACAATCGACAACCCGTTCGGCGCGAGACTGTTACCCATGTCTTAGGTACGAACTGTTACCTATGTCTCCGGGTCGGACCCAGTCTTATTTGGTTGCGGGGGTAGGATTTGAACCTACGACCTTCAGGTTATGAGCCTGACGAGCTACCGGGCTGCTCCACCCCGCGTCAATTGAAGTGTCACAAGGTTGCTCAGATGAGCTTTTATGTAACAATCAGAGCTGTCGTATAGACCTATTGTTTTTAAACTTAAAGAGCAAATTGAAATTATATTGAAATTTATTGAGCAAACTGTTTTAGAATTTTCTAATTTATATTGTGATGATCAGTTCAGCCGGTTTTGCATTAGAACATTGCCCGTAAATGCCCAATCAATATCACTAATACATGAGTAAATTCAAAAACTTAAATGAAAACCAACTTACATTGAGTAAGTCGCCAAAATTCTTGCAATCAGATAATTAGGTGCTTTTTACCCTTGTTTTACGATAATCTTCGCCCCCGGACGCACTCGTTCATACAGGTCGATAATATCTTGATTGATCAACCGAATGCATCCTGACGATGCGGCAGTCCCAATAGATGCCCATTCTGGCGAACCGTGTAGGCGGTATAATGTATCTTTACCATTTTGGAATATGTAAAGCGCGCGAGCCCCAAGCGGGTTCTTTGGACCGCCTTTCATACCATTTTCACCGCCATATTTTGCAAGTTTAGGTTTGCGGTCAATCATCTCCTGTGGAGGAGTCCATTTAGGCCATTCCTGTTTCCAGGCAACAGTGGCTTCACCAGCCCATTCAAACCCCGATTTGCCAACACCAATACCATAGCGCATCGCTTTGCCGCCGCCTTCTATTAAATAAAGGTAACGGTTTTTGGTATCTACAATCAGAGTGCCGGGCTTTTCCCAGCTTCGGTATTTTACTTCTTGCCTCAGGAATTGCTTTTTCATTTTCTTGACAGGAATTGCGGGTAATTTAAAACCGCCATCTTTGCGAGATTTATAGTCCGAATATTCAATTGGACCAGAGCGTGCTAATGCAAATAGTGATCCAGAAGGGTCTTTTTCGCTATTGACTCTGGCTTTTTCAAGTTTGGCTTGCCTTGCATCAAACGCCAATTTTCGTTTCTCTGCTTTTATCGCTTTGCGCTCGGCACGATTTAGTTTTCTCTCTGCTTTTCGGGAAACCTTCTCCGCTTTTACTAAGGATTTCTTAGAAACCCTAATTTCAATCCGATACTTGGTTATTGCATTAGTAAGTTTTTTGCGCTGCTTAATCGCTTTGCGTTTTCCAAGTCGCTTATATTTTTGTTCAGAACGCTTTAGCAAACGCTCAGCCCGCCTAATTTTTTTCTGGAGCGTAATAACGGTATTTTTTGCTTTTGTTGCGGCTACATTTGCATCGTCTCGTTCAGAAAATGATGCAGATACGGCGCTTCCATAACTGCTTTCGCCCGTAGAGGTGCAACTGGCCACTCCGAGCGTGGCAACCAGCACTATAGCAAAAAATACTTTACTTATTTTCATCTCAAGGCCCGTAAAATTTGATAGCCATCTGCAAAAACAGCCCGTTAAGTTATGCAATAAATTCCATCGTTTTATCGATTAGATTCGAATAGTAGAATCGCCATAATGCACCAAACCGATAAAGAGACTATAAACAATATTTATTGATACACCTCCAACAACAAATTGCTTCCGCCGGGGAATATCTTTACATTTGTTGCATGTGCGATATTTTTGCATCACAAGTTCGCTGCTGAATACACACATGAGTTATTAAATTGCCAATAATTGATCCGAATTCACCAAACCCCTTTGTTGATGGGCGTCAGTCTCCCAAAGCACTAATGGTGCGGCAAGGTGTTGAACATCAAATGCTGAAGTTGGGTTATTCTTGCTTGCCAGAGCTTACTTTAGCTTCTGGCAGGCGGTGCGATCTGATATGTATTTCTGCGAAAGGATATATAATTATTGTTGAGGTTAAATCTTCCGTTGAAGACTTCCGGGTCGACGAAAAGTGGCCCGAATATCAAAAATATTGTGACGCATTCTACTTTGCTACTCATGCTGGGGTTTCGCGGGGAGTTTTTCCAGGAGATGAGGGGCTGATCTTGGCGGATGCATATGACGCAGAAATTATTCAGCAGCCTAGAGAAAACAGTATTTCTGCCGCAACACGGAAATCGATATTATTGCGTTTTGCAAAAGTGGCCAGCCAGAGGCTGAGAATTGCTTCCAATTATGCGGAAAAAGCTGGAGTAGCTATTGAATATTATGACGGTGACTAATTGAATAATATTCAGCGCGGAGCTCGCTTTGCCAAAATACGCTGCAAGGTACGGCGATGCATGTTAAGTCTGCGCGCGGTTTCCGAAACATTACGATCGCACAATTCATAAACCCGTTGAATATGTTCCCACCTTACCCGGTCTGCAGACATTGGGTTTTCTGGAGGGGAAGCTTTATCGTTCGGGTTGCGCATAAGGGCGGCAAATACATCATCCGCATCAGCTGGCTTTGCAAGATAGTCTATTGCCCCAAGTTTTACAGCAGTGACGGCTGTTGCAATATTTCCATAACCAGTAAGCACAACAATTCGAGCATCCGGCTTTGTTGCTTTTATTGCTTCAACTACATTTAATCCATTTCCGTCATTTAAACGCATATCGATGACGGCAAAATCAGGCGCCGAGCTTCGAACCAATGCAAGACCGCTTGCGACCGATTCAGCCGTTCGAACTACAAATCCGCGGCCTTCCATTGCTCTACCAAGGCGTTGCAAAAACGGACGGTCATCATCAACCAACAGCAAGTTGTTGCTTTCATTTTCATCCAGCTTTATTGGTTCGGCAGTGGAAGACATTGGCAAGCTAACTCCTGTTTGGTAAGATATATTAAAGCCTGATTACCGCAATATACATATATATTCAAAAAATTGAAAGTGTTGGTTAAATTTGATTATACGAGGCGAAGCTCTCACCACCATTAAAGCCCTGCGAAAATTGATCAAAATTCTCCCTGGGCCAGCAAATTTCAACATTTGCACCTACATCCTTTGTCGTAAAGTTAGAAAATTCCAGCCCAGCCCCGCTTCTCTCCAATAGGGTTTTTGCGATGAACAGACCCAAACCCAACCCACCTGCATTTGGGTTTGTGGATTGACGTTGGGAGGTCACAAATGGCTCGCCGATACGGCTTATAATTTCGTTTGAAAATCCGGGGCCATCATCAGAGATTGTAATGGTTACTGTGTCTTTCCCCCAACTTGCGCATATTTTTACCTGACTATGCGCAAAATCAACTGCGTTTTCAACTAGATTACCAAGGCCATACAATACTCCAGGATTGCGTTTGCTCACTGGTTCATCAGTATTCCCATCGACGATTATTTCAATCGAGACGCCAAAATCCCGATGCGGTGCAACAACTTCTTCAATTAACGAGGTTATAGGCAATCTACCAATGTGATCTTCTCCATCCTCTGAAAGGGAAGTCAATTTCTGCAAGATATCACGGCACCTTCTCGCCTGTGAGCGCAATAATGCGGCATCCTCACTTAAGGGGTGGTTTTCACCAAGCTCGCGTTGCATTTCTTTAGATACAAGTGCAATGGTGGCAAGGGGAGTGCCAAGCTCATGGGCGGCAGCGGCCGCAAGTCCATCCAGGGCTGAGAGATGTTGCTCACGTTGTAATACAAGTTCTGTAGCGCTTAAGGCATCTGCAAGGCGCCTCGCTTCTTCTGCAACCCTAAATGTATAAATGGCTGTAAACAGCAAACTGGATACAATCGCCCCCCATGTTCCGGTCACATACAATTGAGGCATGACAGGTCGAATTCCAGGTGTCCAGGGGAGTGGCTCGTGATAAAATAATAATATTGATGCGATTACGACAACCAGCAATCCCAGTAAAAGGCTGCGCCATTGGGAATGTGATGTGGCAGAGATTACTACTGGCACAATCAGTAATATTGAGAATGGGTTTTGGAGGCCTCCGGTTAAATACAAGAGCAATCCCAGTTGAATAATATCATAGGCGAGAAGTAGCAATGCCGCATCATCTGAAGGTCGGTAGCTGGTTGGATAGCGCAATGTGAGAAAAATATTGAGCCAAATTGATGAAGCAATTAATGCGCCGCAAAGCAGGCTGGGGAACTCAAACTTTAAGCCTATTGCGACAAATATCACTGCCGCCGATTGGCCAACGATAGCCAACCATCTCAGCTTAATCGAAGTTTGCAGCAATAAAAGCTGGCGGTCATCGCGCTGATCAAAATGTATTTCTTGAACCATATGCGAGTATAACCAAGGCTGATGCCTGTTGTGAACATGAAATCAACGTTCGTTACCCAAGCATCGATTAAATTTTGTATATATTGTGCTAATTTTCAAAAACTTCTTTGGGATAAACGCCCCAAATTTTTGGTTTTGGTAGATAACCGATAAATTTGCCTTTTTTAACCTTACACCAGGATTTATCACAGCTTTCGATACTGACAACAAGGCCTGGTTGCAATATGCCGACAACCGAAGCATTTGAGGAGTTGTTTTGGTATGCCCTGGCAAAGCTATCTTCGTTACTGGATTTGGCCGATAATTCCTTATCCCAAGGGGCGATAATTGCTGTTCTTTTTCCCGATAGAAGCGAGTGAAATACCCAACCTTCTGTACCTTCCGAGTCTCTTATTTGTCGCCATTGATCATATTCTTGAATAACTTCTACTGGCAGCCCTGAGTTCAAATATAACCATTGTACAGAGAATTTTCTGCCAGGGCCGACGCGCAAATTCACACGGCTTGATTTTAAACTCACAAAACGTGGAATCTGAAGCCCGGTAGCATTGCCCTTTAATTGAGCGAACGCATTGCCGGTTAGAGTTGCCCAAGCTAAAAGCAACGTAAATAGCATCAGTTTTCTCACTCGGATTATTCCTTCTGTAGGCAATGATTGCAAGAAAATGTACCCAGATTCATGAAATTTGGATTTTCTTTGTATTTCAGTTCGATTCTGATAGAAATCTGACCAATGTAGTTACTGTTTGAGTGTCGCTCTTTCTGGTTAATGAGCTCTCAACAATAATAGTTAAAAGGCAAAATTTAATATGCCCAATGATAAACCACTGGTGGTCATCACTCGGAAATTACCAGAAGTCGTCGAAACAAGAATGTATGAGTTGTTTAATACCAGATTAAATCTGGTTGACGAACCTTTTGACGAAAATCAGCTTTTGAAAGCTGTAAAAGAAGCAGCTGTTTTAGTGCCGACGGTTACTGACAAAATTGATGCTAATATAATTGCCCAAGCTGGTGATCAGTTGAAGTTAATTGCAAACTTCGGTAACGGCGTCGATAACATAGACATAAAAGCTGCTGCGGATGCAGGCATTACTGTTACCAATACACCCAGCGTACTGACAGAAGACACGGCAGATATGACCATGGCTTTGATTTTGGCTGTCCCGCGTCGGCTGGTTGAGGGCGCAGAAGTTTTAAATCAGTCTGAAAAATGGCATGGCTGGTCGCCGACATGGATGCTGGGCCAACGCATTTATGGCAAGCGGTTGGGTATTCTGGGTATGGGTCGAATTGGAATGGCTGTTGCGCGCAGGGCAAAAGCATTCGGCCTGTCAATTCACTATCATAATCGTTCTCGTATACAGCGAGAAGTCGAAGAAGAGCTGGAAGCTACATATTGGGACAGCCTTGATCAAATGTTGGCGCGCATGGATATAATTTCAGTCAACTGCCCATCAACGCCGGCTACATACCATTTGCTATCAAAGCGCCGTTTAAAGTTGATGCGGCCGGGAGCTTACATAGTTAATACGTCTCGCGGCGAAATAATCGACGAAGCAGCCCTGATTGAGGCGCTTGAGACAGGCGCATTGGCTGGTGCCGCTTTGGATGTATTTGAGTATGAGCCTGCTGTGAATCCAAAATTGCTTGAATTAGCGAAAGAGGATCGAATCGTTTTATTGCCACATATGGGGTCGGCCACAATTGAGGGCAGAATCGAAATGGGAGAAAAGGTGATTATAAACATCAAAACCCATTTGGACGGGCATCGGCCACCAGACCGGGTTTTACCGAATATTAGCTAAGGTCAGGACTAAAGAGATATTATTTTTTGCGCCTGTATTTGATTTGCTCAAATCGCGTTGTAAGGGCATCGTATAACACCAGTCGGCCAACCAGACTTTCGCCTGCCCCGACGACTTCCTTAATAACTTCAAGTGCCTGCATTGAACCAATTACTCCGGTTAAGGCACCTAGAATTCCCGCTTCTGCACAGCCAGGTAACAATCCTGCCGGCGGTTGGTAAGGAAAGATATCTATATATCTTGGATTTTGTTCGCCCTCTGAATTTATAGAATACGGCTTTAAAGTGGTGATTGACCCGTCAAATCTTCCAACGGCAGCGGTCACCAATGGGATGCGTAATTTTTCACAGGTTCTTGCCGTCAAATATCTGGTCTCAAAATTATCAGACCCGTCTGCAACGATGTCATAGGTGCCAATAAGGCTTTCAGCATTGCTGTCGCCAAGTCTGTAATTGTGGATACGCACATTTACGGACGGATTAATTCGCGTGATACTATTTGCACCACTTTCTGTTTTCAGTTCACCAACAGATGAAGTGTCATGTGCAATCTGTCTTTGTAAATTAGACAAGGAAACAACGTCGTCGTCGACAATTCCAATTGTCCCAACGCCCGCTGCAGCGAGGTAAAGTGCAACAGGGCTACCCAAACCTCCCACACCGATGATCAATACGCGCGCGGCTTTCAATTTTTGTTGGCCGGCACCGCCTACCTCTGGCAGAATCAGATGGCGTGCATATCGCTCCAGTTCATTTTTGCTGAGGGGAGGATTATTCATGATATATCCTAAATTTTGGCACCCGGGCTTACTTTGCCGTTAAAAACTTCGATAAATTGCGCACGATTGCCGAGGGGCTTGAACATTTCAAAATCGGTCCCTGTCATCCATGCCTGACAACCAAATGAGTCGAGCAAATCAAACAACCCTGCGCGCCTTTTTTCATCAAGATGTGCAGCAACTTCATCCAATAACAATATAGGCGATAATTCACATATTTCTTCAACGAGAATGGCATGGGCAAGTACAATTCCTACCAAAAGTGCCTTTTGTTCGCCGGTTGAGCAAAGCTTTGCGGCCATATCTTTAGGTCCGTGCGTCGCTACCAAATCTGTCCTGTGTGGCCCGATGAGCGTACGGCCGGCGGCCCTGTCCAAACCGCGGCCTGAGCGCAACATGTCGCGGTAACGATCTTCAAGATCAAGTGCAGATCCATAATCAACTTCATTCTCCAATACGCCATCGAGTTCAAGTCGGGCATCTGGAAATGGAGTTTTCTCTTTGATGCCTCGGTCAATCATTCGGGCGAGAAGTTCAACAAGTTCCACTCTCGCTATTGCGATCGCGGCACCATATTCAGCCAATTGTCCTTCGATGCCAGCAAGCCACAGAGGGTCAGCGGCATGGTCTTCCAACAGTCGATTGCGCGAGCGCATAGCTTTTTCATAATTCGATACCCGCCTTCCATGCGCAGGATCAATCGCAAGAACCATACGATCCAGAAATCGTCGACGGTCTGATGTTGAACCTGTAAATAACCCATCCATACTGGGTGTGAGCCAAACAACCCGGCATAGATCTAGCAGTTCATCCGCTGATTTTACCGGAGTTTTATTGATGCGAATTTTACGAGTGTTGTCAACGCCTGTTGGGCCAAGGGTCAAGCCGGTGCCAATTGTCGATACATCATCCGGACCTGAAAGTTCAGCATTGACTGCCCAGCTGCCATCTCCTTTGGCATTTGCCACATCGCTGTATGTTGCCCGTCGCATACCCCGACCAGGTGAAAGAAATGAAACCGCTTCAAGAAGGTTAGTTTTTCCAGCGCCATTTTCTCCACAAAGCACTACGTGTTTTTGGTCAAATTGAAGCGAAATATTTGAATAGTTTCTAAACTGGTTTAACCGTAGCGCCGCAATAAATATCTTGTTTGCATTATGGGTCAATGATTTGCTTGCAGAATGGGAGCTGATCACGCGAATTAAACGCGCATCGGCATCAATACATAAATTGCACCATTATCAATCGAATCTTTGATTAATGTTGGTGACCCAGAATCCGCCA
Organism: Rhizobiaceae bacterium; assembly: GCA_026981655.1. Taxonomy (GTDB): domain Bacteria; phylum Pseudomonadota; class Alphaproteobacteria; order Rhizobiales; family Rhizobiaceae; genus SZUA-100. Next base: position 10,508 of record JALSIJ010000120.1, on the reverse strand, counting down.
GCATAAAAATTGTTTCCTCGCTGGTAAGCTGGTTGGTAATATCGAGCAAATATCGAGAATTGAACCCAATTTCCATATTCTCATCAGAGTACCCAACAGCAATCTCTTCTTCCGCACTACCGGAATCAGGATTGTTAACACTAAGAACAAGGCTTTCATTGGAAAGTGAGAGCTTCACCGCGCGCCCCCGATCAGAAGAAACTGTTGAAACCCTGTCAACAGCGGCTGTAAATACGGTCCGTTCTAAGGATAACTTTTTATCATTGTCGGCAGGAATTACTCTGTTGTAGTCAGGAAAAGTACCATCAATCAGCTTTGAGGTAAGCACCAGAGTATCCAGAGTCAATCTGATTTTAGTGTCTGATAGTTCGACGGTAACCGAGCCATCCGGATCTTCCAGCAATCTTTGAATTTCTCCAACCGCTTTGCGCGGAATGATGATGCCCGGCATCCCATCACTGCCTACTGGTGCGTCTATCTGCGCACGTGCAAGTCGGTGCCCATCGGTCGCAACAGCACGTAATACAAGTTCTCCGTCATCTTCAACGCTATGAAAATATATGCCGTTCAAATAATAACGTGTTTCCTCGGTGGAAATTGCAAACTGGGTTCGATCAATCAGACCTTTAAATGCGGTGGCCTGAATTCTAAATGTATGGCTGAATTCACCGGCCGTTAAATCTGGGAAATCCGTTTCCGGTAAAATTTGCAGTCGAAACTGAGATTTTCCCGAGGTGAAACTCAGCATTGTATCGTCAGACTTGGACAGAATTACCTCAGCCCCATCCGGTAATTTGCGTACAATATCATATAACATATGCGCTGGAACCGTCGTCGCTCCAGACTGTTCAACCATCGCAGATACGGTTTCAGTAACCTCAAGATCCAGATCAGTTGCTTTCAACCGCAATATTCCGTCTTCTGCTTGCAAAAGAACATTCGATAAAATTGGTATAGTGTTACGCCGTTCAACAACCCTTTGAACATGGTTTAGAGATTTTAAAAGGCTTGACCGCTCGAGAGTCACACGCATGGCTTAAGATCCAATAGCTGAAATTATCAAGAAATAATGGGCGTTTATTGCCTACCATTTATCCGACTATAATCAATAATCGGGCATCAGTAAAATGCGAAATAATGCTAAAAAGTGCAAGGCTGGGGACTGCGACCACCAAGTTTTCCATAGATTAGCAGGGGATAAATTAATATCGGCTAATAATTCAATGATCACAGAGACAATCGAAATTAGTTAGCCGATATTTAGTTAAATTTGGAGTTCAAGAGCTTGCGAGTGTTTCACGGTGCGTTAGCACTCATTCATTAATCAGGCGTTTGAGTAATTCAATTTCATGGGCAAGCTTGATGTCGTCGCTGGACATTTTTTCAACCTTGCGAACCGCATGTAATACAGTGGTGTGATCTCGACCGCCAAACCGGCGACCAATTTCTGGAAGTGAGCGCGGAGTAAGGTTCTTGGACAAATACATGGCAATTTGTCTTGGTCGAACAATAACCCTTGTGCGGCGGTTTGAAAGCAGGTCGTTTTTGGAGACATTAAAGTGCCGGGCAACCACTTTTTGAATGTCTTCAATGCGAACTCTTTTTTGTTCGCTGGATTTCACCAGGTGCTTTAATAGGGTTTCTACTTTTTCAATCGACAGTAGGCCGTCGGAAAAACGATGTTGGACAAGTAGTTGGTTAAAGGCGCCTTCAACGTCTCGTCCAGAAGTTGTTATAGTCCGGGCAACATACTCCAGAACTTCCGGAGGGATTTGAAGGTCCGTCTCATCATGCATGGCTTCCTTATAACGGACATCTAGCATTGCGCGACGCATTTCTAGGTCTGGGGCAGCAACCTCGAGTGCCACGCCGCCCTGAAGTCTGGATCTAACTCTGACATCGAGGGATTCAAGTTCGGAAGGCGGGCGATCAGCTGCGACGACAACCTGTTTGGCGCTGTCAATTAATGCATTCAACAGATGGCAAAACTCCTGCTGTATAGATTTGCCTTGAAGAAATTGCATATCATCGATCAAAAGTAAGTCTATATCGCGCAAAGATTCTTTAAACGACAGTGCTGATTGATCACGAATTGCAGTTGCAAAACGCCACATGAAGTATTCAGCAGTCAGATAAAGGACTTTTTTTCCTGTACCGGATCTTCGTGCTGCCCAAGCAATAGCCTGAAGTAGATGGGTTTTTCCAAGCCCAACCGATGCATGAATGAATAGCGGGTTAAAGCTCAATGCACCAGCGTTTGATTCCGCCACAGAGCGTGCCGCAGCATAGGCCATTCGATTGGAGGCGCCTTCAACAAACGAGGAAAATGTGTAACGCGGGTCGAGTGGTGAGCCAGAAAACCCTTGCGTGTTTTCGCTTATCGAAAAAGAGCCGGATGTAAAAGCGGGTGAAGGGGTTAGGCCTGAGGGTATTGAAGAGTTTTTATTTCCACTCCCTCCAGATTTCGGAGTTTGGCTCTGTATTGATTGTGTGCGAACAGCGCTGCGAACGACAATATCCACACGCAAAATATTCGACTGTTCATCCTGCCATAGCTGTAACAAAGTATCTGCATAATGGGTGTTAATCCAGGATTTCAAGAACGCAGTAGGAACAGAATGTGAGATTATGCCGGTAGAGATAGTTTCCAGCTTAAGTCTACCAAACCAGCTATTAAAAACTTCTGACCCAAGCTTGGAACGGAGTTTGGCTTGAACGCGCTCCCACATTTGCAACTCATCAGATGAAAATTTCTGTTCCATGAGTGCGTTCCTATTTGTATTCCCGCGATCTGGCGACGCCTTTTTTCGTGAAACACTTCGTCGTTCTGCTGTTGAGCAAGTTATTTTGTGATTGTTTTGCTCAAAAAGTCCGTTAATGCGATTTGCCGCTTGCATCAATTTGCCCCTAAATTTCTGCGCGCAAAAATAATTGCGCTTTGTTTTATGTACCTGCATTTTTTAACCGCAAATTTTGCGGGGAATAATCAAAACAAGCAGGTGCTAATTTCTGCCGCTTATTCAGACTGGTACTTACTCGTTCCAGCAAATTACTTTCCAAACATTTATCTAGTGCCATTGAATGATAGGGAAATTTAATTTTCCATATCAATGCCCACCAGCACATGTCTCGGTTTGCCGATTTACCAAACTAATGATCAATACTGATATCTGAGCACAAAATAACCCATTTGTGAGTGGTATATCCAAACACAACGCTATCAATACTAACCATTTGCAGAGATTGATCTGACAGTAGTCAAATCAAACCAGAACCCAATACAATAGCTACTTAACGAAATTCCCATCGACAAGTAGAGCCCATATAAATATACGTATTTGCCTCGTCAAAAGAGAAGGTATACGCTGACCAAAATATTGTCCGGGGGCAACTTTCGTTGTTATTGTTCTCATTCCCAGCCACATTTTTACCAGCGACATAACTCTCCGCCTTTGATATTCAGAACATACACAGGCTGTTCGATCTGAGCAATACAAAGAAGTTAATATTCTGTAAAGCCGCTGATAAAGCTGAAAAATAATGTTCATTTGAGGTTTTTTTTACGTCGGAAAAGCGCTTGTGAATCAATCATATTCCGGAGATTCAGCTCCCACACTCAGTTGAAAGTGACAGTGGGTAATTATTTTTTCGCAATTTGCACTTGACTCCGGGGCAGGCAAATGACCGTCAAATGGAATGTATAATATGATTCATAACCCGCCTGTAACATATTGTTTTAAAGGGATTTTTCTTGTCACAAATAATTCACATACAATTTAGTGAATAATGGCTTTTTATTGGAATTTGTATTCATCAGAACTCAAATGTTTAGCCCAAAATTTTGGCCTCGAAACTGCGTGGAACAAACATAAGTGTTGTGATAATCCAACACACTGAAAATTCATTGCCAAAATCCTTGAGTGGATAGTTAAGCGCTTTGGGAGATTGAATTAGCGGGCTACACATTTCCTCAATCCAGCTCAATGATTTCCTTCGACGCGACGGTTGTATCCTGGTTGAGTTTATAGATCATCGGAACACCGGTACCCAAGTTCAATTGTGTAACCTGTTCTTTACTAAGCCCATCCAGGATCATGACCAGCGAGCGCAGGGAATTTCCGTGAGCGGCAACAAGAACGGTTTCACCGCTCATAACGCGTGGCAATATGGTCTGCATGTAATATGGCCAAACCCGTGCGCCTGTATCTTTAAGGCTTTCGCCCTCATCCCCCGGCGGCGGCGTATCATAGGAGCGTCGCCAAATATGGACTTGTTTTTCACCCCATTTTACCCGGGCGTCATCTTTGTTGAGCCCGGCAAGGTCACCATAATTACGTTCATTCAACGCCTGATCGTGAATGGTTTGAAGATCTGACTGTCCAATTCCATCAAGGATTATCTGGCAGGTCCGCTCTGCACGTTTGAGAACGCTGGTAAACGCTATATCAAAGTGAAGATTGCGTTGCGCAAGAAGTTCTCCAGCCTGAACAGCTTCATCAACACCCCTTTCTGTCAGACCGGGATCTTTCCAGCCAGTAAACAGGTTCTTTAAATTCCATTCACTTTGCCCGTGACGTACAAGCACCATCGTGCGCTCCATGAGATTAATCCTTTTACATTTCGTGGGTGGTATTAATTCTGAATAATTGTGTAAGGTTAATTTAGTCCCAGTACATCAAGCATGGAATATAACCCGGCGGGCTTGTCTTTCGCCCAAATCGCAGCCTTTACCGCCCCGGTCGCAAATATAGATCGATCTGATGCGATATGCTTCAATTCAATTCTTTCGCCCTGTCCGGCAAGAATTACGCTGTGTTCTCCGACAACCGATCCGCCGCGTAAAGTTGCAAAACCAATTGAGCCGTCCTCTCGTGCTCCCGTATAACCATCGCGCACGCGAACTGAAGCCACCTCAAGGTCCACATTTCTGCCTAAAGCGGCCTGCTCTCCAAGCAGTAGCGCGGTCCCGGATGGGGCATCAACCTTATGCTTGTGGTGCATTTCCACGATTTCAATATCAAAATCGCCAGGATCGAGAGCTTTTGCGGCTTGTTGAACCAAAACACCCAATAGATTTACCCCAAGGCTCATATTCCCGGATTTCATAATCACCGCATTTGAGGCATATTCAGCTATCTTCCGCTCATCATCAGCGCTACACCCGGTTGTACCTATAATATGAACGATACCGTGTTGAGTGCACAATCTGGCGGTTTCAACAGTTGATGATGGTGTTGTGAAATCCAGAACACCATCGGCTTGCGCAATAGCCTCATTGAGGTCATCTGAGATCATAATGCCATTGGCGGATACTCCAGCTAGCAGTCCAGAATCTTGCGACAGATAAGGTGACTTAGATTGCTCGATCGCACCAGAAAGGAAAACACCATCTGTTTGGTCAATTGCCCGAACCAGCGACCGCCCCATTCTGCCGCCGGCACCCATAACTAAAAGCTTCATCATCTTAAATTCCTGGCTTTATGTGTTTTCGTGTTGTTTGATGGATGAATCAGGCGCCGGGTCTGTTGAGGTGCCATTTTTTTGCAAATCTGGAATACCAGTTACCTGCAATGAATTATAATAAGCGTATATACCTGAATCACGATCAATGAGATCGGAATGCGTGCCACTATCAACAACTTGACCATCATTGATCACATAGATCGTGTCTGCATTTGAAATTGTTGACAACCTGTGCGCGATCACAATTGTTGTGCGGTCTTTCATTACTGTTTCAAGCGCAGATTGAACCAATGCCTCAGACTCGTTATCGAGCGCGGATGTGGCTTCATCGAGGAGTAAAATTGGAGCATTTCTCAATAGCGCTCGGGCAATCGATAACCGCTGACGCTGACCTCCAGAAAGTGTCACGCCATTTTCGCCAACTGAACAGTCATAACCCTGAGGGGTGGCAACAATAAAATCATGTGCCTGAGCAAGTTTGGCCGCGTGAATGACTTCGTCCAGGGTGGCCTCAGGCCTGGCATATCTGAGATTGTCGGCAATTGTTCCTTCGAACAAAAAAGGTTGTTGGGATACATAGGCAATTTTCGAACGGAGAGACGCAATTTTGATGTCTCCAATATCCTGTCCGTCGATCTTAATTACCCCAGTTTCAGGATTATAAAATCGCTGCAACAGAGAAAAAATAGTTGATTTCCCACCGCCCGATGGACCAACTAAAGCTGTGGTTTTGCCCGCATGGGCGGTGAAAGACAATTTCTTAATTACCGGCTCTGCTTCATCGGAGGGGCCGTCATAGAAAAAACTGACATCATCAAATATAACCTCACCAGCATCAATATTAAGTGGTCGCGCATCCGACTTATCTCGTTGATGTATTGGCGTATCCAGCACTTCGTAGATCATTCGCGCATCGACCAGTGAGCGTTCCAGATTTACATTCAGTTTTGCCAGACGTTTTGCTGGTTCATAGGCCAAAAGCATAGCCGTTAAAAAAGACATCATATCGCCAGGCGATCCGCCAAGAACAATTACATTATAACTGGAATACGCGACAACTCCCGCAACAGCCACCCCGCCGAGTGTCTCCATCAGCGGGCTCGTTCTGGCCATAATCCGTGCCATTTTGTTTGCCCGTTCTTCGGCTGCTGCTGCGAGGTTTCGTACTTTTTCACTAAGCTGCGATTCCATAGTGAATGCTTTTACAATTCGAATTCCCTGTGTCGCCTCTTGCATTGAGGAAGCGACTCTGGAGTTCAGGTCGACACCTTGCCGGGCAATTCTTTTGACACGGCTTTTAAAACGAGCAACCAGCACTATTATCGGAGGCGCGATTAATAGACACATGGCTGATAAAATTGGATCGCGGTAAATCATGACAGCTAATAATGCAATTACGGATAATAAATCCCGTAAAACTACCGTAATCAACATATTTAGCAAATTTCGCACGCCAGCAATATTTTGATTAATCTGTCCAACCAGATAAGCGGATCGGGTCTTGTGGAAATAGCTCAAGCCCAGTCTGATTAAGTGATTAAACAGTCGGGTTTGATAGCGAGCGACAATATTATTAGCAATTTTATTGAGCTGGACATCCTGTATATAGGTTGCCGCACCTTTTATTAGGTAAACTGCAAAAACAGAGCCGGAAATAATATAGGCGGTTTTCAAGTTATGATTGACGAACACCTCATCAACAAGGATTTGCATAATCCAGGCACTGAATGCCGTTGTTGCTGCAACAATAATCAGGCAGACACCGGCTAGAATATATCCAGGGATATGTCCTTTTGCATTTTCTTTCGCAACACGGGCGATTATTGAGAGGGTATCCGATGATCGAATGTATTTTTTTAGCATGCGGCGCAAGTGTGGTGAACCCGGTTATTGGAATTAATCACATACATGTATAGCGACCTTAACCAAAAATATCTATCGTGCATTTCATGCTTTAAATTGGTGAATGAGTATTCTCAAACGCGCCAACGGCGATCCTTTGTATCAACCCCAAAACTTGACTGGTTTCTTGCGAATGCAGCCAAACCTGACAATGCAGCATTCTCATGAATAATCAAATAAGTGGGAATTGAGCGCATCAGATCGCAATGAGGGTGCTTGTTTTCAAACTCAGAGCGAAATTGGCTTTTAGCCAGTATTGGCAAAATATGTTTTCCAATTCCGCCTGCGATATAGACGCCACCCCTTGCCAGGAAAGTTAATGCCAGGTCACCTGCGACTCTACCAAGATAGCGGCAAAATAGATCTACAGTTTTTACGGACAAGCCATCGTTGCCCAAAAGAGCTGCCGCTGTAATCGCATCGGGGCTGGATAATTTCGGCTTGCGACCACTTGCTAAAGAAACCGCATTGTAAATATTCACTATGCCTCGTCCGGAGATTATCTGTTCTGCCGATACGCGTCCTGAGCTGTTATCAAAATGTTGCCAGATGGAAAAGTCTTCTTCACTTTGCGGTCCGCTACTCACATGCCCACCTTCACTTGGTACAGGTATCCAGGTGTTTTGATTTGAAATTAGGCCGGAGACACCCAATCCGGTGCCTGGACCAACAATAACCCTATTGCTGTTGTCGATCGGCTCGCCATTACCAAGCTTGATTATATCTCCGGGTTTAAATGAAATTGTTGCCAACGCCTGAGCTTCAAAATCATTCAGCAGGGCGAGCTCTTCAATTTGCAATTTGTATAGGAAATCATTTGGTTTAATGGACCAGTTATGGTTTGTTAGTTCAAGGCTTTGATTTTCAATGGGACCCGCCGCTGCAATTAAGGCAGCCCTCGGTTTAACGTCGGTCTTGTCCAGAATTCCAGATTGGATTGCCTGTTCAATTGTGGAGTGATTAGCCGTGCGCAAGTTTGGGAATGAAATAGGCTCTGAAATACGATCCCTCAGGATTTGGAACCTTGCATTTGTGCCTCCAACATCTCCAATGAGGAGAGGAAAGGCGATTTGGACGTCATCCGTGTTCATGCTTTTATAAATTCGCCTGTTTATGCAAGTTTGCAACCCATATTGTCGTAACTAACATTTAGTATAGTGTTAACCAAAGTCAGATTGAAGCATCATCCGTTGGTCGTCATTATAGGTCGTAGGCCGATTGAAATAACTTGAGATGCAAATCTTCTAGTGGTGTCGGTTTGCGAGATTCACGGTCAACCAGAACGTGGACAAACCGGCCAAGGGCACAGGCAGCGCCAGTATCATTGCGAAACAAAGCAATATCATAAGTTACCGATGAGTTGCCAATTCTCTCGACTTTAATACCTGCATGAACAATATCCGGGAAAGTAATTTCTCCAAAATATGTGCAATTGGTTTCCACAACCAGAAAAATCTTATTTCCCGAAACCATATCAATCAGATCATTTTCCAAATACCAACCGTTCACAGCGGTATCAAAATAACTCAGATATTCCACATTATTAACGTGGCCATAGCTATCCACATCCATCCAGCGGGTAGGGATGGTTCTGAAAATCGGATACACAGAGCGCGTTGGAACTTGTTTTTTGGTCATGAGTAGGCTCGCGTATCAAGAAGCGTTTTCGGATAGTCTGCTTTTGATCAGCGAGATTGTTTCATCAATTCCATATAAAGCAACAAATGAGCCAAATCTTGGCCCCTGTGTTTGTCCTAGCAACACTTGATACAGCGCCTGAAACCAGTCTCGCAGCTTTTCAAACCCGTGATCATTGCCAATGGCATAGACAATATCCTGAATGGCCCCACCATCCGTATTACGATCTAACGCCTCGAGTTTTGTTTGAAGGTCAACCAGAGCCTTGCGCTCCTGCTCGCTTGGCAGCCGGAATGATTTGGTAGGTTTGACAAAATCCTCATAATAGCGAATTGCATATTCAACCAATTGATCAAGCTTTGGATTGGTTTGAGGAGATGTATCTTTCACATAACGTGAAATGAATCCCCACAGTACATCCTTGCTACTGGCGTTCGATGCGCTTACCAAATTAAGCAGCATCGAAAACGTAATTGGCGTTCCCTCGTTTGGCAATTTTCCTGAATGAATATGCCATACGGGGTTTTGCAACAATTGGGCTGGATCTTGAGTTTGTGTACCTTCTAAATGCTTGAAATAGTCATCCACATTTCGTGGGATAATATCAAAATATAATTTCTTGGCGGTCTTGGGTTTCTGGTACATGAACAATGACAGACTTTCAGGCGATGCGTAGTTTAGCCAGTCTTCGATGGTCAGCCCATTGCCGATTGATTTGGATATTTTTTGTCCATTTTCGTCCAGAAATAATTCATAATTGAAACCTTCGGGCGGTTTTTCTCCTAGCGCACGGCAAATTTTGGAGGATAGTTTTACAGAATCTATCAAATCCTTCCCGGCCATCTCATAATCGACGCCAAGAGCCGCCCATCGCATGGCCCAGTCTGCTTTCCATTGACATTTAACTTTGCCACCTTTTACCGATGTTTCGACCAACTGATTATTGGCAGGATCTCTGTAGACAATAGTTGCGTTAGCCACATTTCGTTCAATGATTGGAACCTGAAGAACATGGCCGGACTGATCCGATATTGGCAAAAATGGCGAATAGGTTTCGCGCCGCTCGGGGCCAAGCGTCGGCAGAATAATAGCCATGATGTCATCATACACATCCAGCATTCGGGTGAGCATTTCATCAAATCTGCCAGACTCGTAATACTTGGTTGAACTTGCAAACTCGTAATCAAATCCAAAATCATCAAGAAATTTGCATAACCGGGCATTGTTATGATGGGCAAAACTATCATATTCATCGGAAAACGGGTCGGGAACACGCGTGAGCGGCAAGTTCAGGTGCTTGGATAACATTTCCTGATTTGGAACATTGGTTGGAACCTTCCTAAATCCATCCATATCATCAGAAAAGCAAAGTAATTTAGTGCGCACTTTATTCTCTGTGAGAACCTGAAAAGCATGCATTACCATTGAGGTTCTGGATACCTCTCCAAATGTACCGATATGGGGTAAGCCCGAAGGTCCGTAACCGGTTTGGAATAATACCTCCT
>JALSIJ010000119.1 GCA_026981655.1 Rhizobiaceae bacterium | reverse complement strand
CAATTGCGGTTGCAGAACCAACCATAATCGCATCATGATAACTACGCATCATATCGACCTGCGCCCGCGATATGGCCCCGGTAATTTTCACCTGCCCCTCACCCTTAATGCCAATATATCCATCTTTTGAAATGGCCAGTTTTAAGGTTACCCAGGGGCGGTTTTGTTGTTTGCGGGCAAGATAGCCACCAAGATCATGACGTGCCTCGTCGGCCAGAATGCCGGTTTCTAACTCAACTCCCGCAGCCCGCAGCATGGCATGGCCCTTGCCATCCACCCGGCTGTCGGGGTCAACCCATGCGGTAACAACCCGGGCAATCCCGGCATCAATTAATGTTTGGGCGCAGGGCGGCGTGGCCCCGTGGTGGGCACAGGGTTCCAGTGTCACATAGGCGGTCGCACCTTTGGCTTTTTCGCCCGCTTCCGCCAGTGCCACCGGTTCGGCATGCGGCCGCCCGCCATGAGCAGTAACACCTCGACCAACAATATAATCATTTCCGTTTTCAGAGCGGACAATTAAACAGGCAACAGACGGGTTGGTTTTCGTGCGCGCAATATTTCGGCGGGCATAACGAATTGCTGCAGCCATCAAGCGCTCGTCTCTCCTATTGCTCACGGTCACCCTTTTCTTTGGTTGGCTTTCCAGCCCCGGCCTCGGCCTCTTCTTCACCGCTTAGCTCATCAAGCAACTCCTCGAAATCCTTCGCCTCGCGGAAATTTCGGTAAACACTGGCAAAACGCACATAGGCCACATCGTCAAGACCGCGCAGGCCTTCAACCACCAAGTGGCCGATGGCCTCCGATGCCACATCACTGTCGCCGGAACTTTCAAGCTGGCGCACAATACCGGTGATCATCCGTTCAATCCGCTCCGGCTCTACCGGTCGTTTGCGCAATGCGGTTTGAACCGAGCGCGCCAGCTTATCACGGTCAAAGGGCGCGCGACGACCGGATTTTTTGATCACAATCAAATCGCGCAATTGCACGCGCTCGAAAGTGGTGAACCGGCCACCACAATCGCCGCAAACCCGGCGGCGCCTGATCACAGTATTGTCTTCGGCGGGTCTTGAGTCCTTCACCTGGGTATCATCAGAACTGCAATAGGGACAACGCATTCAGATTACCTTTTTTACTCGCGGCGGTATCGCTGCTTTGCACCGTGCCTGCGTGACCGCGCCGCATTGGCGGCGGTTCATTGATTAACTCACTATCACAGTGCCATTGAACTACAAATCACTTTGGCAACTGCACGATCAAAGAGCCGGATACATCGGAAAATTATCCGTCAGGGCAATAACCTTTGCCTTAACCGCCGCTTCCACGGCTGCATTACCTTCATCTGAATTGACCTCTTTCAGCCCGTCCAAAACCTCGGCAATCAGATTGCCGATCTCGGTAAATTCGGCTTCGCCAAACCCGCGCGTGGTGCCTGCCGGTGTGCCCAAACGAATGCCGGATGTGACAAACGGTTTTTCAGGGTCGAATGGAATGCCATTTTTATTACAAGTAATGTTAGCGCGACCAAGGGCTGCCTCGGCGCGTTTGCCGGTTGCATTTTTCGGGCGCAAATCGACCAGCATCAAATGGTTATCGGTTCCACCGGAAACGATATTCAAACCATTATTTTGTAGGCTTTTGGCCAGCGCCTTGGCATTGGCAACAACTGACTTGGCGTAGAGTTTAAATTCCGGCTGCAATGCCTCGCCAAATCCAACGGCTTTTGCCGCCACCACATGCATCAGCGGGCCTCCCTGCATTCCGGGGAATACGGCTGAGTTAATTTTTTTGGCAATCGCCTCGTCATTACAAAGGATCATACCACCGCGCGCACCGCGCAGGGATTTATGCGTTGTTGTGGTCACCACATGGGCGTGCGGAACGGGGGTTGAATGAACACCACCGGCCACAAGACCGGCAATATGGGCCATATCAACCATCAAATAGGCACCAATCGAATCAGCTATTTCGCGGAAACGGGCAAAATCCCATTCGCGCGAATAGGCCGTACCGCCCGCAATAATCAGCTTTGGCTTTTCCTTTTCGGCGATTTTGGCGACCTCATCCAGATCAATCAAATGGGTATCTTCACGCACGCCATAGGAAACCACATCAAACCATTTGCCCGACATATTGACCGGAGAACCGTGGGTGAGATGGCCACCGGAATTGAGATCCAGCCCCATGAATTTATCGCCCGGCTGCAATAATGCCAGAAAAACCGCCTGGTTCATTTGACTGCCGGAAACCGGCTGCACATTGGCGAAATTACAGCCAAACAGTTTTTTTGCCCGCTCAATCGCCAGTGTTTCGGCCACATCGACATATTCGCAACCACCATAATAGCGGCGGCCCGGATAACCTTCGGCATATTTATTGGTCATGATCGAGCCCTGCGCTTCCAGCACCGCGCGCGATACAATGTTTTCGGAAGCAATCAACTCGATTTCATTGCGCTGGCGACCCAATTCATCTTGAATGGAGCCAAATATATCTGCATCAACCTCTTGCAGAGGGCGGGAAAAGAAATCCTTCACGCTGGATGCGCGAGCCGGGTCTATTGATGTCATGGTCATTTATTCCTGAATAGCCGATGTGACTGTCTTGATTGGCAAGACATGCCGCCGCATCTAGCACAAAAGCAGGAATAGTAAAATGAGGAATTATTGCCCGAGCGCCAGTTCATCCACCCCATCACGACGATAAATATCATCGCGGAAATGCACGATACTGTCGGCCGTCGACCATGCCGTGATGTAGGTTATGTAGACAGGAACAGGGCTGGCGAGTTTAATATCTATGCGATCGCCGGTGGCAATTGTCTTTTCGATATTGCGGCGTGACCAGCCTTCGGTATCTTTGGCCAGCCAGCTCAGCAGATCACGAACATTCTGCACCCGCACGCAGCCGGATGATTCGAACCGCAGTAATTTAGAGAACAGGCTCTGCTGCGGGGTGTCGTGCAAATACACCGCATGGGGGTTTGGAAAATTGATCTTTACCGAACCCATCGCATTGTTGCGTCCCGGCTCCTGACGAAAACGGTATTTGGCAGCTTCATCCGAGCTCCAGTCAATTTCGTCCGGAGAAAGCTCGGTGCCGTCACTTTTAAAAACCCTGATCTTGCTATCGGTCAGATAGGTCGGATTTTTACGCATTACCGGAATAATATCTTTCTTGATAATTGAAACCGGCGCGGTCCAATAAGGATTAAGGTTCAGCTCATAAATTTTTGAATTGAGGATTGGTGTCTGGCGGCTG
>JALSIJ010000118.1 GCA_026981655.1 Rhizobiaceae bacterium | reverse complement strand
TGAACCATTCAACTTGACTAGAAGGCAAGTTTCTATTCCGCTGGTGCTGTATCTGGTGCTGTATCTGGCTCTGGTTCAGGAGAGGGTTCCTGTGATGGGGAAGGCGCCGGGGCCGGAGCTGGTGCGGGTGCCGGAGCAGGGGATGGAGCCGGCGAAGGAGATGGCGCAGGTTCAGATTCTGCTGCAGCGGGTTCATCGCGATCATGGTCGCATACGACTTCGCCTTCATCACGGTTACAGTTCACTGCTTCTGCGGTTGACAACGAGAAGGTTGAAGCCAGGGCGAGCAATAAAATTAACGACAAGATTTTCATCATATTTTCCTTTGTTCATTTTTTACTATTATTGTTGCCGCCTGATGACCATAGAGCCGCAAGCCGCAAATGATATGTATTTTGACACATCTTGCAGACTCAATAATTCGTCGATCTTCAGTTGACTTTCACAGGTTTTGTTTTATATCTGCGACAACAAATTTTGGGAATTCTGGCGCGCCCGTTGGAGTGCGCTTTTTTAGTGCATAAACACATCGCTACATTCGTGTGTATATGGGCTTGCGGAAAATAGGTTGATACGATGAAAGTCAAGAACTCACTAAAGTCGCTCAAGGGCCGTCACCGCGCAAACCGTCTGGTTCGTCGCAAGGGTCGCGTTTACATTATCAATAAGGTAAACCCGCGCTTTAAAGCACGTCAGGGCTAATTGCTGCGTTGATTTTATTGGCGGCAATGCTTGATGGTTTTAATCAAGCCCTATTCACAAAAGTTTTGATTTGATGTTTTGGTCGTATTCTTTACGATTGAAGCCATGAGCATTTGTTTTTTTAAATATTCTTCTTTGATGCAAGTTTTGTTGCTGGCGCTTGGATTGTCGCTCGCCGGGGTGAATGGTGCTCTCGCGCAGAATGTGGATCCTGAAAATCAACCGAAATTTGATAAAAATGCCAAACCGCCAAGTGCTAAGAAAAAGCAGGCGGAAAATCTTGATCAATTATTTTCTAAGCTGAAAAAAGAGCGGCGACCACAAATTGCCAAGAAGTTGTCGCAACGTATCTGGGCCAAGTGGAATAAATCTGACAGCGCCTCAATTGATCTTTTGACCGGATGGGCGCGCAAGGCAATGGCTGAGAAAAAATATGCGGTGGCGTTGGATCTGCTGGATCAGGTGACAACGCTCAAGCCTGATTTTGCGGAAGGTTGGAACCAGCGGGCGACCCTGCATTATTTCATGCAAAACTATGGTAAATCGCTGCGCGATGTGGAGCGGGTGCTGGCGCTAGAGCCGCGACATTTTGGTGCGCTTTCCGGCATGGGGCTGATATTTCAGGCGTTTGATGAAAAAGACAAGGCGCTGGCCGCCTGGTACCGGGTGTTAGAAGTTTATCCAGCCATGAAGTCGGCACAAAAAGCGGTGATCCATCTGGAAGATGAGATTGCCGCCAAAAAGATTTAAGGTCCTGTGCCCAGGCCAAAGCCCGGTTAATATGATACCGCTATTTCTTCTTTAATTTCAGGAATTTGGATTTGAAATTTTTCATGCAGTTTATTTACTTTGCCGCCGCTGGTGCATTATTGCTCGTGGTCGGGTTGTTCCTGTTTACGCATTTGTATGCCTATCGGATTGAAGCTCAATTTCCGGCAATTGGAAAATTTGTCGATGTGGGCGGTTTCAAAATGCACTATGTTGATGTGCCGGCCGGAGAGAATTCCGATCTGCCACCAATGATTTTTATTCACGGGGCAAGCGGCAATTTGCGCGATCAGAAACTGGCTTTTGAAGAGCCGTTAAAGGGTCGAGGGCGGATGATTTTTCTTGATCGACCGGGTCATGGATATTCTGAACGCGGTGGTGATGGGATGAATTTACCAGGCAAGCAGGCTGAAGCCATTTCTGCATTGATGGATAGTTTAAAAATACCCAAAGCTGTGATTATTGGCCACTCATTTGGCGGGGCGATTACAGCTGCCTTTGCTGTGCACTATCCAGAAAAGGTTAAAGGTCTGGTATTTCTGGCACCGGCCACTCACCCGTGGCCGGGAGGGGTTTCGTGGTATTATGATGTGGCTGCCAAGCCGCTAATCGGCTATTTGTTTACTGAATTGCTGGCACTTCCTGCCGGTCTCATGAAAATGAAAGATGGCATTAAAAGCGTATTTTCACCCAATGATCCGGTGCCCGGCTACTATCAGGAGAGCGGGTCTGAACTGGTTCTTAGGCCCGATGTTTTTCGCAATAATGCGCATGATGTGGCGGCGTTACGCGCCAATGTCGTGAAACTCTCGCCGCGATATTCAGAAATTAAAGCTCCAACCGTCATTATTACAGGCGATAGCGATGATATTGTTTTGGCCTATATTCATTCCAAAGGGTTGGAACGGGATATTGACGGGGCAAAGCTGCTGGAATTTAAAGGCGTTGGCCATAAGCCTGATTACATTGTTAATAAGGCAGCAATTGAAGCCATCGAAGATGTCTCGAAGTAGTCTTGAGCGTTTCATCATTTGATTGAATCGCTCCAAATGCTTTGGTTCACGGCTAATCGGGCTTTTCTACTGGCTCAAGTTTTGCGCTTCGCGTTGTTCAACGTGCAACTTGAGCTTGCGCCCGGCCTCCGCGGGGGGCGGTGCATTCGCATCGGGCCGCGCTTCGCAAGCTGACTGCTTCCATCTAAATGTCAACACGGCCTAGGAGACAAGCTTTAGGCGTTTTATATTCCGCCCATACCGTCGCTATCCACATAGGCAATACGCAGCATGTTGGTGGAACCCGGCGTGCGCAGGGGAACACCGGCTGAAATAATTACCCGGTCGCCCGGATTGGCAAAACCTTCTTCAAATGCAATGTGACAGGCCTTGTCGACCATCTCATCAAGATCTTTCGCATCCGGCGTAATAACGCTGTGCAGCCCCCAAACAAGGGTGAGGCGACGGGCGGTCTCGGGGATTGGTGAAAGCGCCAGAATTGGCGTTGTCGGGCGCTCGCGCGCTGTGCGTAACCCGGTTGAACCGGTTGCCGTATAGCAAACAACGGCAGATAGATTAAGCGTTTCGGCAATCTGCCGCACGGCCAGCGATATGGCATCCGCTCCGGTTGCTTTTGGCTCGGGCCGTTGGGCATTGATGATGCCTGGATAGTTTGTATCCTGTTCGACGTTGCGGGCAATGGCGCTCATGGTTGATACGGCTTCAATCGGATATTTTCCAGCAGCAGATTCCGCCGAAAGCATCACCGCATCGGCACCCTCATAAACGGCCGTTGCCACGTCAGATACTTCTGCGCGGGTTGGTACCGGAGAGGTAATCATCGATTCCAACATCTGGGTCGCAACAATTACCGGTATTCCGGCCCGGCGGCATTTTCGAATAATCTGTTTTTGAATTGCAGGAACACTTTCAAGCGGTAATTCCACGCCTAAATCGCCGCGCGCCACCATAATGCAATCGGCCAGCTCAATTATATCGTCCAGCTTTTCAACCGCTTGCGGCTTTTCAATCTTGGCCAAAACCCCCACTCTACCGCGACAAATCCGACGCATCTCGGCCAGGTCCTCCGGACGCTGCACAAAGGAAAGTGCAACCCAGTCCACATCTTCTTTCAAGATGGCATCCAGATCAGCAAGGTCTTTTTTGGTGAGAGAACTGGTTGCTAGTTCTGTGTCCGGTAGGCTAACGCCCTTGCGGTTTGAAAGGCTGGAACCGGAAATTACCTTTGCGGTGACAGACCCTTCAGCGCAGCTTTCAACAATCAGAGTTGCCCTGCCATCGTCGACTAAGAGCCGGTGACCGGGTTTGAGTGCGGCCATTACTTCTGGATGGGGAAGGAATACGCGGGTATTGTCACCGGGCTCGGGATTGCTGTCCAGAACAATAAAATCACCAGCATTTATACTGATTTTCTCGTCGACAAATGTACCGAGCCGATGTTTTGGTCCCTGCAGATCTGCCAGAATACCAATAGGGTAGCCGACATTTTTTTCAACGTGCCTGATGCGGGCGATAAGCTCACGCATGGTATCGTGGCTTGAGTGGCTCATATTAATCCGAAAAGTATCGGCGCCCGCCTCATATAATTGTTGAATTATCTGTTCTTCGGAGGAAGAGGGACCAAGGGTTGCGAGTATTTTAACCCGGCGTTTGCGTTTCATTTTGTCTCGGATGCTCCTGTTTGGCCGGCCTCTGTCAACCGGACCATCCAATTGCTTTGCTCACCTGTATCGATTTCAAAAAATCCTGTGCGCTCAAAGCCACGGGCAAAACAATCTTTTATTCCATCAATTTTGAATTCTTTATCGCTGGTGCACATGAAAACCGGCCCTCGCCATTGTCCTCCCTGATCTGCATCTTCTGCATAAACATAGAAAAACCGCGATGAGAGCTGGCCTTCGATCAGTGATGCGCACGAATTTGCCGGTACGCGCCACCAGCCTTCGGTGACCCAACCATTTTTGGTGCGATAGCCAATGGAAACCCCCACCAGACTTTGCGTATTGTTGCACAGGCGAAAGTCTGCCCGGGCATCGCCGGGGCGGGCGATGCCAAATGACAGCGCCACCATGAACAATGATATTGCCAATAATCGCTTGACGTATAATTTCAACTTGTCTGGCAAGTCTGTTTTCCCGAACTTACTACCGCACTGGTATTTTAAAGCTGTTTTTTGATTTCCCGTTGTTGCCTGACTGTTGTTGCCCTGTCAACGCGGTGAATTCATTCGTTTTGTATTATAGGGAATTTTAATTGGAAGTCAGCCGATTGTTTGCTGGTTTTTTAGAAATCTTGTACCAAAGTGGCGCTATTTTTTCGGGCGGGCTATCCAAATTCCTGCCAGCACCAGCGCGCCACCGCCGATTTGTACTAAACCAATGGCTTCATCGAGAAAAATCCAGCCGAATACGGCTGCTGCGATTGCTTCGATAAATATAACCAGCGAAGAAAATACGACCGTTAGGGAACCAAGGGCTATGGCCAGCAACCCCTGACCGCCCGCATGGGACACAATACCAAGGGCGGCAAGTGCGCTTGCGCCTTTCCATGTTTCAGGCACGAGGCTTTGACCGGCCATCAACGTTATGACCAGCAATATTACGGCTGTTATGATGGTGGAAAGAAAAATCAGAATACCAGCGCTATGTTCCCGGCGGGCAACGCGGATTGCCAAAAAATAAAGCCCGAAAAATACCGAGGTAATCAGCCCAAAAAAATCACCGGTCAGTTGTTGCGGGTTGATCTGGTAATTGCCCCCGATCAGGAAGAAGGCACCGACCAGGCAGACTGCAAGGCCAATAATCGTGGCGGGAGTAAATGTCTCGCCCAGAAAGGGTTTGGCCAGTAAAACCACCCAGACGGGCGCAAGACAGGCAAGCAGGGTCGCATTGGCCACATTGGTGTTGAGAATAGCTAAATGCCAGAAAACCAGGTCACCTGCAAAAAGCAGGCCGGTCAAAATGACCGACCGGTCAAAAATCAGCAGGGAGCGAAGTGGTTGATTGAGTTTACTCGCTTCATACTTTGCCCAGATCAGCAAAACCGGCAGCGCCAGGGCAACTCGCCAAAATGCGCTGGCAAAGGGGCCGGTTTCAGCCATTCGAACATAAACCGGCGAAACGCCCATTGCCAAAGCGCCAATAAACAATGCCGCAAAGGCAATGATGAAGGGATATTCGGGCTTTATCTGGTTTTTAGAGTTCATCAAGAATGCGCTAATATTGGGTTATTCACAGTTAGCCTTGAGGGAAATATTTGTAATTGGCAAGTGAGCTGTTAGCGCTATCTTGCTTGAGGCATATTACTGCTGTAATTCTGCCAGAATGAAAATTGAAAAGCCCAATAGAATTATACGCTTTCAAAAAACATTGCTTTTGACAGGACTGTTTCTTGCCCTTCAATTTTCCAGTCAGATAAGCCGGGCTGAAGAGGCTATTGTTGCTGTAGCTGCTAATTTTGCCGAACCCTTGCAAAAACTAAAGCTAGAGTTTGAAAATACGTCACCGCACCGGATATCCATCAGCATTGGATCAAGCGGTAAACTTTATGCGCAAATAATCAATGGTGCGCCGTTTGATATATTTTTAAGCGCAGATCAGGCACTTCCTATTTTGCTCGAGAAAGCACAAAAAACTGTGGCTGCAAGCCGCTTTACCTACGCTACCGGTCGCTTGGCGCTTTGGGGGCGCGCTCAGTCTGGTGATGTCAAAAAGCGACTGTATTCTAAAGATCTTTCCACATTGGCCATTGCCAACCCCAAACTTGCACCCTATGGGCGGGCGGCGCGGGAGGTTTTGGTATCGCTTGGAATTTGGGATAGCCTTAAAGGAAAAATTGTTGAGGGCGAGAATATTGGCCAAACATTTTCATTTGTGGCAACCGGCAATGCCCAATTGGGGCTGGTCGCACTTTCCTATGTGCTTAGTCCTCGAAACAAGGACGCCGGCAACCGCTGGGATGTGCCGGTTGATCTCTACCAGCCAATTCGTCAGGATGGGGTACTGATTGCCGGGGCGGATAGAAATCCGGCAGCGGTTGCATTTTTTGATTTTCTCAAAGGTCAGAAAGCTCGAGCGATGATTTCGAGTTTTGGCTATGGTTTGGAGTAGGTGGTGGAAATACCCGATCTGGGGCCTTTTTGGCTGACGCTGAAGCTGGCAACTATAACCACAATTATTTTACTGGTGATCGGTACGCCCATTGCCTGGTGGCTTGCTTTTACCCGCTCGCGCATAAAGGTGGTGGTTGAAGCACTTACCGCGCTGCCGCTGGTTTTGCCACCAACGGTGCTAGGTTTTTATCTGCTTATTTTTATGAGCCCGAATTCTGCAATTGGCGGCTTCTGGGTTTCAATGACCGGCTCAACACTTGCATTCTCCTTTCTTGGGCTGGTTGTTGCGTCGGTGTTTTATTCGATGCCGTTTATGGTGCAGCCTTTGCAGACGGCATTTGAGGCGGTTGGTCGTGAGCCGCTTGAGGCCGCCGCCAGTTTGCGCGCGTCGCCATTGGACGCGTTTTTTAGCGTTGCCTCGCCGCTGGCATTTCGCGGGTTTATAACCGCTACCGTTTTGAGCTTTGCCCATACCATTGGCGAGTTTGGGGTTGTTTTGATGGTTGGTGGTAATATTTCCGGCCGGACCAAGGTTATTTCAATTGCCATTTATGAGCATGTTGAAACCATCAATTATAGCGATGCGCATGTGTTGTCGGCGATATTGTTGCTGTTTTCGTTTTCGGTTCTTTTGTTTGTATTTATCATGAACCGGCGTTTTCCAGTGGGAATTGGATAATTCATGGCGAAACTGGAAATTGATACATCGATCGAGTTTGATGATTTTAATCTGAATATCGATCAGAAATTTTCGATTGAGGGAATAACCGCCCTGTTTGGCCCTAGTGGTGGCGGAAAAAGTACCTTGTTGCGCATTATTGCGGGCTTTGAGGGGAGTGCGCGGGGCAAAATCGCCTTTGAGGGGGAGTACTGGCAAGATGGTAATGGTGTTAACTTTGTCCCGCCCCACAGGCGCGGAATTGGCTATGTATTTCAAAATGCCCGTTTGTTTCCGCATCTGAGTGTTTTGAAAAATCTTCAATATGCGGACCGGCGCTCGGAAAATATAAACGAGCAGATTACCCTGAATAGTGTTATTGAGGCGCTGGATCTCTCTGCGCTTTTGCCGCGCCAGCCTCTGTCTTTATCCGGTGGTGAAGCCCAAAGGGTTGCGATTGCGCGGGCACTTTTGGCCCGGCCCAAATTATTGTTGATGGATGAGCCGCTTGCCGCGCTTGATTTTAAGCGTAAGGCCAGAATTTTACCATTGATTGAAAAACTGCCCTTAAGGTTTGGAATTCCGGTTATCTATGTCACCCACGCAATTGAAGAGGTGGTTCGTCTGGCCAGCCGGATGATTGTATTGGACGGTGGAAAAATTGCCGCCGAAGGACCTATTGGCGAGATTATGGAACGCCATGATATTCAATCCATTATCGGCCGGTTTGAGGCTGCCAGTCTAATTAGCGGAAAAATCTCCCGACATATCGAGGCCTATCATTTGAGCGAGGTTGAGTGTGGTGATGCTGTGCTCACCATGCCGTATATAGATTTGAGTGTGGGAACAGAAATAAGATTGCGGATCAGGGCGCGGGATGTATCACTGGCGCTTACTCGACCTGAGGGGATCAGCATACAAAATATTCTCTCGGCGAGGGTGCTTGAGATTATCGAGGAACAAGAGGCGGCATTTGCCGAAATCATCGTGGATGCGGGCGGCACGCGCCTGCGGGCACGGATAACGCGCAAATCTGTTGCCGAGTTAAAGCTTGAAATTGGCATGCCGATTTTTGCGCTGGTTAAATCGATTTCGTTCGACCGCCGGGCACTGTAATAGTTTGCTGAACCTTAATTGATCTTGTAAAAATTGACTCAATTTAAACAAAATGCCCTCTATACAAACCAAAATACAAATCAAATCAGCCAGATCAAATTTCAGGAGAAAAGCATGACAGAATCATTGGGTGTTGCTCGCGATCAACTTCGTTCAATCGTTGAGAGAGTGGAGCGACTTGAAGAAGAAAAGAAAACCATCGCCGATGACATTAAAGAGGTTTATGCGGAAGCGAAATCCAATGGATTTGATACAAAAACCCTGCGCACAGTCGTAAGGCTTCGCAAGCAGGAAGCAGCAGAGCGTGAAGAACAGGAAGCCATGCTTGATCTTTATTTACATGCGCTTGGCATGATCGCCGATACTGGTGATAAAGAATAATATCAAGACAAGCGTTTCATCATTCGGCTGAATCGCTCTGAATGTTTTCGCTCACGGCCACTTGATGCTACGCACCAGCCTTCGCGGGAGCGAGGCATTCGCATCGGGCCGGTTCCGCCCTCAAATTAATTTCATCAATTTGCAAGTCAGGCTCCAATCGCAGCCTGACTGCTTCCATGTAAACATGAAAGACTCTAAAGCATATTGTGTTCATTGGTAGTCACTCAATATGCTTTATCAATCTGTTTTCGCATCTCTTTTTCCTAAAACCGGCGCCCGCTAACGGATTAAGTCCGAGGGCATGCTTTTAGGAGATATGCTCTGGCCGGTTTTCAATCAATATCGGTCGGTCGGGAAAACCTGATTGTGTGATAGGTCGGCTGAAACAAATTTGGCGAATTCAATTCGCTTGATTGCCTGTCCTGAGAACCGGTTGGTGCGGTTGATAATCTGCTTCTCGTCAAAACCATTGTTGAAGATTGCCACTGGCGCATTTTTCAAAATGCCCAAATAGCGTGGGGCTGTCAGCTTGGCCAGATGGCCAACTCGTGTTGAATAGCTAATGGCCCATTCAGTCACATCGCTGCCATCGAGATTACCCAGTTGCAGGTGGTGGCTCACAGCCAGTGAGGACGTTTTGGTCTTTGGTTTTGTATGATTGTCGACTGAGGCGCGAGCAGTGCGTTCAGTTTTTCGGGTAGGAATGGTGCTGCGCACAGGATTAAACCCGGTGCCAGGACGGGAGCGCGGCGTGACGCTGAGTTTGGTGGAAAGGGCTGCGAACGCCCGATCAATACGATTGGCCTGAATAGGTTTAGCCAAAGGTGAATTATTGTTTTCAGGTTCATCTTTTGCCAATGGCTGCGAATTGCGCTGCGGCATAGCTGTCGGCAAGGTCAAAATATTCAAAGGAACTTCACCACCTGTTGCAACTTGCGTTGGAGAGGGGCTTTTTTGCGGAATCGTAATGGAGCGGGCAGGGCCAAGCATCGCAAGCAAGAGTTTCTCATCTGCGGCAGCCTTGTATTCAAAACGATCGGGCGACACGGGTTTGGCGGCTATAAATTGTGGGCGTGGTTTGGAAGCGGCAAGGGCTGCTGCGGCTTTTTGGGTCGGCGTCAGTTCTGGCGCTGCTGCCAGGGCGAACCGTGAATTCTCTATTTTAAGCGAAGGCCGTAAAACGGGAACAACAGGTCCGCGCGAATCAAATCTTGAAGCGACAACGGTAGCAGCCGATTGCGAACCAGAACTGTTTTGTGCAAATGCTATGCCGGTATCAGCAGTTGCCGGTATTGAACCAGGTCTGGCGGTTGGGATAATTACACGATTTGGCAGTACAGGAATTTTTGTAACAACCTCGTCAGTTGCCCGCTCGGCAGCCGATGGCCCATCCGCAAGCGTTACACCTGGTAAGGCGCTACCGGATTTTTTACCATTTCTGGATTTAGCAGTACGTCCATTTTTCTTTGCAGTCTTTTTGGAAGCAACACGAATGGAAGCACTTTCTTCTTTCTCATCCTGGCCTCCGCCAAAAATACGCTTAAAAAAGCTTTTGGTTGGGCCGGACGACGACGATTGGCTGGATGCCAGCAATACTGGCCCGCCAGTTCTTTTGCGTTTTTTATACTTGGCCAGGGCATAATTATAACCAGCCATAGGCTTGCCATCAGTTGGTACATGCAGAGTACGGCCTTTTGGGAAGACTTTGGCCAATTGGCGGCGAGTCATGCGAGGCCAGTGGCGAACACTGCCGGTGTCGAGGTGGACAAATGATCCGCGATAATAACCAACACCGCCGGCGTGAGCGCGAAGGCCCAATGCCCGAATTTTATCGACTGAAACACCTGGAATGAAAAAGTCCAATGCACGACCCTTTGTGTGCTGGCTTTTAGTCGCAACACCGCGGCCACGTCTGCGCAATGCCGCATTGGTTTTTGGCGAACGATAACCGGAGACGACCTTGATTGGCTGATTTGAGCCGGTTTTGCGATAAACCTCCCAAATTAAATCAAACAGGCGCGGGTCCATTCTGGTTGGTTCATTACGGCGCCAGTCACGCAGGAAGCGGTTAAGCTTTTTAAGCCCGCCGGGCAGGTAACGGCCATTTTTCTTAAAGGTAATTGTTGCAGATTCGCGCGTATGGGTGAAATAGAGTTTTAACGAACGTGTTTCTGCCGAAGCTGTATCGGTAGAGAAAAGGGATGCGCCGGTAAGGCCTGCAAAAAATGCGCACAAAAATACAAACGTTGCCCAACTTGTCAGGCTGCGTTTTGAATTTGTCCCACTTCTTTTGGCTATTCTGTTTTTCAAAGCCAGCGTTCGCCCAATCTGATATCCCCAAAAACTCAAGACTACATTGCTGGAGAATGGTAAACAGGTCCCTCCGCATCCAATAATATGGCAATTATGGTCTTACAATGGCACCCGTCGAATGATTTTCAATATGGTTAATGGTGGATAACTAACAATTTGTTAAGAGTTTTGATTATCCCCACGGAATATTGCGGTTGTTTTCTCATCATAGCGGTAAATATCGGGCAATGTTACAAGCTTACCATCGGCATTTATTCTGGCGGTGAAGTAAACCAGATGCACCGGCAATGTCGCTTTGTACTTGAGCCAATGCTCACGTGGCCCCAGTAATGTTCCGGGCATTTGAGATTGCAGATGGCTGTCGAATGATGCAATTGCATCGGCAAAACCGATCGGGTTGGCCAACCGAATGCAACCGAGCGAAAGGGCCAGTTTGGAGTTTGCAAATAATTCCGGTTCATTTGTGTCATGCAGATAAATTGAATGGGAGTTTGGAAATAATACTTTCAGCTTGCCAAGTGCATTTTGCTTGCCCGGAGACTGGCGAAACCGATAAGTGCGGGGATTGGTGATCTTTGTCCAGTCGACTTTTGTCGGGTCGACAATGCGGCCGCCGCGCCTCAGGATTTTTATGGATTGGGTCTGCAAATAGTCGCTCTTATTGCTTTGTAATTTGGGTAATATTTCTTTGGCAACATAGGACGCGGGTATATTCCAATACGGATTGAGAATGATGTTCTTGATTTTAGAGGTGATCAGCGGTGTTGGTGCATCTTTCTTGCCGATAATGCCTTTGGTTGAAAATGTAATTTTGCCTACCTCTTTTACCAAAAGTCGGTAAGAAGGCAGATTGACCCAGATATGCTTTTCGCCCAGTTCGCGCGGTAGCCAGCGCCAGCGTTCCATATTGGCGATGATTATATCCTCGCGGGCGAGGGTGGTTTTTATAACCGCCTTGAGCATTGGAACATCAAGCTTTGTGTGATGTTTCTCTGCCGATTTTTTAGCCGCCCGTAAATTGGCCAGCTTTGCCTTGAGCAGCTTGTATTGGCGGTGAGGCGGCGGCAATTGCTCAAGGAGGGCGCCTGGGTTTTTGCTGGTGCTGGCTTTGACCAGCAGTGCGGCCAGATCTGGATGAATGGGTTTTAAATCGTGCTCAGCAACAATTCTTGAGGGAGACAGTCTTCCCGCCTGCACCTGCTCACCATAGCGGATCAGCGAAAATGACAGTTTAATATCATCCAGCATTCTATTCTTTGTGGCTTTTTCGGCCGGTAAATTATAGTCAGCCTGATTCAGGCCATCTTGATGGGCAAGGCGCAGTCGCTGCAATAGGATCTTCCCATTCGGGTTTAACTCTGTTTGATTATACCAGACTTTCTTATGCCCTCTCGCGGCATAAAATTTGGCCAACACCTTATAATATCGAGAGCCGATTTGAAGCTCTGTACGGGCTTTGGCAAGCGCCGGGTGCGCGCGGACCACTTTGGTGCGGGCCTGTCTGATCTGCCGTTTGTGAATACGTTTGCGGTTCTTTTTTCGGATGTTCTTAGCCGAGCGTTTGTATACACGGTGGTGTGCTTTTTGATTTTTTTGATACTTTTTATATTTTTTGCGTTCAGCAAAGGCATCGTCTGCGAAAAAAGCAGATAAAACAGAGGCGATGGCAATCGCCAGAATTCCAATTAGTATCCGTTTAAATGCAGCCCGGAAGAGTAGATATTCTGCCAAGGATTTTATCATCTACTGCAATTACCCGTCTAAAATGCCAGCTCAAAATGAATGGCCTGAATGTGCGAAATAATAGGTCGGTTGTCAC
Organism: Rhizobiaceae bacterium; assembly: GCA_026981655.1. Lineage (GTDB taxonomy): Bacteria > Pseudomonadota > Alphaproteobacteria > Rhizobiales > Rhizobiaceae > SZUA-100. The sequence continues at coordinate 7,534 of JALSIJ010000118.1, read as the reverse complement.
AGACCAGTACGTCTATTGCAGTTGGTGTTGTAACCAAACAGTAATTTGGAACATTAAATATTAAGCAACCTAACTATCTGATTTGCCGGCTTTTGGAAAGGAGCTGAAGGTCCAAACCTCGGTTTTTGTTGCTCTGCCACGCAGGGTTTTCTGCCCCACCAGCTTAAACTGCCGGATTGTCGATTGCTGATCTGGGGTGCTCGTTGCATCGATCAACTCTTTGCTGACCACCAGTTGAGTGTTGAGGCTTCTGGTTAATTCTTCAAGCCTGCTTGCCACATTTACCGTATCGCCCAATGTTGCAAATTCGAGACGCCGGTGGGAGCCAATGTCCCCCAAAATCACATCGCCGTAATGGATGCCGATTGATAATTTAATTGGGGCATTGTTGACGGTTTCACGGCTTTTGTTCCAGTCATTAATAGAGGCAAGCATCTCGTGGGCGCAATTGACAGCATTTTCCGCATCCTTAGGGCTGGTGGTGGGCGTGCCAAATGTCGCCATGACCCCGTCACCCAAAAATTTGTCCAGCGTGCCGTTATTGTCGAATACAGCTTTTTCAATGCGTTGGTGGAACTCTCGTAACAGCGCTACAATTTCTTCCGGATCGCTGTTTTCCGCCAATTGGGTAAAGCCAACAATATCGGCAAACATTACAGCAATTTTTTGCGACCGAATTTGACCCAGTGGTTGGTCCTGATCGGCCATTTGATCAACAATATTGGGTGGAAAATGCCGGGCGAGGTTAGCGCGCTCGCGGGCAATATCGGCTTGTTTTACTAATAGCTGAGAATTGCGCCAGCCATTTAAGGCCAAAATTCCGGCAACGATGATAAAAACTACTACTTCCTGAAGCCGAAGACTAAACAGCAGACTGTTTGGATCAAGAACTAAATCCAGTTGAGGGTACTCCTCGGTCGCGATTTTTATTTTGTCGCTCAATTCTGGTATTTGGCGGCCAAACAGCCAGATAATCAACAGGCCTGATGTCCATAGAACGGTAGTCCAGATGCTAAATGCGATCAAGGTTCGCCATGAATAGGCAAGTGTCGCTGCGGCAAGTAATACGAAGAAATACAAAAAATTATCAAATCGATATTGCATAGCAACAGGCCAGTTTTGATCGAAAAATGGATTAGGGACCAATATTGTAATTGTCATCAGTGCAAGGTCGCAAAAAATCAAAAACAACTCGGCCCGGCTATGACCCACATTTGCGACCTTCAATTGTGCCCAGCCCAACAGAGCAAAGCCGACGAGAATCAGCTCATAATAGATTATTGATGGGCTGAAATTCAGCAATGGCAGTAAAAGTGCGATGACAAGGAGAGCCGCCCACCGGGCATAGATGGCCAGCTTCTGGCCCTCTCTTTTGTTTCTAATCAGTGCGTCCTGCAAATATTTGTTCTTTGCAGCAAGCTGTTCTTCCTGCTCATGGGCTTCACGTATTATCGCCGGTATCCTGTTGATTGCAGGTCGCTTAAACTTGGCCATAGTGTTCTCCGCGCGGGATTTCAATTGGATATATGAGTAACTTTTCCACTTTTACGAAAAGCTTCTTCCAACCCCGTGGCATGGATTGCGAAGTTTTATTCCTGTGGCTCTGCCTTTTCACTTAGGGAGGTGGCTTTAACTTGTTTTTCATGCTCCACACCATCTGCATCGTTATCGGGGTTTACCTCGAACATTGCTGCCGGATAACGTCGCCAGGCAAACAGATAGTTGAATGCAATGGCGATCAACACCATCATAACAGCGCTTAAGCCGACCGGGAAAAACACATAGGTAAAGCCGAAACTGTCGACGCTGGAGCCTCCGATTACTGCAACAAGGGCCGTTGCGCCGCCGGGTGGATGCAGGCAGTTTAAATAATGCATGGCTGTTATCGAAAGGCCTACTGCGGCTGCACCTGCAATGAACGGATCCTTGATCGTGGCGTGGGCCAATACCCCGAAAAATGCGGAGACCACATGGCCTCCCGTAACGTTCCAGGGTTGCGATAACTGCCCTTGAGGGGCTGCAAAAAGCAATACGGCGGTAGCCCCCATAGAGGCAACAAACAGCAATTGCGCATTGAGAGCCTGCTCAAACAGATTTGTAATTTTGTAGACGAGAAATATGGCGATAAACCCGCCCAGTCCAGAAATCAGTTTTTCTAAGTGAGAAGATTTTTGCAAGCTTAGCCCCGGGAAATTTATCGCTCTGTTAGTTTTAGTTCAATGCGGCGGTTTTTAGTACGTGCTTCATTTGTATCGGCATTTTCAATGGGTTGGAATTCGCCAAAGCCGGCCGCAACAAGACGTGTTGGATCTACGCCCTGGCTGATCAGATATTGCACCACAGAAATAGCCCGGAAGGATGAAAGTTCCCAGTTGTCACGAATTCGGCCGCGGCCACGAATGGCACGATCATCGGTATGTCCATCCACGCGCAAAACCCAGTTTATTTCTGCCGGAATTTCCTCTGAAAGCTGCAATAGGGCATCGGCCAGCTTTTTCATTTCGGCCTTGCCTTGTTCGTTGATTTCAGCCGCACCGGATTCAAACAGCACTTCTGACTGGAAGACAAACCTGTCGCCAACAACCCTAATGTCGGAGCGGTCGCTTAATATCTCGCGCAACCGGCCAAAGAAATCAGAACGATAACGCGAAAGCTCCTGAACCCGTTGGGCCAGCGCCACATTCAAGCGCTTGCCGAGATCAGCAATTTTGGTTTTGCTTTCCCGATCAGTACGTTCAGAAGCATCCAGCGCATCTTCAAGTGCCGCTATTTGTCGGCGAAGGGCGGAAATCTGCTGATTGAGTAATTGCACCTGTGAGAGCGCCCGTTTGCTGAGTTTCTTTTGTTCATCCAGCGATCCGGAAAGCGCGTTGGCTTTCTTTTCTGCAATCCCGATGGCGCCCGATCCCTTTTCCAACAGTTTTTGCAGGCGCGAGCGATCCGTTTCTGCCACCTGCAAACTTGATTGTAGCGACAATAGACTATCATTGAGGTCTTGTTTGTTGGAGCGCTCGAGCGCCAGCAGCGATGTTAATTCGTTGATTTGAGAATTCAGCCGGTTAAGCACCGTGTCTTTGCCGGAAATTTCCTGTGACAGGAGAAACTGCGCCAGAACAAAGACCGAGAGCAAAAACATGATGGCAAGCAGCAATGTGGACAGGGCATCTACAAAGCCAGGCCAGTAATCTACGCGGTTTTCCCGCCGTCTGCCGCGTGAAAATGCCATTTATTTATTTGTGATCCACAATGTCATTGAGCTTTTGTAGTAATTTTTTGATGTCTTTTTGTTGACTGGATTGAGATTCAACCCAATCCCGCAGTAATTGTTGTTCCGAGCGCATATGCTTGACCAGACCCTGAATGCCCTCGGCCAAATTGGCCATTGCTTCCGTTGCCCGCTGGCTGGAAACCGAACCGCCTTCGCCAACATTGGTTGTGAGTTGTTTAATTGCCGCTGTCATGTCGTCTGAACTGCCGCCACCGGTTGCGTAAAAGTCTCCGTTAACGTCAGTGACAGTGGAGAGCCAGTTTTCCAATTCAGTATAAAACCGGTTTTGCGCCTGACCGGATTGCAGGTCAAGGAAACCAAGAATGAGTGACCCTGCAAGGCCAAATAGCGAGGATGAAAACGCTGTACCCATACCATCGAGTGGCTGCTTCAATCCACTTTTGAGGGCGTCAAGAACATCATTGGTATCGCCGGTGCCAGGGTCTAGCGATTGGATGGTGTCGCCAATTGAGCCGATGGTTGCAAGCAGGCCCCAAAAGGTGCCGAGCAGACCCAAAAAAACCAGCAGGCCGATTAAATAGCGTGAAATCTCACGTGATTCGTCCAGCCGATTGCCAATCGAATCAAGGATTGAGCGCATCGAGCTGGTGGAAAGTGAAACGCCTTCGCGGTGCTCACCCATTAATGTGGCCATCGGTGCCAGCAATACAGGTTCGCGCCTAACCTCGTGTTCATACTCTCCCTTGCGGAAAGAATTCACCCAGGAAACCTCTGGCATCAAACGGATTACCTGCATGAAGCCAAGCAGCATTCCGACCACAAGAACCCCTATAATCAGGCCATTTAACCCGGGGTTGGTGATAAAAGCGACGGATAGTTGACGATATAAAATCATTGCTAGAAACCCGACAATGATTACGAATATCAACATGCTTAAGAGAAATACTCTTGGCGATGATAATTTATGGGGGTCGTATTCTCGTGCCACCAGGCTTTGCCTCCAGTTAAATCGTTGCCTGCAGCCGCATTATAAACTTCCAGCCCGGCTTCCCCTTTGAATTTTACTTATTACCGCAATTCGGTACAAAAATGAAACCGCAATTACGATAATCCATAAATTGTGATTTTGTTGGGGCAGGAACGCCTCATGACTGGACGTATGCACAGGTTCTTTCTATAAGCACAGGCGATTATTCAAGTAGATTAAACAAACGGATCGAATAAAAATGGCTGGCCATTCCAAGTTTAAAAACATCATGCACCGCAAAGGGCGGCAAGATGCTGTGCGCTCCAAGATGTTTGCAAAGCTCTCTAAGGAAATTACAGTTGCATCCAAAATGGGAGGCCCCGACCCGGATGGTAACCCGCGCCTGCGTCTGGCTATACAAAATGCCCGTGGCCAATCGATGCCGAAGGATAATATACAGCGCGCGGTCAGCAAGGGCTCTGCCGGTGATGGTGATGATTATTTTGAAATTCGCTATGAGGGTTACGGCCCTGGCGGTGTTGCTGTTATTGTCGAAGCGCTGACCGACAATAAAAACCGCTCTGCGGGTAATGTGCGGGCCTGTTTTACCAAAAATGGCGGCCAATTGGGCGAAACCGGTTCGGTTGGGTTCATGTTCGACCGGGTGGGCGAAATTCGATATGGCGCTGATGTTGGTGATGAAGATGCCGTTATGGAAGCGGCGATTGAGGCGGGTGCAGAAGATGTGACCTCTGATGAGGATGGGCACACAATCATTTGCGCCTTTGAAGATATGGGTGTAGTTGCATCTGCGCTTGAGGGCGTGTTGGGCGAGGCTGAATCGGTTAATCCGACCTGGAAACCGCAAAACCTTGTGCCGGTGGGTGAAGATAAGGCCGGGACATTGATGAAGCTGATTGACGCGTTGGAAGATGATGATGACGTGCAGAACGTCTATTCGAATTTTGAAATCAATGATGATGTCATGGCCAAGCTCTCGGCTGCGTAAACCGAATGCCTGTTGGCCTTGAGCGATTCCGTCGAAGACGGACACGCTCTAATGGCTCAAGTTTTGCGCTTCGCCTGGATCAAGTCCGGGGTCAACGTGCAATTTGATCTATGCTCCGGCCTCCGCTACGGCGGTGCATAAGCACCGGGCCAGTTTCGCCCTCAAATCGATTTCATCGATTTGTAAGTCGGGCTTCAATAGTAGCCTGACATGCTTCCATGTAAATGTGAAGCAGTCTAATCATGGTTAACCAAACTTTAACGTAGAATTGTAAAACGCTCGACAACAACCCGGTCTTTGCCTTATCTAGTCAAAAACGGGGAGAGATATGAGTAAAGAATTTAAAGCGTGCATTATTGGTGCCGGTGCTGGTGGACTTTCTATGGCGCGGGCATTGAAGCGCCGAAATATCAATTACGATCATTACGAACGCCACAGCAATGTGGGCGGTGTTTGGGATCAAAACAATCCCGGTAGCGCCATGTATGATAGCGCTCATATGATTTCTTCCAAAACCATGTCGGGATTTATGGGATTTCCGATGCCGGATGATTATCCTGACTATCCCGGCCACAAGCGGGTTTTAACGTATCTCAACTCATTTGCAGATGCCTGTGATTTAAAAGAGAAAATTCAATTCTCGACCGAGGTTACCGCGGCTAAACGGCTTGATGAGGGTTGGGATGTGACCTTGTCCGATGGCACCACCCACCACTATGATGCGGTGATTGCGGCAACCGGTCTGGCCTGGCACCCGCGCATGGTGGAATATCCGGGCGAATTTTCTGGCGAAATCATCCATTCTTCAAAATTCCGCAATGGCGATATTTTTCGTGGGCAACGGGTGATGATTATTGGTGCGGGCAATTCCGGCGTTGATATAGCAGCAGAGGCCGCACGTACCGCTGATGCGGCGTTTCTATCCATGCGACGTGCCTATCACTTTATTCCAAAACACGTATTTGGCATGCCAGCCGATGTCTTTGCAGTGACCGGCTCGATTTTACCGATGTTCATGCAGCAATGGTCGCTGGCTTTGGTTTTGCGGTTGATCAATGGCGATGTGACCCGTCACGGCTTGCAAAAACCCGATCATCTGCCGCTTAATTCGCATCCGATTGTCAATTCGCAGGCGCTGCATCACATGGCGCATGGCGACCTTGTGCCAAAGGTGGATGTGGAGCGTTTTGAGGGCCATGAGGTGGTATTTAAAGACGGTTCTCGCGAAGAGGTTGATCTCATCGTTATGGCGACCGGTTATCAGCATAAAATTCCGTTTATTGATGAAAGCGTGGTTGACCCGTCGCTGGATCATCCCGATCTGTTCATGCGTACGCTATTGCGTAGCGACCCGAGCCTTGCCAGTATCGGATTTATTGAGATCAATGGCGGGGTATATCGATTTTATGATGAGTTTGCCGATATTGTTGCAAATTATTATTCCGACCTCAAAGATGGCAATTCAGCCAATGTGGAGGCTTTTCAGGCAATTGTTAAATCCGGGAAATTCGACGTTTCCGGCAAGGTGAATTATGTGGATTCACCCCGCCACGAGGTCTATGCGAATGTGCTTGAATCGGCCAAGCAGGTGAAAAAACTGCGTAAAAAAATGGGCTGGAAAACATTGAAAGATGCAGACCTGGCCGTGGGGTAAATATAATGCCGGTGCTTCGTTATTTCATCCATCCGCAGGTTAAGATCGAGCAATTAATCCCATCGTCCTTCGGTATAATTACGACAAATGGTGGATAGACGGGATCATATTTACTGGTCTAGTCTTTGTTGGAATAAATTTCACGGGAGGCAAGGTTTTGGTGTCGCAATATTCAGAAGTCTATCAAAGCTGGCAGGATGATCCGGAGAAATTCTGGGCGACCGCAGCCGAAGAAATCGACTGGTATAAGTCTGCCAAAAATACTTTCAATCCATCGGCCAATGTTTATGGCGAATGGTTTGAGGGCGCTTTGTGCAATACCTGCTATAATTGCGTCGACCGTCATGTGGAGGGCGAGCGGGCTGACCAACTCGCACTGATATATGACAGCCCGATAACCGGCGCCAAGAAAACCTATACTTACAGACAGTTGAAGGAAGAAGTTGTTGCCCTTGCTGCGGTATTGAAAGATCGCGGTGTTGAAAAGGGCGACCGGGTCATCATCTATATGCCGATGGTGCCGGAGGCCTCATTTGCCATGTTGGCTTGCGCCCGGTTAGGGGCTGTGCACTCGGTGGTGTTTGGTGGTTTTGCAGCCGCCGAACTTGCAACCCGGATTGACGATGCGGAACCCAAGGTTATCATTTCGGCTTCTTGCGGTATCGAGCCGGGTCG
>JALSIJ010000117.1 GCA_026981655.1 Rhizobiaceae bacterium | reverse complement strand
CCAACGGCCCCTGTGGCCATCCCACTGGTAAATCTGGTCCTGGGGGATGGTTAGTTCAGCTGCCAGTTTTGTCGGCATCTTTGCCAATAAAACCAGCAAGGCTCTGATGGTGCCACCATGGCAAACAACGACCATATCGCCACTGGTATTCTTGAGCCAAATCGCAACCCGGTCACACATAATTTGATAACTCTCGCCATTCGGCTGAATAAAGCTCCATTTGTTGGCCAGTCGTTCTTCCACCGCATCATTTTGCTCAACCCGTAACTCGTCAAACGTATAACCTTCCCAGTCACCGAAGGTGATCTCGATCACCCCTTTGTCGGCCCGATAGGCATTTTTGTCGAGACCAAACTGGCCAAGGATAATTTCCATTGTTTCTCGGGTTCGACCAAGCGGGCTTGCGACAAAATCAAACTTTGACGGGTCATCTATCAGCTTAACCAGTTTCGCGCCATTTTGAGCGGCCTGCCGGCGGCCAAAATCATTCAATGGAATATCCTGCTGACCCTGCAGTCGCATTTCAGCGTTCCAGTCTGTCTGGCCATGGCGTACAAGATATATCATTGGGAATAATTAGACTTTCAACACCAATTTTCCATTGTTGCCGCCATTAAACAGCAGGTTAAGCACGTCAGGGAATGCATCAATACCACCGTCGCGAATATCTTCGCGCAGTTTTAGTTTGCCTTCCGCATGCCATTTGCCAAGATCACTGATCGCCTGCGGGTATTCCTTGATAAAATCAAAGACGATAATTCCCTGCATTTTCAATCTGTTGACCAGAACAGAACGGATATTATTCAAACCGTCAGGCATTTCAGTGGCGTTATATGCCGAAATCAATCCGCATAAAACCACGCGGCCAAAGGTGTTCATCAGCGCCAGTTCGGTATCGAAAATTTCGCCGCCGACATTTTCAAACAATACATCGACGCCCTTGGGGCAGGCCTCACGAAGGTCTCGGTAAAGGTTACCGGCCTTGTAATCGACGCAGGCGTCAAACCCCAGTTCTTCGACCACATATTTACATTTTTCAGGCCCACCAGCGATGCCAACGGCCCGACAGCCTTTGAGTTTGGCAATCTGGCCAACAACCGAACCAACCGCACCCGATGCGGCTGAAACAAGGACCGTATCACCCTCTTTGGGTTCACCCACATTCAACAGGCCAAAATAGGCGGTCAACCCCGGCATACCAAGACCGGCAATCCAACGCTCAAGCGAGGCCTGGCTTTCGTCCAGTTTGGACACCATCGCACCATTGGAAATAACATATTGCTGCACGCCAAACATGCCGGAGACCGCATCTCCAACCTTGAATTTCGGATTGTTGGACACTTCCACATGACCGGCAGCGCCTGCGCGCATAACGTCGCCAATTGCAACGGGAGGGATATAGGACTTGCCCTCGGCCATCCATCCGCGCATTGCGGGATCAATCGAAATAGCCTCAACCTTTACCCGAAACTCACCATCGCCGGGTTCGACCAGCGGTGCATCAACAAATTCAAAATTATCATTGGTAACGAGGCCATGTGGACGAGATTTCAACAGCGCTTGACGGTTTACAGTCATGATAAAACTCACTTTTAATGCAGGGGTTTAGGGCAGACTTTATAATGCTATCAGATTATCAGGTATGCCCCTAATCTTTGACCACAGAAATATCCGGCGCGTCAACGGCCTTCATACCAACCGTGTGATAGCCAGAATCCACATGATGAACTTCACCAGTAACGCCACTGGACATATCCGACAACAGATAAAGTGCTGATTGGCCAACCTGTTCAATGGTCACAGTCCGGCGCAGGGGCGAATTATACTCGTTCCATTTAAGAATGTAACGGAAATCCCCAATGCCAGATGCTGCAAGTGTTTTGATAGGACCGGCAGATACTGCATTGACGCGTATATTTTTGGGGCCAAGATCAACTGCCAGATATTTAACGCTGGCCTCCAGCGCGGCCTTGGCTACACCCATTACGTTGTAGTGAGGCATAACCTTTTCAGCGCCATAATAGGTCATGGTAACAATCGAGCCACCATCCGTCATCAATTTTTCAGCCCGCTGGGTTAGTGCGGTCAGCGAATAAACCGAAATATCCATCGTTTTGCGAAAATTATCAGCGCTTGTGTCAACATAACGGCCGGTCAACTCGTCCTTGTCGGAAAAACCAATGGCATGGACGAGAAAATCGATCTTTCCCCAGCTCTGCTCGATCTTTTCAAAAACCGCATCCATGCTTGCAACATCGGTCACATCACAATGGCCGACAACCGTCGCACCAATTTTCTCAGCCAAAGGCTCAACCCGCTTTTTCAGGGCATCACCCTGATATGTCAGCGCAATTTCTGCTCCCGCATCTGAACATGCCTTGGCTATTCCCCACGCTATCGAACGACTATTGGCCAGCCCGAGTATAATTCCACGCTTACCTGCCATCAAACCGGTTGGTTCAGCCATATTTTCATTCCTGATCGTAAAGTTAAAGAGGTGCGCCCGGAAAACTCCAGCACTGATTCATATGCCACAGTCGTGAGTTTGCTTCAAGACAGATTGATACACTTCTCAAAGATGAATGTAACAGATTAATTACCGGCAAAACCAAATAGGTCGATTATTTAACTTTTTCGCCCTGCCAACGCTTCATCAGCTTAACCAGATCTTCCGACTTTTCTTTCGGCAGAGTAATTCGGGGATATACCAGAATATCACCATTTCCCCCGGCCTTTTTAGGCAGACCCTTACCAGGAATTCTAAAGGCGCTGTCAGAAGTAGACCAGGCTGGAATTGTTAGCGAAACAGCGCCGGTTAGAGTTGGCACCCTCACCTTTGCACCCAATACGGCATCATCAAGACTGATAGGCAAATCGATGCGAAGATCAGCGCCCTGGCGCTTGAAATTGGCATGAGGCCGAATTGAAATCGTCACCAGCGCATCGCCCGCCTGCCCCATTGGCGATTGCTCGCCTTGGCCTTTCAGCCGAATTACCTGACCATCTTCAGTGCCAGTAGGAATGGTTACTGAAACCGTGCGATTTGGGCCTATGCGGACCTGTGCCTTGCCGGCGGCCAGTTCTTCCAGGCTTATACGGGCAAACACCTTGGTGTCGGCTGCCGGTTGTGGACGCCGGCGTCGGCCCCTTGCTGCACCCTGCTGAAACTGCCCGCCAAACGGACTACCGCCAGCGCCACCACCAAAAATTTGCGAAAGGATGTCCTCAGCGCCGCCAAAATCTTGCTGACCACCGCCAAACCCTTGCGGTCCACGCCCTGGATGGGCACCACCAAAACCTTCGAAGCCGGCGAAT
>JALSIJ010000116.1 GCA_026981655.1 Rhizobiaceae bacterium | reverse complement strand
AATTCCAATGAATATTCAAGCGTTCATTCAACCGGCTGCATTGTTGTCGGCACCGTCACGTTTTGATCAAAGCGCACCGATTGCAAATAATATTCACAAGGCAAATGTTTCACGCACCAGGCTGGAGTCACTCAGTCCGGCAATTTCTAAAAGCCTGAAAGATCGTTATTTAATTTCATCCTATGCGGCAGGATTGCGGATTAAACATGCGCACAATGCCGCCAGTCTGGTGATTGATCAAAAATTTGAAAGTAGTCGCTCAACGAGTTGGAAAGTAACGCCGTTTCGTCGAAGCTGGTAGTCGTAATTTGTTGATAATGCGTGACGTGTCCAATTGCACATAGCGCGCAAATGACTGGGCTTGACTGTTGAGTTTTTGCCTTCGCCATTGTATCGATAATTCTCGCGAAGTCTTAAAAACGGAGTTATCGACGTGACTAATTCTTGTTTTACTGCAATTCAGCGAATTTTGATAATTTTACTTATATTAGTTGTCGGCGTTTTAAGCACCTCAGCTCAAGCACAATTGTTTGAGACCAAAGCTAAACAGGCTTTTTTGATGGATTCCGAAAGCGGCTCCATTCTATTTCAAAAGGATGCGGATGCTCTCATTCCTCCGGCATCGCTGGCGAAACTGATGACAATGGAGGTGGTGTTTCACGCGCTTTCAACCGGCGAACTCAATCTTGAAGATACGTTCACCATCAGCGAAAATGCCTGGCGCCGCGGCGGCAGCAATTCCGGTGGTTCCACCATGTTTGCCAAACTAAATTCTGATGTTCGTCTGGAAGACCTCATTCGTGGTGTGGTTATTCAATCGGCCAATGATGCCTGTATCGCCATAGCTGAAGGTATGGCCGGTTCGGAAAGAGCTTTTGCCGGGCTGATGAATGAGCGGGCAAAAAAAATTGGTTTAACCAAATCCGTTTTTAGGAATTCCACCGGTTTAACTGATCCAGAACAGAAAGTAACAGTGCGCGAGCTGGCCTTTTTGGCACGGCATATACAAACCACCTATCCACAATATTATGGCTATTATTCAGAGCCTGATTTTATTTGGAACAAGATCAGGCAGCGAAACAGAAACCCACTGCTCGCAGGAAATCTGGGTGCGGATGGAATGAAAACCGGATACACCGAGGCATCCGGTTACGGTATTGTCGGTTCTGCCGAGCAAGATGGCCAACGCTTGATTTTGGTTTTGAGTGGCATGGAAAGCAAAAAACAGCGACGGTCAGAGTCACGCAAAATGATGCAGTGGGGCTTTCGGGCTTTTAAAGCTGTCAGCCTGTTCGATAAGGATGAAATCGTAGGGGAAGCCAGGCTCTACGGCGGTGCAAAATCTGGCGTTGCACTAAAGGCCAAAGGGCCATTGAAAATATTTGTTCCGGTGGGCAATCGCGACCGATTGCGCGCCCGCATTGTTTATACCGGCCCCGTATTGGCCCCTGTCGAAGAGGGTGCAAAAATTGCCAAACTACAAGTTGAAATTGGTGGTGTATTGAGCCAGGAAACACCTCTATTTGCCGCTGAATCTGTTGGAACCGGTACAATTCGCCAACGGGCGCTTGATGCGTTGGGCGAATTAATGTTTGGGTGGTTATAGATTTGATGAGTGCTGCCACGGGAAAACCACGCGGAAAGCTGATTTCATTTGAAGGCGGTTTGAGCGCTGGAAAAACTACCCAGATCAAATTACTTGCCAAACGGCTGGAAAATGCCGGTTATCCGGTTCTAGTCGCGCATGAACAAGAGGATTCCGTAGGTGCCAAAGCAATAGGGCATTTGCTTTCATCGGGTGCAGCCAGTTCCTTTGGTAATGACATGGAAGCGATATTAGCTGCAGCCAAAATTGGCGATCATGTGGAGCAGGTTATAAAGCCCGCTCTGGACAGCGGGATTAATGTTCTTTGCGAGAGCTATTGTGATGCTTTTCAGGTCAATCAAGGCATAATCAGGGATGCTGATGAGAAAATAATCAAGGCACTTTGCCATGTCACCTTTGAAGATGCCTGGCCGGATCTGACCCTCATTTTGGATATTTTTCCGGAAGAAGGAATGCGGCGTTCCAACCAAAACCGCAAGAATGGCTTCGCGGGGGCTGCCAATAAAGTTGATATAGTCATGCAGAAAGCTCGCCATGCAGGGTATCACAAAATTGCCCGGGAGGCGGCTGATCGTTGTGACGTTATTGATGCGTCACTACGCCAAAGTTATGTCGCGGAAAAAGTATGGGATGCCATTGCCCGTAGAGACATATTTGTTGATACCAGCTCAACAGGAAAAACTGTGGTGGCCAATAATTCAAATAAAACGGTTGTGGCTGATCTTACAAATAAAACTATTGTGCTTGGTGCATCAAAATAATGAATAATAATCTGTCAGAACGCATGATATATAATGAGATTGAAGGCCTGCCTGATCCCTCAAACAATCTTGCTCTATTTGGTCACAGTGTCGCGGAGCAGGAATTTGCGGCCGCATTCGCTTCCAGTCGTATGCACCATGCCTGGTTGATCAACGGTATGAAGGGTATTGGCAAGGCAACACTTGCTTACCGGTTTGCCAATCACATATTTCATCACACCAGAACTGGTAAGCCGTCTGATACATTTTATCAACCCGCGAGCGATGATCCGGATCATAATCAATTAGCGGCCGGTGCTCACCCAAATCTTATACATTTGGCCAGGCCCTATGATAGCAAAACCAAGAGTTTTAAATCAACTTTAAGCGTTGATGAAATCCGCCGCACCCAGAGCTTTTTTGGCATGACGGCAACAGGTGGTGGTTGGCGTGTGGCAATTGTTGACCCGGCAGAAGACATGAACGCAAGTGCTGCTAACGCATTGTTAAAAATACTGGAGGAGCCGCCAGCAAAGTCGCTATTTCTGCTAGTGTGCAATGCGCCGGGGCAGTTGTTACCGACTATCCGCTCCCGATGCCGCGAGATTAATGTACGGCCGCTCGATAAGGACGCTATGGCAAAAGCATTGGGCCGTCTTTATGGAGATGACAATCGGGTGCAAACAGATATTGAGGCCATCGGCATTCTGGCCGAAGGCTCGGTGCGTAAGGCCATACAGCTGGTTGAAGGTGAGGGGTTAAAGAACTATTCGGCCTTTTTGGGGCTGGTCACCGCCGATCCCCAAAAGCCGGTTAATTGGCCGGCAATTCATGCGCTGGCGGAAAGTCTGGCGCTTAAAGCCAAATCCGAAGCCTATACTTTGTTCATAGATATGGTGATGGGATTTCTCGCCCGAAGGGTGAGGGGGCAAAATGAACCGGTTATTAGCGGTGGTAATACCCAAATTTTCCAATCTGTGCCG
>JALSIJ010000115.1 GCA_026981655.1 Rhizobiaceae bacterium | reverse complement strand
GAATACGAAATTGAATACCGGCGGCATCAGCCATTCTACCCATTGTGCCATCAAGCGCATCAATTTCGCGAACGAGGTGACCTTTACCCAGGCCTCCAATCGCGGGATTACAAGACATTGCGCCAATAGTATTTTTCAACCCGGTTATTAGCAAAGTATTTGCGCCAAGGCGTGCAGATGCTGAAGCTGCCTCACACCCGGCATGACCACCACCAATTACTATGACATCAAAATTCCCGTTCACTTTAAATACTCTCTTCAATTCCTGGGAAGAATTACACTGATCCAATGTTTCACGTGAAACATTATTTTCCAACACAAAATTCGCTGAACACCGCATCCAACAAATCTTCTACATCTACTTTACCAATAATCCGCCCCAATTGATCTGAAGCGAGACGCAATTCTTCAGAAATAAGCTCAATCAGCATTTCATTGTCATTCAATATAGAGTTCAAATGAAACAACGATTTTTCTAACAATAGTTTATGCCGCATTCGGGTTAAAAAAAGTTGGTTACCATTCCCGATACTGTTTCGTGCACGAATCGAAATCAGCTGTTCCAAATCTTTCAATCCGGCTTGCGAGATAGAGGAAACATATATGCTATTATCTCCAATATTTTTGTTCGAAAGCAAGTCTGCTTTCGAATAGATAATCTCAACATTATCACCAAACATATCTTCTAAATCAGATTGATTCCACGGCTCCTGATCACTAGATTGTAGGAAAAGAGTAAGATTTGCATCCCTGCCACTATCAATTGCACGATCAATTCCTATTCGCTCAACAACATCATCCGTATCTCGAATACCAGCAGTATCCGAAATAACAACTTCAAACCCATCTAAATTAAGACTGATACTAATTATATCGCGGGTAGTACCTTTATATTCAGAGACTATCGCCACATCGCGTTTTGCAAGCGCATTCAAAAGACTGGACTTGCCCGAATTAGGCGCGCCAACCAGCGAAACCTTAAAGCCCTCACGAATGATCTCGCCTTTTACAAAGCTATCAATATGAGCAGTAATGTCCGTTATCAAACCTCCAACACCATCAATGAGATGCCGATTTACATCATCTGGAATATCTTCTTCTTCGGAGAAATCCAGATCAGCCTCGATATGAGCACGCAAATTGATCAAGCGATTACGCCAATCATCATATAGAGCACGCAATTTTCCAGAAGTTTGCTTTTGAGCCAATACACGTTGCTGTTCCGTATTCGCCAATATAAGATCAGACAAACCCTCTATCTCAGTCAGATCCAATCGACCATTTTCAAATGCTCTTCGGGAAAATTCGCCGGCTTCGGCCAGTCTGAAACCATCAAAATGGCTTAATTCGCTTAGAACAACATTTAATACAGCGCGACTTCCATGAACATGAAACTCGCCGCAATCTTCACCAGTAAAACTTCGAGGTCCCTCAAAAAACAGAACAATAGCTTGATCAAGGATTTTATCAGAACCATCCTTTAATTCAGCAAGTACGGCTTTCCGGGCAGGTGGCAAAAAGCCAATCATTGTTTCGAAGGCGAATCGAACTTTCGGCCCGCTCAATCGAATAATGGCAACGCCTGAAGGGACGTTGCCTGATGATAATGCAAAGATCGTATCGTCAGACATGATATTTGCTCTCAAACAATCTAATCAGGTATTCATTGAATCAAAGAAATCAGCATTTGATTTAGTTTGCTTCAATTTATCGATCAGGAACTCAATCGCATCGACCGTGCCCATAGAAGAAAGAATCCGACGAAGTACAAATACTTTTTGCAGATCAGATTTGGTAACCAACAGATCTTCCTTGCGTGTACCGGATTTCAAAATATCCATAGAAGGATAGGTGCGCTTATCGGCAACCTTACGATCAAGAACAATTTCTGAGTTACCAGTGCCCTTAAACTCCTCGAAGATAACTTCATCCATACGACTGCCGGTATCAATCAATGCAGTCGCAATAATTGTTAAAGAACCACCTTCTTCAATATTTCGTGCAGCACCAAAAAAGCGCTTTGGTCTTTGCAATGCATTGGCATCAACACCACCGGTCAAAACCTTGCCAGAGGAAGGAATAACCGTATTATATGCGCGGCCAAGCCTGGTAATTGAATCCAGCAGAATTACTACATCACGCCCGTGTTCCACCAGGCGCTTGGCTTTTTCAATAACCATTTCAGCAACTTGCACATGTCGTGAAGCTGGTTCATCGAAAGTAGAAGCAACAACTTCACCTTTAACAGAACGTTGCATGTCAGTTACTTCTTCCGGTCGTTCGTCGATCAGAAGTACAATCAAAAAACATTCAGGATGATTTGCAGTAATCGCATGGGCAATATTTTGCAAAAGTACAGTTTTACCGGTTCTCGGTGGTGCAACGATTAATCCACGCTGACCTTTACCAAGCGGCGCGACCAGATCTATTACCCGTGCTGACAAGTCTTTAACTTTAGAATTTTCAACTTCCATTTTGAAACGTTCATCAGGATAGAGCGGAGTTAGATTATCAAAATGAATTTTGTGGCTGATACTATCACTGTCTTCAAAATTAATTTTTGTAACCTTTAACAGAGCGAAATAGCGCTCGCCATCATTTGGACCACGAATTGGACCTTCTACCGTATCACCCGTACGCAATGAGAATTTACGTATCTGCGATGGCGATACATAAATATCATCCGGCCCTGGCAAATAATTTGCACTGGCTGATCTTAAAAAAGCAAATCCATCCTGCAAAACTTCAACAACACCTTCTCCAATAATCTCTACGTCTTCTTCAGAAAGGCATTTTAATATCGCAAACATCAGCTCCTGTTTTCTCAAGGTACTGGCATTTTCAACATTTAAGTCCTCAGCAAAGCTGATTAAATCAGTTGGTGTTTTAGATTTAAGTTCCTGCAGCTTCATTTGCTTCATAGGAAAACGGTCCATTTTATGAAATTATAAGGAGAAGGATTCAAAACCAGAAGAATTGCGAGTGATGTATCCGGAGAATAGTGTCTGTAACTGAATACAAACTATCAAGCCCAGAAAGAGCCGAAAAAAGTTCAACCATTGAATGGTTGGCCCTAAATAGTGCCAATAGATATATTCTGCAAGAAAAATCTGTAAAATATCAAAATGGTTTTATTACGACCAAGATTACAACAGCAATCATAATCACTGTCGGCACCTCGTTTGCTATCCTAAAATATTTTTGTGAATGAGTATTTTCATCATTGGCAAATTTCCTTACCCATCCAGCAGCAACCATATGATAGGCGCTTAGAAAAATAACCAAAGTCATTTTTATCATAAGCCAAACATCCGCCCAAAGATTGGAATAATAGGCCAGGCTTAACCCAAAAACCCAGCTGGAAATCATTGCTGGCGTCATAATACCCTTAAGCAAGCGACGTTCCATAATCTTAAATGTCTCAGATGTTTCGGATTTTTTCGTAGCCACGCTATGATAAACCATCAGGCGTGGAAGATAGAGTAAACCAACCATCCAAGAAATTACCGAAATTATATGCGCAATAAATAACCATTCGTACATTTTAAGATTACCAGTTCTGTTTGAAACTTACCCTCTAACACGCTTTATCATTTGTTCAACATGGGCAATTGGTGTTTGAGGTGTAATTCCATGCCCCAGATTAAATACTAACGGCCCAGAACCCAGATTTTCCAGTATCATATCGACGCCTTCATCTAAGGCACGCCCACCGGCAATTAATCGGGTTGGATCAAGGTTTCCCTGTACGGCCCCTTGTTTTTGCAATTCAACTGCCAATGACAATGGCATTGCCCAATCGAGCCCCATCATATCAATAGCTGTTTTTTCCCGATAGGTAGAATAAAACTGTCCAACGCCTTTTGGAAAACCAATTATTTTGGCCTCTGGCAATTGTTCACGAACCAATTCTACAATCTTGGCAACCGGTTTGATGCACCATTTTTCAAACTGATCTTCATCAAGCACGCTGGCCCATGAATCAAATATTTGAACCGCATCTGCACCCGCATTCAATTGTGCGATCAAATATTCAACAGAAGAATAAACAATGATGTCCAATAGCCTGGCAAATTCTTCAGGATGTGCATGGGCAAACAGACGAGCCGGGGCCTGATCAGGTGTCCCATGCCCGGCAATCATATAGGTGGCCACAGTCCAGGGTGCACCACAGAACCCAAGCAATGTCGTCTCAACAGGCAATTCCGCACGAATACCTTTAACAGCCTCAATAACAGGAGATAAATGATTCATAAAATTAGAGCTGTTTAAACTGGCTATATCTTCAACATCGATAGGATCGAGTTGGGGCCCGTGGCCAGCATCAAAGCGAACAGATCTTCCAAGCGCATCTGGAATTACCAGAATATCAGAAAACAAAATAGCTGCATCAAAACCAAAACGCCTAATGGGCTGCATTGTTACTTCAATAGCAAATTTAGGTGTGTAACAAAGTTCTAAAAATCCGCCTGCCTTTTCACGTAGTGCCCTATATTCAGGTAAATATCTTCCTGCTTGTCTCATCATCCAAATGGGTGGTTTTTCATAAGCCATTCCATCCATTACGTTAAGAACTTTGCGATGGTCTGAATTGGGTAATTTAGAGTTATTCACAGCGTTTCCTAATAAAGAAATTTGTTATTTTTGGATTCTTATTATTATTGCCTGTGAATTACAGTGATCATATTAAATACACAAATTATTCAGTACGATTTACGGAAAAATACCACCAAAAAAACTCATCCGAATTTTTTGTAATTACAGGGAAAACATAATTAAATTATATTTTTCAAATAGTTACAGGAATTAAATTTGATGTTATTTGTTGATAACTAATCAACATTATTTTATACAAAATTAATCCTCGTTATCCAGATGCTGTGAATAATTTCATTTTCACCGGCTGGCCTGTTGATGAAATTTCTCTTAGCGGTGATTAATTTTCAAAATTGCTCTAATGTGCAAAACTATCCAACGTTATCCCC
Organism: Rhizobiaceae bacterium; assembly: GCA_026981655.1. Lineage (GTDB taxonomy): Bacteria > Pseudomonadota > Alphaproteobacteria > Rhizobiales > Rhizobiaceae > SZUA-100. Next base: position 15,734 of record JALSIJ010000115.1, on the reverse strand, counting down.
AACGCGGCAAGGTTTGTGTGAATATTCAAAAAAACCATTTCCATTTACATCTGATATCTGACTCAACCGGTGAAACGCTTTTATCAGCGGCGCGGGCAGTGAGTGTCCAATATTCCAGCGCCAATGCGGTTGAACATATTTCATCAATGATCACTACCAAAAAACAGGTGATCGATGTTTTAGATGAAATCGACCGGGAACCGGGTATTGTTCTTTACACAATGGCGGATGAGGCATTGGCATTTCACATAAAAGAGCGTTGTCGAGAAATGGGTGTTCCGGCGGTTGATCTGTTGAAGCCGGTTATTGAGGTATTTCAAAATTACCTGGGTCAGCAATCATCCGGTAAGGCGGGCGCCCAGCATATTTTAAACGCTGAGTATTTTGAACGAATGGAAGCGTTGAACTTTGCTATGGCCCATGATGACGGTCATTTACCCGATAATCTTGAGGATGCAGATATTATTCTATTGGGTATCTCGAGAACGTCGAAAACGCCAACAGCGATCTATTTGGCTCAAAGGGGTATTCGGGTTGCCAACGTGCCATTAAACCCCGATCAGCCGATTTTAATAAATGCTAAAAAGCCTGGCGCGCCATTGATATTGGCATTAGTTGCCAGCCCGGACCGGATCGTGCATTTACGGCAAAACCGGATATTATCCTATGAGGATGAGTTTAACGAGAATGACTATGTTGACCGCGCGTCGATTGCTGAAGAAATCGCCTATACCAGAAAACTTTGCAAGGATAATAATTGGCCGATGATTGATGTATCAAAAAGATCAATTGAAGAAACTGCCGCAGAAATAATGGCCCTGTACGCCGACCTCTAGAAAAGCCAGAAGCCTAAAATAGACAAAATTGCGAGATGGAATTCGGTGATTAATAGCCTTGATAAAAACACCCCGATTATTTTGGCGTCCAATAGTCGGTTTCGTGCTGAATTGTTAAACAACGCCGGCATTAAATTTTCCCAGCAGGCCGCCCAAATTGATGAACGCGCGATAGAAGAGCCCTTGCAAAAAAGTCAGTTGGATGCATCCGATATTGCGCAGGTTCTGGCTGAAGCAAAAGCCCAGGAGGTTTCGCATCGATTTAAGAATGCATTGATTATCGGCTGTGACCAAACCCTGTCGCTAGGTGACAAAATGTTTCATAAACCAGCAGATATGAAAGGCGCCCGTCAACACCTGTTGGCGTTTTCCGGTAATACCCATCAGCTTAATTCCAGTATTGCTTTGGTCATTAACGAGCAGACTGTATGGCGGCATGTTTCAACAGCCGATATGACAATGCGAAAACTGACACCGGAATTTATCGGTCGATATTTAGCCAGAGCGGGCGGTGATGTGTTAATGAGTGTCGGCGCATATCAGCTGGAAGGCGAAGGAATAAATTTGTTTGAAAAAATTCAGGGCGATTATTTCACAATTATCGGACTACCATTATTGCCTTTGCTGGCAGAGCTTAGAAATCTGGAAATTATTGATGGCTGATCTAAAACGCGCATTTATTTGTGGTTGGCCGGTTGAGCATTCTCGCTCGCCAATGATCCATAATTTTTGGATAAATGAATACGGCCTACAAGGGGCATATATAAAGTACCCTGTTTCTCCACCCGATTTTGAAAACTTCGTTCAAAATTTACATGATGGAGAATTTCTTGGGGGGAATGTAACAATTCCCCATAAGGAGGCAGCCTTCAAACAAATCAAAAACCTGGATCCGGTGGCAAAACGGTTGGGCGCGGTAAATACAATCTGGATTGAAGATGGTGAAATTCATGCGGCAAATACTGATGGATATGGTTTTTTGGCAAACCTCGACCAATTGGCCCCAGACTGGGATAATTCGGACAAAAAGCAAAAAACGGTAATTGTGCTTGGGGCAGGTGGCGCCGCGCGCGCCATTATTGATGCGGTAAAATCGCGTGGTTTTACCAATATATCCATTGTCAACAGAACCTATTCCCGAGCGAAAAAACTGGCGGATTTTTTTGGAAAGACCACCCATGCCCACAAATGGGAAGAGCTTACAAACCTGATGTTGGATTCAGCTTTACTGATAAACACTACCTCGCTTGGGATGGAGGGAAAATCACCATTGGAAATTGATTTAGGCTCCCTTCCATCCAATTGTCTGGTGAGTGACATTGTATATGTGCCATTAAAAACAGAATTGTTGCAGCAGGCGGAAAATCTTGGGCTCAAAACTGCAGAAGGCCTGGGAATGTTACTGCATCAGGCAGTTCCAGGTTTTGAAAAATGGTTTGGTGTCAGGCCTGAGGTAAGCGACGAACTTCGCTCACTGGTGGTGCGCGATTTGGAACAAAGCTTATGATAATTCTTGGTCTCACCGGTTCAATTGGCATGGGAAAATCAACCACCGCCCAAATGTTTCGCGATCAAAATATTCCAGTACACGATGCTGATGCGGTGGTACACAAACTTTATGCCGGAAAAGCTGCCCCTTTAATTGAGGCGGCATTTCCAGGAACAACCGGCAAACAGGGTGTTGACCGGGTTAAACTTGGCGAAATAGTTGTCGGCAATGAAGCAGCGATGAAAAAACTGGAAGCAATTGTTCACCCGCTTGTACGGGCCGCGGAAATAGAATTTCTAAAAAAGGCAAAAGCCAATAATGAAAATTTGGCTGTTTTGGATATTCCTTTGTTGTTCGAGACCAATGGTCAGGAACGCGTTGATGGTGTCATTGTGGTCACTGCTCCTGCATCCGTACAAAAACAAAGAGTTTTGGCTCGTCCAGGAATGGATGAGGCAAAATTTGAGAATATTCTGGCCAGACAATACCCGGATGCAAAAAAGCGCCAGCGCGCCGATTTTATAATTGATACGTCATTGGGACTCAAACATGCCCAAAACGAAGTGTCGGAAATTATTGAAAAAATCAGGACTGGTAATTGGGTTCCATCTTGATAAGCCAACTTATTTGAGTGGATAAAGCTCAAAAAATGCCAAACCAGATATTGTTGATATAGAATTCGCGGATCGTTGCGGGAGAGCATTATGCGGGAAATTGTCTTTGATACGGAAACCACTGGCCTGAGCCCGAGAGAAGGCGACAGGGTGATTGAAATTGGCGCGATCGAATTAATCAATCACTTTCCATCTGGCAAAATCTATCATCAGTTTATCAACCCGGAAGAACGCCAGGTTGATCCTGGCGCATTTGATGTGCACGGAATTTCCAATGATTTTTTGGCTGATAAGCCGAAATTCAAGGATGTTGTATCTGAGTTTCTTGAGTTTTTCAGCGAGGGCAATCTGATTGCCCACAATGCAAGTTTTGATATGGGTTTTTTAAACGCCGAACTTGCCCGGTTGAAAATGCCGCCTATTACCAATGACCGTGTCATTGATACCCTGCAGATCGCTCGCAGAAAACATCCCGCAGGGCCAAACTCGCTAGATGCACTTTGTTCCAGGTATGGGATTAATAATGCACACCGCACAAAGCATGGAGCTTTGCTGGATTCTGAATTGTTGGCCGAAGTTTATCTCGAGCTGATTGGCGGAAAACAAGCGGCCCTTGGCTTAGGCTCCATCGAGGAAGAAGCCTCAAAGTCTCAAACAATTGGTAGCGTTATAAGAGAGCCACAGCGCCAGCGCGATACACCGCTTGCCTCAAGATTAAGCGAAATTGAGCGGGCGGCCCATGATCAGCTTGTTGAAACAATCGGCGAAAATGCAATCTGGAAACAGGTTTAATTGTTGTTTCCAGAATTATCAGATCTTAAATCTTAGCTAAGGTCGGTATTAACCTGCGCTTTGACCTGTTCTTCGGCTGCGCGCTGCTGGTAAAGGGCGGCGAAATCAATTGGGTCAATTAGCAGAGGTGGAAACCCGCCATTTCTTGTTGCATCGGCGATAATCTGACGGGCAAACGGGAATAATATGCGCGGGCATTCGATAAGAATTGCTGGCGCAGTTGCCTCTTCCGGCAGGTTTTCCAGACGAAAAACACCACAATAAATCAACTCAACCTTAAACATGGCATCATCGCCATCGCCCGCATTGGCTTCCATTGTCAATTCGACTTCGAAATCGGTTTCAGAAAGCGGGTTTGCATTAACATTGATATTAATGTTGATTTCCGGGGCTTTTTCCCGGGGGCGCAATGAATTTGGTGCCAGCGGGTTTTCGAAGGACAAATCCTTAATATATTGCGCTAATACATTCAGCGATGGTGCAGCACCATTTCCCGCAGCAGCACCGTTTTCCGCATCTTGTGATTTCGCTTCAGGTTTGTCGTTCTTGGCCATCTAATTTTTCCATAAATTTCGGGGTTTAATGATTCAGGCGTAGAAGCCGCAAATCATCATTTATAAGTGTAGTTGCGCTCTAACATGGGATTTAACTCGAAACAAGCTAAGAAACCAGCGGCTGCCTGCCATATTGTTGTAAGGGAATAATCTATTCGAAAAGATGCTTGGCGACGCTATTTCTTATCTTTCTTGATTTGGTTTTCAATTGTTTCGCCGCTCCAGGGTGATGATGGGTTGGGGTCTCTTGTCCATGCTTCCTCATCCAGATCAACGATCGGGCCATCCTGGTTTCGCCCATTTTGGTTATTGGGGCCAGATTGAAAGCCGCTAAATCCAGCATTAAACCCTCCTGCTCCAGATTGGGTATTGAATTTAACACGAGAAACAAGAAACAACCGGATAGCGGCGCGAACTGGGGGCAAAAACAACAGAAAACCCAAGGTATCGGTAACAAATCCTGGTGTTAGCAGCAAAACCCCGGCAATTAAGATCATAACACCATTGGTAAGCTCTTTTGCAGGAACTTTTCCTGCACCCATTTCTTTTTGAATCTGCTTGAGAATACGAAAACCTTCTATGCGCAGCAGAATTGAACCAATAATGGCCGTGACCAATATCATCATCAGTGTGTAAAATATGCCAATCCTATCGCCGATTGCGATAAACACCCCGATTTCGACAATTGGGATAAGCAGCAGCATAAATGGTAGAAGTGATAAGGGCATTGTTTTCCAGTTGAGGGCAGATTTCACACAAATATGAATGCAATTAGTCTCTCTTACCAGATAAGAACAAATTATTAAATTTGAATGGGTTTAAACAAAGATAAATATGAACTAGATATACTCAACGATACCAGCTGTAAAAAGGCTGGATCAACCTGTTCAGCAAATTAACGGTAGTCCTAATGTTCGATCTCGGTACTCTTATTCCACTGATCATTGCAATTGTTGTAATTTTCAAATTACGAAGCGTTCTTGGTCAAAGATCAGACGACGAGCGTCCACCCTATGATCCCTATCGCTCAGAACGTTCTGAAACACGGGAGATTGAAAGTGATGATCCCGACAATGCCAATGACAATGTGGTGACATTGCCCAAAAAAGGATCTAGCAGAACTGCTGAACGTCAAGAAAGCCCGGCCATTCGTCAAATTGATAAAATTGCCGGCAAAAGAACCAAACTGAATAAAGCTCTGAAAAGCATATTGGAGCGCGATCCATCGTTTGAACCTGATAGTTTTGTATCCGGTGCAAAACTTGCCTATGAAATGATAGTCAATGCATTTGCCGATGGGGACAAGAAAACCTTAAAGTCTCTATTGTCCAAGGAGGTGTATGTGGGTTTTGCCGAGGCTATTGATGAGCGCAAAGCCAACGGTGAAGTTGTACAATCTTCTTTTGTTGGGATTGGAAATGCCACCATAGTTGGTGCTGATTTGCAAAAAGACGAAACCCAGATTGTTGTACGTTTCAAAAGCCAGATAATTTCAGCGGTTTTGGATAAGGATGAAAATGTAATTGATGGTGATTTGCAGGAAGTTGCTGACAAAATTGATGTATGGACATTTGCCCGCTCACTCAAATCACGCGATCCAAACTGGAAACTGATCGGTACGGAAGCCGAGGACTAGTGTCAGGACCCAAGACCTCGATTTTTTAGCTTGAAAATCAGTTCCAATGAAACAGCATTTTAAGCAGATCTCCTTTGGCCAGCTGGCAGGTTGGAACAAGGATGATCATTGTGCTGCGATGAATGCTTTTTTAAACACCGCCCGCCATATGGTTGAAGCGCCTTATCATACAAGAGCATTGAATGTTTCCTCTGAATATCTGGTGAAAATTGCCAAACAGGCAATTGAAAATGCACCATTTGATCAAAACTCAGCCAGGCAGTTTTTTGAGGAACACTTTTCTCCCTTTGAAATCAAAGATCAGGAAAACAACCAACTCGCTAAAGAGGGGTTTGTTACCGCCTATTTTGAACCAGAGGTTTTGGCATCGCGCACAAGGACGGCAGATTTTTCAGCCCCGCTCTATCGAAGACCAGACAATCTGGTGGATGTGAATGGTGACAATCGACCAGATAGCTGGGATCCAGAATTCAAATTTGCCAGGATTAAAGACCAGGATGAAGAGCCAGGATTAGAAGTCTATCCGGATCGCAAGGCAATTAATAATGGATATTTGGACGGTAAGGGTTTGGAAATCGCCTATGTCAAAGATTTAGCCGAGGCGCTCTATGTCCATATTCAGGGTTCTGCTCGCTTGCGCTTTGCAGATGAGGCCATCATTCGCGTTGGTTTTGCCGCCAAAACCGGTCACCCCTACACGGCCGTTGGCAAGGTGTTGCTCGATCAGGGCGAGCTTTCGAGGGACAATTGCGGCATGCGCGCTATTCGCAATTGGTTTTCGGCAAACCCGGATAAAATGCACTCGATCATTGAGAAAAACCGGTCATATATCTTTTTCAACGAATATCCGGTTTTGGATGTAGAGTCTGGGCCTGTTGGCGCGGCCAAGGTTCCTCTTGTCGCAGAAAGAAGCCTTGCCATTGACCGAACCCTACATACTTTTGGCACGCCGATCTGGATTGAAACCGACAATCCGTTGCCCGGCGAAAGTTCTACTTTTAAAAAACTGATGATTGCGCAGGATACAGGTTCAGCAATTATCGGGCCAACCCGTGGTGATCTGTTTTTAGGTTCTGGCGATGGCCCCGGAAAAATTGCTGGCGATACGCGCCACCAGGCAAGGTTTGTGGTATTGCTGCCCAAACAGCAACTGCGGAATTAGAAGTAATTTATGGTGCGGCGACGGAAAAATCTGAGTGAAGAGGACAAGCTTCTTTGGAAGCGGGTGACCAGCACTATTGAGCCGATGCATGAGCATGTGGGGATGGCGGCGGCGAGTTATAAAAAACCGGATGAGTTAGCAAAAAAATTCTCTAAATTATTGGCCACACCGAAAAAAGTTCAGCCAAACACGGCAAAAACCCTGATGCCATCTATTCAAGCGCGGGTTCCACAGCGTCCATTAGTCAGCCAATCGCTCGACCACAAAACCCGGAAAAAAATTGTAAAAGGTCGGATGCCGATTGAAGCAAGAATTGATCTTCATGGAATGACGCAGAACAAGGCAATCTCGAAATTAAGTGATTTTTTGCACCGGGCGCAGGCAAATGATTGTCGCTTGGTGCTGGTGATAACCGGTAAGGGCGAGATGGGAAATGGTATATTGCGACGGCAAGTACCCAACTGGCTGACAAGTGGCGAGTTGTTGAATATCGTCGGTGGATTTCAGGAGGCGCATATTTCCCATGGCGGTTCCGGTGCGCTTTATGTTCGAATTCGGCGATTATAAAGGGAAATGGATACTCAAATTTGACCCCATTTGGCGAAAAATTACGGGCCATGCGACTTGAACGCGGAATTTCCCAAAAGGATATGGCGGAAAGCCTTGGCATATCCAGCGCCTATTTATCCGCGCTTGAACATGGCCGTCGCGGTAAACCGACCTGGGCGCTGCTGCAAAGAATAATCGGCTATTTTAATGTGATCTGGGATGAGGCTGAAGAACTTCAAACTTTTGCCGCCCATTCCCATCCACGTGTGGTAATTGATACGGCCGGCCTCAATCCCAAGGCAACATTGTTGGCTAATCTGCTATCAGAAAATATTCAAGACCTGGAAATTACCCGCCTTGATGAGATAATTGCGCTTATCGAAAAATCGTAACTCAATATAGCTGACGAAGCTCGCTTTCTTTCTTATTGATCAGCCAGCCATAATAGTTTTCTTCCGGTAATGCAGGTTTTTGCCCGCGGGCGCTTCGCTTTTTGTTAATAGCAGCGAGTTTTCTGGCGCGGGATTTTACATTGCCAAGATTATAGAGGGTTGCTGTAATGCCCGGATTGCTCGAAATATCAAAACCGGTATAGCGCTTGTAAATATCAATGCTGTTTTTTAAAACGGCAGCCATATATAGCAGGCTGGAATCCGGATCCATAATAGTTTTATAAATTTGCGGTGCATTGCTGGCACGTAACCTTTTTAACCGGCTTTTGCGGTTAACCACGTCAGTCACTTTTAGTGCGGTCAGTGGGTTGAGCTGGCCAAGACCAAAGGTTTGTCCCGCATAGAGTGGTTGAAAAAACACCCGGCCAAACCGGTCATTGGGATAGGGCCGCCCACCAACCCGCTTGCCACGAAATTTTGTATTCCAGATAGTTTCGCGGCACGACCATTTATCATATGAAGAATTGATGGAAAAACATCTGGAAAACTCTGGCCGTTTGACAAAATCAGTGACTTGCTCGCCCTTATATTGAAAGGATAAATCCTGATTAAGATAGGCCAGCGCCTTCACATAATAGGTTTGATACCGGTCCAGCGCATCCACATTATAAGTATGCTCACCCACCAGCGCACCAATAATGTGGATCGGGTCAATGCCATAGGTTCGGGCGGCTTTTTTGATCTTGTTAATCAGCTTTTTGTTACGCCCGAGCATGGTTCGGATTTTGACATATTTCTTATCAAATGTGCCGTGCCCTGACCGGGTACGCTTGATAGAGCCATAGGGAATTGCCGGCTGTTTGGCATTGCGGTTTCCCGCAGGAACTTTGGTAACGGCATGGGCTTGCGAAAATGCCGTCAAAGGCAAGGCCAAAGCAAGAGTTACTACGAGTGAAAAGAGCCGGATTTGTTTCATCTAACATCCATTAGTTTTATTCTTAACCCACAGGCATCAAAGGATAAATCGGCTGAGATCCGTATCTTTTGCCAGCTCACCAATATTATCATGAACAAATGCGGCATCAATGGTAATTGCATCCCCGCTATTGTCAGGTGCGTTGAAGGAAATATCGCTTAAAATTCGTTCCATTACGGTTTGTAACCGTCTGGCCCCTATATTTTCAACCGAAGAATTTACCGCAACCGCCACATCGGCAATCGCATCAATGGCGTCATCGGTAAATGTCAGTTCGACCTCTTCAGTGCCCATCAAGGCGACATATTGTTTGATCAGGCTGGCTTCAGTTTCTTTCAAAATTCTAACAAAATCTTCTTTGGTCAGCGCCCGTAATTCGACCCGGATCGGCAATCGGCCCTGCAATTCCGGTAAAAGGTCTGAGGGTTTTGAAACATGGAATGCGCCTGAGGCAATAAACAAAATATGGTCGGTTTTCACCGGGCCATATTTGGTCGCAACGGTTGTACCTTCCACCAATGGTAAGAGGTCGCGCTGCACGCCTTCGCGTGAAACCGAACCGCCGCTCGAACCACTTTCGCGCACGGCAATTTTGTCGATCTCGTCGAGAAAAACAATACCATCATCTTCCACTGATGTAATGGCCTCTGCAACAACCTGTTCATCATCGAGTAACTTGTCGGATTCTTCCGCAATCAACAGTTCGTAGGATTCCTTGACACTGGTCTTGCGCTTTTTGGTGCGTGCGCCGCCCATCGCCTTGCTCATCATGTCGCCAATATCAATCATGCCAACGGATGCGCCGGGCATGCCGGGAATTTCAAAGCCGCCCATCGGGTTGCCCTGATCGGCAACTTCCACTTCAATTTCCTTTTCATCCAGCTGGCCTTCGCGCAATTTTTTGCGGAAAGAGGACCTGGTGTTTTCACTGGCATTTTCGCCCACAAGTGCATTAAGAACCCGGTCTTCGGCGGCAATATGTGCCTTTGCCTTAACCTGTTCGCGTTTTTTTTCGCGCACCAAAGATATGCCAATTTCCACCAGATCACGGATAATCTGTTCCACATCGCGGCCCACATAACCAACCTCGGTAAATTTGGTGGCTTCAATTTTAGTGAATGGTGCACCCGCGAGTTTTGCCAGGCGGCGCGAAATTTCAGTTTTGCCAACCCCTGTTGGCCCGATCATGAGAATATTCTTTGGCAGCACTTCCTCTTTCATCGGACTTTCAAGCTGTTGGCGGCGCCAGCGATTACGAAGTGCGACGGCAACCGCACGTTTGGCATCGTTTTGACCAATGATAAAACGGTCAAGCTCAGATACAATTTCGCGGGGAGAAAAATTTGTCATGGCGGGTTTCTAACTTTTAAGAGGTGGTAGACTGGCTTCGATAGAGCCAAGTGGAAGAATTGTAAACAGGAATTGGCGCAGCGGCCGCCACCCGACACCAAGCGAAATGATCGCCGCACCAATGAGTATGGGTGTGAAACTGGCGGCTCCAAGTGAATTTCCCTGTTGGGTAATAAAATAGGTAACCGCAAGCGATACATATATCAGCGACGAAACAAGCATCGCACGGCGATCAATAATCAGCGCAACACTCATCAAAACTATGAAGATGACAAGCACAACCCCGGCAAGGGTCGGCGCAATAAATTCCAGATCGCGCAGTGAATTCGCCCGATCAAAGCCAATAATCCAGATGGCCGATTGCCACATGATCGAATGAACGATTAACGGAGACGCCAGCAGATGCAGCCAGAAAGCATTATCACTCAACCGGGTTTGTCGTAACCGGTCGGAGGTATCAAACCACATGGCAAGTGTAAATAAAGCCAGACCGGTCACAAACAGGGTCAAAATCACAAAACTGATAGAACCTGCATCGAGGTTTTCGACTATTTTCAAAACAATCAGTGCGATAATCTGCAAGCCGGTCAAAAACAATGCAAAGGGCAGTTTAAAGCGGGCATAAAACACCAGTGCTGCAATGATTCCAATGGCAAAAAGCGGCAAATATACATTGCTGCTTGGCCAGCCGCTTAGGGTTTGAATATCAAAGATTTCTTCACCAAAGAGGTAAAAGCTCGCCAGCGATAAAATATGATAGATAAATGCACCAGCAACAATCATGCTGGGCAGGGAGCGTTTGAGCCAAGAGGCAAAAATTTCCGCTAACCCCCACAAAATTACAGCGGTAATTGCGTGGCCTGCAAGCCCGGTGCTAAAGCCGGAAAATGCTATGCCGTAAAGCACCATCACCACGCCGAGTGCCAGGAAAATATCATTAAAGCCGGAAATGAAGCGAAAACCCTCGTCATCTTCCGCATCCAGCATGGCTTTTTGGGCAAGTTCCGGGTGCTGAGCCGGGGATTTGTCTAATTGCTTTAGCGCATCCGCCTGTTCAGGCTCAATTATGCCCTTCGAGACCGCATCAGCCAGCACATCCTTATTCAGCATCAAGTTGCTCCAAGACAAAATGATCATTGGTGTAAACGCAAATAGATGATGCAATCTGCATGGATTTTTTTGCAATTTCTTCCGCACTCATGTCGCTATCGGCAAGTGCCAATGCGGCAGCCAGCGCAAAGTTTCCGCCTGAACCAATGGCCATAATGCCATTTTCCGGTTCCAGCACATCACCATTACCGGTCAGGCAAAGGGTTGTGTTTTTGTCCGCAACCAGCATCATCGCTTCCAGCTTGCGCAAATAGCGGTCTGTCCGCCAATCTTTCGCCAACTCCACACAGGCCCGCATCAATTGATCGGGATATTGGTCCAATTTGGCTTCCAGCCGTTCGAACAGAGTAAAAGCGTCAGCGGTCGCACCTGCAAAGCCGGAAATAACATTGCCTTTTCCAAGTGGCCGCACCTTGCGCGCATTGCCCTTAATAATGGTCTGTCCGAGACTGACCTGCCCATCACCGGCAATGACAACCTTGTCACCTTTTCTGATTGTGACAATTGTCGTCGCATGCATGCTGGGAAAAGATTGCTCAGCCATCAATGTCTCCGTAATTTCTTAACCGCTCAAGGTCTATAAACATCTCAATCTGGCATATGTATGTGATTTTTTGCCAGATGCAAACAAACCAATTCACCCTAACCCGGCTTCACCGGTGGTATTTATCGCATATGCCTGATAGATAGTCGCCAAAATCCCGCAATATGGAGGTCTGATATGACAGATACAGACAACATAACGTCCAGAACGGCAAGCATTTCCCGAAAAACCAATGAAACGGATATTTCAGTTTCCATTAATCTTGACGGGCAGGGCGCTTTCGACATTTCAACCGGGTCGGGTTTTTTTGATCATATGCTGGAGCAGCTTTCAAAGCACTCGCTAATAGATATGAAAATCAAGGCAATTGGCGATCTGCATATTGATGATCACCACACGGTTGAAGATACCGGTATTGCGATCGGTCAGGCGCTTTCCAGGGCCCTTGGAGATCGTCGCGGTATTAATCGTTATGCTTCGTTCAATCTTCCAATGGATGAGGCGATGACGCGCGCGGCCGTTGATGTTTCCGGGCGGCCTTATCTGATCTGGAACGTGGAATTTTCACGCGACAAACTGGGTACAATTGATACTGAACTGTTTCGCGAATTCTTTCAGGCATTGGCGCAAAATGCCGGCATTACCCTGCATGTCGAAAATCTCTATGGTGAAAACAATCACCATATTGCCGAAACCTGTTTTAAAGCCGTGGCACGCGCATTGCGGCATGCGGTTGAGGTCGATCCGCGTCAAGTGGGTGTGATACCATCAACCAAAGGTACATTGAACGGATAGTTTAGGACCTGTTGAGTGACAATTTACACCGTATATATTCCGCCGCAAACCAGCGATAATGCGGGAAATCAGCATTTAGAAGCGGTGCTGATACCGGATGCGCCATCTTTTATGGCGCTGGTTTTACCGTTTTTCTGGTTGATTTGGCATCGTCTTTGGTGGCCGGTACTGTTTTATGCGCTGCTGACAATCACTTTTCTATTGTTGCTGCCCACAAGCCTGAATGTGATTGTTGCTGGTTTAACAATCCTTCCAGGTTTTTATCTGTTTCTTGAAGGACAGGAATTGCGCCGAAAAAAACTGGAGCGGGGCGGATGGACCTTGGCTGCAACCATTGAAGAGCAGGATATGAATGCGGCTGAATATCGCTATTTCCACTCCGTGCTTGAAAGTCAAAAACCATCTTTGACACCGGGTTTTACTCAAGCACCATCATCTGGCACAGCACAAAAACCCTTTGCGCCGGTTGATTCGGGAATAGAATTTCCCGGCACGACGGAGCTTTCCTAAATGATGAATGTTGCGATCATTGACTATGGGTCCGGAAATCTGCGATCGGCAACCAAGGCCTTTGAGCGCGCCGCGCGAGAAGCCGGAATTTCTGCCAATATTATTTTGACCAATGAGCCGGATGTGGTGGCTGATGCTGATCGGGTGGTTTTGCCCGGGGTTGGCGCCTATGCTGATTGTCGCGCCGGGCTGGAGGCGGTTTCAGGCATGGAAGATGCCTTGCGCGAAGTGGTCGAACAAAAGGCGCTGCCATTTTTAGGCATATGTGTCGGCATGCAATTAATGTCTGATCGTGGTTTGGAAAAAACCATTACCCAAGGTTTTGGCTGGATTGGCGGTGACGTGGTGGAAATGTCCCCGGATGATCCGGGCCTAAAGATACCGCAGATTGGCTGGAATACGTTGGATGTTTCCCAACCTCACCCGCTTTTTAACGGAATAAAAACCGGGCCTGAGGGCAAACATGCCTATTTTGTCCATTCTTATCACCTTAAGGCAAATGTACCTTCGGATATTGTTGCCACCACCAATTATGGCGAGGCGGTTACCGCAATGGTTGCCCGCGATAATATGGTTGGCACTCAATTTCACCCCGAAAAAAGCCAGGCGTTGGGCCTGGCTCTCATCACCAATTTTCTCAAGTGGGCACCATGATTTTATTTCCGGCAATTGATTTAAAAGACGGCGAATGCGTTCGTTTGAAACTCGGCGATATGGATCAGGCAACGGTCTATAATACGGACCCGGCAGCTCAGGCCCTTGCTTTCGAAAAACAGGGTTTTGAATATCTGCACATGGTCGATCTTGATGGCGCTTTTGCCGGTGAAAGCCGCAATGGTGGTGCAGTTGACGCAATTTTGAACGCTGTAAATTTTCCGGTGCAATTGGGCGGTGGTATCAGGCGGCTAGATCAGATTGAGACCTGGCTGGAAAAAGGCCTGGCCCGGGTAATATTAGGTACAATTGCCGTGCGCGACCCCGATCTGGTGCGCGAAGCAGGCAGGCTATTTCCGGGACAGGTTGCGGTTGGTATTGATGCCAAGGGCGGTAAGGTTGCGGTTGAGGGCTGGGCAGAAACCTCCGAGTTGACCGCTATTGATCTGGCTCTCAAGTTTGAAGATGCGGGTATCGCGGCGATTATTTATACCGATATTGACCGCGATGGGATACTGACCGGTATCAATTGGCCATCGACACTGGAATTGGCTAAGGCTGTTAATATTCCGGTTATTGCATCCGGTGGACTGGCTTCAATGGATGATATTGATCAGATGATTGACCCGAAACATGCCATCCTTGAGGGAGCAATTTCTGGTCGTGCGCTTTATGACGGGCGCATCAATGCAAAAGATGCATTGGCTGCCCTTCGTGCGGGAAAGGCATAGATATGCTGAAAACCAGAATTATCCCCTGTCTCGATGTGGCCGATGGGCGGGTGGTCAAAGGCGTGAATTTTGTTGATCTGATTGATGCGGGTGACCCGGTGGAAGCAGCTATTGCCTATGACGCAGCCGGCGCAGATGAATTATGTTTTCTCGATATTACCGCCTCAAGCGATGGCCGCGAGGCAACATTTGATATGATAGAGCGCACTGCTGAACATTGTTTTATGCCGCTCACGGTTGGCGGTGGGGTGCGCGAACTTTCAGACATCAGACGGTTGTTGCTTGCCGGCGCTGACAAGGTTTCCATTAATACAACGGCAGTTAAGAACCCGGATTTTATTGCCGAGGCAGCGGATAAATTTGGCAATCAGTGTATTGTCGTTGCCATTGATGCCAAGAAGGTTTCAAAAAATGGCGAGCCAGATCGCTGGGAAATCTTTACCCATGGTGGGCGTACCGAAACCGGCATTGATGCGGTTGAATTTGCTCGCTTGATGGTGAAAAAAGGGGCGGGCGAAATATTGCTGACCTCAATGGATAGGGACGGCACCAAAACTGGCTATAATCTACCCTTAACCCGCGCCATCAGCGATGCGGTTCACGTGCCGGTTATCGCCTCAGGCGGTGTTGGCAATCTCGATCATCTGGTTGACGGTGTCAAAGAGGGGCATGCAAGTGCGGTGTTGGCTGCATCAATATTTCACTTCGGAACCTATAGTATACTAGAGGCCAAGCAGCATATGGCCAAGGCCGGCATTGCTGTTCGCATCGATTGAGAAGAGGTTATCATGGGTGAATTTTCACTTGTAGATCTGGAAAAAATTATCAAGGCGCGTTCCGGTGAAAGCCCGGATGCGTCCTATACGGCGAGCCTGTGCCAAAAAGGCATCGGCAAAGCCGCTGAAAAGCTTGGCGAAGAGGCGGTTGAAACTATCATTGCAGCCGTAAGTCAGGGCCCGGATGAATTAACCGCCGAGGCTGCAGATTTATTATACCATTTGCTGGTTGTGCTGCAACTTGGCGGCGTTACATTGGAAGAC
>JALSIJ010000114.1 GCA_026981655.1 Rhizobiaceae bacterium | reverse complement strand
AGGCCTGCGGGCGGGCGTTTGCGGTGGCTGGATAAAATGGCGCATTCCATATCTTCCATAAAGCGCAAAACGCGCCTTGTGCCATCGCCACCGGGGAATTTGCCGCGCCCGCCAGAGCCTTTGCGAATGGAAAATTCTTCGACCACGATTGGAAAGCGCATTTCCAGAATTTCCGGGTCGGTCATGCGCGTATTGGTCATGTGCACATGCACGCCGGATGCGCCCTTAAAGCCGCGGCCGGAATTCATTTTTCCCGCTGGTGCGCCAGCGCAAATGGTCTCATAATTTTGATAGCGCGCATTGCCATAGGTGAGATTGTTCATGGTGCCCTGGCTGTTGGCCTCGGCCCCCAGCGCCATCAACAGGCAGTTGGTGACGTGCTGGCTGGTCTCGGTATTGCCCGCCACCACGGCGGAAGGGTAGACCGGGCGAAGCATCGAACCCTGCGGCACAATGATGGTGATGGGTTTTAAGCAGCCCGCATTCATTGGAATGTCGCCTTCGACCATGAGGCGGAAGACATAAAGCACCGCGGCGCGGGTGACCGGCTCGGGCGCATTGAAATTGTTCTTCCACGCATCCGATGTACCGGTGAAATCGACCGTCGCCTGACGGTTTTGCTTATCCACGGTAATTTTGAGCTTAATCACCTGGCCGGAATCTGTTTCATAATCATAAGCGCAATCGGATAGCGCGTCGATGACGCGGCGCACGCTCTCTTCCGCATTGTCCTGCACGTGGCCCATATAGGCCTCGACAACATCTTCACCGAAATGGGCGACCATCTTGCGCAGCTCAACCACGCCTTTTTCATTGGCGGCGATTTGGGCGCGCATATCGGCCATATTCTGCGAAGGATTACGCGCTGGCCACGGATGATCGGTCAGCACTTCGATCATTTCTTTTTCGCGAATGATGCCGCGATCGACCAGTTTGAAATTGTCGATCAGCACGCCTTCTTCGTCCACATGGGTGGCGCGCGGGGTGGCAGAACCCGGTGCCATGCCGCCAATATCGGCGTGGTGGCCGCGCGAGGCGACATAGAATTGAATGGCTTTCTCGTCCTCGTCAAAAACCGGGGTGACAATGGTGATATCGGGCAGGTGGGTGCCGCCATTATAGGGCGCGTTTAACACAAACACATCGCCGGGGTGGATGTCGCCTTCATTCAGTTTGATAATGGTCTCGACAGAGCGGTCCATCGAACCCAGATGCACCGGCATATGGGGCGCATTGGCAACCAGCGTGCCATCGGCGGCAAAGACCGCGCAGGAGAAATCCAGCCGCTCTTTAATATTGACCGAATAGGCAGTGTTTTGCAGGGTAACGCCCATCTGCTCGGCTATCGACATGAACAGATTGTTGAACACTTCGAGCATCACCGGGTCGGCGTTGGTGCCTATGGCGGAAGCCCGATCAAGCGCCTCCACACGGGTAAGCACAATGTGATTGCGGGCATTGAGTTTGGCCTGCCAGCCTTGTTCCACCACGATGGTCTGGTGGGTTTCGATAATCAGCGCTGGGCCGTTCAAGTGATTGCCGGGGGCGAGATTTTCACGCAGGTAAATGCCCGCTTCACGCATTTTATCGCCGGCATAGAATGTGGTGGTGTTTGAGGCGGTGGCTTGCTCGTCAACAAGCGGCTGCTCCGGCTCGTTTAATGCGCCGGTATCTCCCTCATCGCCCTGAACTTCCAACGCCTCGATAACGATTGGTTTGTTTTCAAACAGGAAGCCGAATTGCGTCCGGTGGGTCTTTTCAAAATCAGCAATGGCCCGGTCAATCGAGCCGTGGTCAAAATTGATGTGCAGGCTGGTATCGGTGCCATCATAGCGCAAATGTGCCACCGTGCGGGTGGATATATTTTCTTTAGCGCAATCCTGCGCCAGCAGTTCCTGCATCACGCCTTTGGTGAGTTTTTCTTCCAGTTGTTTGATTTCATTGAGTTTTGTATCTTCAAACGGCACCACCATTGCGGTTGTGCGATTGGCAGAAACGCGAGCCAGGCCCATGCCATAGGCAGATAAAATGCCGGAAAACGGATGCACCAGCACAATTTCCATGCCGAGCGTATCGGCAACGCTACAGGCGTGCTGACCGCCCGCGCCACCAAAGCAGGTGAGCGCATATTCGGTCACATCATAGCCGCGTTGAACGGATATTTTCTTGATCGCATTGGCCATATTTTCAACCGCGATTTTTAAGAAACCATTGGCGATTTCTTCAGGCGTTTGTCCTGTTTTTATCTCGCTGGCGAGCGCATTAAATTTTTCGCGCACCACGTCCACATCAAGTTTTTGGTCTTGCCTGGGGCCAAAAATTGCCGGAAAAAACTCCGGTTTCAATTTGCCGACCATGACATTGGCATCGGTCACCGTTAGCGGCCCACCACGGCGATAACAGGCGGGGCCGGGGTTGGCGCCCGCACTGTCCGGCCCGACCTGAAAGCGGCCGGCCTCATAATGCAAAATGGAGCCACCACCAGCGGCGACCGTGTGAATTTGCATCATTGGCGCACGCATACGAACGCCCGCAACCTCTGTCTCAAAGGCACGCTCATAGGTGCCGTTATAATGGGAGACATCGGTGGAGGTGCCGCCCATATCAAAGCCGATAACTTTCTCGTGCCCAGCCATGCCTGATGTTTGTACAGCGCCGACAACGCCACCTGCGGGGCCGGAAAGGATCGCGTCTTTGCCCTGAAACATATCGGCAGAGGTGAGGCCGCCGGAGGATTGCATGAACATCAGTTTGGGCGCGTCACCTGATGATTTTCCGCCACTCAGTTCAGTTGCCACCTGATCCACATAGCGCCGCAGGATAGGAGAGAGATAGGCATCAACCACCGTTGTATCGCCGCGACCGATCAGCTTGACCAGTGGTGAGACCTCGTGGCTGACGGAAACTTGTGCAAAGCCCATTTTGCGAGCGATCTCAGCAATTTTTTGTTCATGTTCGGGATATTTCCACGCATGCATCAAACAAATGGCGATGCTGTCAAAACCCTCGTCCTTGAGCGCCTGCAGGCTGGATGTAACGGCAGCGCCATCCAGCGGCTGGTTGATGGTGCCATCGGCCAACACCCGCTCGTCAACCTCAACAACTTTGGAGTTCAATTGCTCCGGCAGGATGATTTCCTTGGCGAAAATATCCGGACGGGCCTGATAACCAATGCGCAACCCATCGCGAAACCCTTTTGTGATAAGCAAAGCTGTTGCATCGCCCTTGCGTTCCAAAAGCGCATTGGTTGCAACCGTGGTGCCCATTTTAACCGCGCCGATTTTTTCCGATGGGAGTTGTTCGTTACCGGCAACGCCCAAAATATCGCGGATGCCCTGAATGGCCGCATCCGCATAGGCTTCCGGGTTTTCAGACAGCAATTTATGC
>JALSIJ010000113.1 GCA_026981655.1 Rhizobiaceae bacterium | reverse complement strand
GACCCCGGACTTGATCCGGGGGAAGCGCAAAACTTGAGCCATTAGAAAAGCCCCGAATGGCCGTGAGCGAAAACAATCCAGAGCGATTTCATCTAAAGATGAACCGCTCTAAACGTGTCTTTTAAATGTGGGTGCTGGTTTTACCAATAATGATTATGCAGCAATAGAGAGAAAAGCATATCGGATACCGGACGCCCTAGGCCGCGCCTAACGAGGCCTCAGGCCCGAGACTTCAGTCCAGGTAGTTTTCGCAAAAGAGAAACTGGTAGCGTCGCAATAATTACACCGCCACTGACCGTAATTATGCCTGCCAGATGGTAAAGTTCAAAAGACTCACCCAGGAAAACAACCGCCATTCCAACCCCGTAAACCGGCAATAGATACATGAATATGCCGGCAATAGGCGCGCCAGCGGTTTTCACACCATACTGAAATGCACTGAAGGCAATGAGCGAGGCAAACAAAACAATGCCCGCAATATTGATCCAGGAAGCCAAACCGGTTGGGAATGCATTTTGATATACAATTTCAATAATAGTGAAGGGTGCAAGGGTAAGTGCGCCCATAAATGCAATCACCGAAAATAGCGTAATAGTTGGAATGCTGTCCAAAGCGGGTGATTTCAAAAGCACAGAATATATTGCCCAACTCACTGCAGTTATAACAAACAACAAATCACCGGTGTTAAAATTGAGCGATAACAAGACATCCAAAGACCCGCGAAAAATTATGATTAAAACCCCAATCATCGCAATCGCAATGCCGGTAAATTCGCGCACCCCGACTTTTCTGCCTCGAAACAACCATTCCAGAAAGATGATCAACACCGGAGACGATGTATAAATTAACGTGCCATTCGTGGCGCTGGTATATTTCAAAGCGAGATAAACCAATGCACCGCAAATCCACATGCCAAGAACGCCGAGCAGCAATAGCCGCCTCCACTGCAATCTTAAGGTAGTCGAATGTTGTACGATGCTATGGGCGACAAAAGGCATCAGTATCAAAGTACAGGTAAACCAACGGATAAAAGCTAATGTCCAGGGTTCAACAGTTGATACGGCGACCCGGCCGAAAATTATATTGGTGGAAAAAAACAATGGCATGAATGCCAAAATAACAAAGGTAATCGCTGGGGTTTTGGCTGGCACATTGCGCATTGGCGGGGTTTACTCGCAAAGAATGGTGGGGGCACCGATGAAATTTTAATACAGTTTCAGTGTTCTGCCAATAAATTTTGTCGGCTGACAAGTGGTGTTAATGCGCAATTGAATTCTTTCGCACAACCTTTTCGCAGCCTGGACATCTTTTAACGGCCCCGCAACCAGATGCGCTTTGATGCTGCTTTCATGTTCGACAATGGATGCGCGCGCGGTTAGTTTATCAAAAAGGGTCGGGGCCGCATTCACCAATGCAGAGTAGCGCTTGCCGAGTATAGAAAAAGAATGGCCGGTTCCTAAATCAATGCCAACCGCGCTGTTACCAATTTCATCACCGCTGACAGTCACAACCGCGCTCTCAGCAGTCGGCTCAATCTTTTCTGCCCGCATTCTACGAATAGCGTCAGCATTTGATTGCTTGGTTGCAACCGTTGTGCCGAATGAGGAGAGGGAGTTATTCCCGGCTGCTGAAGATACAACCTTATCTTCATTTCTCGGAGCAACAGACCCGGTGGTGAAGTTGTCTGTAGAATCATCATCATTTACGGGCTGTTCCGCGGCAAGCTGACTGCCAGACCCAATGGCGCTTTCTGAACCAAGCCCAGGCGCTTTGAAATCAGATTGCAATGCATAGCTTGAAATTGCTGCCGTGGCTGAGACAATGGCCGCACAACCCCAAACGACAACATCTCGCATTTGATGAGGTGAATTCACCTCGTCATCAATATGTTGAAAATGAGACATTTGATCAAAAATCTGCTTTCATTGTCCGAATCAACTGGATTGTTCAATAAGCAATTTGCAATATTAAGCATATACTTGGCAATCCGTTGTTTGTAGAGACCACAGACAACAAAAATTTACGGAACACACATGCAAAAAACCTGCCTGACCATAATCCTTGCAGCCGGTGAGGGTACGAGAATGAAATCTGCAACACCCAAGGTTTTGCACGAAGTTGCCGGACTGCCGATGGTTGTTCATGTGCTGAATGCTGCAAACGAAGCGGGTGGTGACAAATCCGTGGTGGTCGTGGGGGCAGGCGCTGACAATGTCGCATCCAAAATTAATAGTTGGAATGAAGAAATGTCAATTTCCGTACAGCATGAACGATTGGGAACCGCTCACGCTGTGCTGGCCGCCGATGAGTGGCTGCGCCAATCCTTCGATGATGTTTTGATACTCTATGGTGATGTGCCCTTAATACAGGCAGAAACCTTGCTTAACATTCGCCATGAATTGCAAAATGGCGCCGATCTGGTTGTGCTTGGTTTTGAAGCTGCTGACCCGACCGGATACGGTCGATTGATTGTTGTTGATGGGCAGCTTGTTGCAATCCGCGAACACAAAGATGCATCAGATGAAGAAAAAAGCATAAACCTTTGTAACAGTGGAATTATGGGCTTTAACGGTTCTATTGCGCTCGAATTAATTCGGGCGATTGAAAACAACAATTCCCAAAATGAATTTTATCTAACCGATGCTGTCTCGATAGCCTGTTCAAAAGGGCTGAAAGTCGTTGCAACCACGGTAGCAGAAGAAGATGTGCAAGGTGTCAATACCCGTGTTCAGCTGGCAGAGGTGGAAGCCGTATGGCAACAACGAAAACGCAAAGATATGATGTTAAACGGCGTTTCTATGCCCGCACCGGAAACCGTGCAATTTGCCTATGATACAAAAATTGGCCGCGATTCGATCGTCGAACCCAATGTGGTGTTTTCATCAGGTGTAAGTGTTGCGGAAAATGTAACTATCCGTGCTTTTTCCCATCTTGAAGGGGCCAAGATAGGTGAGGGGTGCATTGTTGGCCCCTATGCACGCCTAAGGCCGGGAACATTGATGCTTCAAGGCTCAAAGGTTGGTAATTTTTGCGAAATTAAGAAAGCAACTGTCGGCATTGGCTCTAAAATCAATCATCTGTCCTATGTCGGAGACACAATAATTGGCACCAAAGCCAATATTGGTGCGGGAACCATTACCTGCAATTATGACGGCATCAACAAACATCA
This sequence comes from Rhizobiaceae bacterium, assembly GCA_026981655.1. Classification (GTDB taxonomy): domain Bacteria; phylum Pseudomonadota; class Alphaproteobacteria; order Rhizobiales; family Rhizobiaceae; genus SZUA-100. The sequence goes on along the minus strand of JALSIJ010000113.1, from coordinate 253 downwards.
AACCAGGATCGGCAATAATGCATTCATAGGCTCGAACTCGTCATTGGTCGCACCGGTTGTGATTGGTGACAATGCTATAGTGGCGGCCGGAAGTGTGGTGACAAAGGATGTGCCGCAAGATGCACTTGGAATTAGCCGGGGTAAACAGATCAACAAAGATCATCTTGCCGGTAAAATTCGACTCAGAAATCAAGCCAAAAAAAATGCAGGTTAAATCTGTATTTGGCATAAATACTGTAAAGTGTGATTTATT
>JALSIJ010000112.1 GCA_026981655.1 Rhizobiaceae bacterium | reverse complement strand
GGCAAAGACAAAGGCGCTCATCGTCACCAGTTCGATGGTGGAAAGACCTTTTTCCGCCGCCACCGCACCAAACAGCAAGCCAAACGGGGCTGTTGCCACCATCAAGGGCAGAAACAGCCTGAGACCGGCTCGGATTTCAGATTTTTGATCGATCAATGAAAGTTACCAGAGGAATATGCATGGGAGGCAAAGTTCGCGAGATATTGCCCACGACAAACCGTAACTGAAATTATCGTGTATGTCTCAACAATTACACTGATTGAAGCCATCAAAAAAAATGATGATTTCGCACTATTTTAGGCGGAATTGATGAAAGGCCTATTGGCAGGCTTTCGAATATTCCTATTTGTATTATGAGTAATAAAGCAAATAGAGATCAGGAGTTTGCCATGCCTGCCGCAACCAACCGCAACGATTTAATTGCAATCACAAAAAAAGAATTCAGCAAATTAATGGCCTTACTGACCGAGGTGGATGATGATCTTGCTTTACAATTAGACGAGGATGAAACCAGCATCAAAGACGTCATTGGCCATCGCGCCCATTGGACCAATATGTTTTTCAACTGGTATCAACAAGGGCAGGAAAGCGGAAAGGCAGATATACCGGCCAAAGGGTATAAATGGAACCAATTGAAAGAATACAACGCCAAGTTGCGCATTGATCAGGCAAAACTTGGTTGGGACGAAGTCAAAACCATGCTGGAGGAAAGCCATGCCCAATTGCAGAATTTTCTGGAAAATACCAGCGACGCCGAACTTTACAATGAACCCATGAAAGGCGGCGGAAACAAATGGACAACCGGTCGCTGGGCAGAAGCATCAGGTGCAAGCCACTACCGATCGGCAAGCAAATACGTGCGCGCTCGTTTGCGCGAAAAATAGCATCGGTCTACTTCTCTAATACCCGCTTTTTGTAGGCCTGCGCGTTCATATCGCGAATATCGACGCTGATGCTGGTCACATTGAGCAAATAGCCTTGCAGGTTCTCGCGCAAAATTAGCGCCACATGTTCTTTTTGCTCATCGGTTCGCCCCGCAAGCATAAACACGCTCGCATGTAGAAAACTATCGCCTTTATTCAACAGGCGATAATAATCATACGGCCGGGCGCGGACCTTTATATCATCTGCCTGCATGACACCACTTTCAACGCCGCTATCATAGGCAATTTGCATCACCTGATGGATGTCATAGTTCTCTTCAAGATCACGCGAATATTCGACAACAAAATGCGGCATTCTGCTTCCCTATTTCTTCAAAGCCAGAATTTGTGCAATCATTTTCTCATCATCCCATTCACGTCCGCCAATCGCCTGAAGGGCAATCCGACCATCCGGGTCGATAACAAACGAAACCGGCAGACCCATCATTGGCCAGGAGCGCGAAACCTTCGAATTTGCATCCAGCAACACCGGAAAATCGACATTAAAATCGGTTAAAAACGTCCACACCCGATCCTCATTGCCACCCACATGGATGGCCAAAAGCATCACATCCTTGTCTTTTAAAATATTCCAGGCGCGCTGCATCGAGGGAATTTCGGCACGGCACGGCGGGCACCATGTGGCCCAGAAATTCACCAACACCACCTTGCCTTTGAAGTCAGATAACTTGATCTTATTGCCATCAAGGTCTGGCAAATCAAAATCCTTGGCGAGAGGCTTGCCATCCATTTTGTGCAAAAATTGCGCCTGCGCATTTGAGGCTTGCGGCACCGCAACAAAAGCAGCCAAAACGAAAAAGGCAACAATTAAAATCAGATGTTGCAGGCGACCGGCAGTAAAATTCATTTTGCGCATTCGAGACCCTCTAGCGTGTGTGTTTGTTCAATACCATCCCGCAACCAGACCAGCTGCAAATCAAATTTGCTACCCGCAGGCAAAGCAAAACTAATCAATCCCCAGTTATAATCGCTCGGGTTATAATTTTGTATGGTCGGAAACAGCGCCCAATGAAAGGCAATTTTCGGGCTTTCTTCGACTTTGCGTTTAGCCCAGATTTCAGCCCATTTTTCGCGGGTTAAAACCATGCGCGTCTTGCCACCGCTTTTTATCAGCCATTTACCCAGTTGGACGGTTACTTTCGGATCGCCCGCATTTTTGCCCGCATTTCCAATGGCGCTTCTGAAAATACAGCCGGTTTCTGCAATAAATCGCGCATCTCTGGCGGAAAAATCACGCCCGATAAAAAAGGCCTGCACCTGATCTTGCCCAAGCGGTGCAATTTCCAATCGCAAGCCATTGTCTGAAAACTTACGGAAATCAGGTGTTTCCTGTCCATTGGCAGAAGAAATTACCCAGACAAAACTCAACAGAAAAACAAGCGGAATTTTCAACTTCATTGGCAACAGTCCTCCAATCTGTACTTTGAACTATTCGCCAATCAAGTCAAACCAGCCATCTTCGTCTATGGTTTCAACACCTAAATCCTTGGCTTTTTTTAGCTTGGAACCAGCCCCCGGCCCAGCCACCAGAAGATCGGTTTTTTTGGAGACCGAACCCGCAACCTTGGCCCCCAATCGCTCGGCCATCGCTTTCGCCTCATCGCGGGTCATCCGCTCCAGCGCCCCGGTAAAGACCACGGTTTTGCCCGCCACCGGCGTATCATTGGCCACCTGCTCGGCATCAAGCACCTCGATCTCATTGAGCAGCACATTGACGACGTCCATATTATGCGGTTCAGAAAAGAATTCAGCCAATGCGTGAGCTGCGGTCTCGCCAATGCCATCCACATTAACAAGTTCAGCGAAAACCTCAGAATTTTCATCACCCAACCGGGTCATCGCCTTAATGAAGGTATCTATATCCTGATAGGTACGGGCAAGAATTTTAGCATTCCCCTCCCCCACATGGCGAATACCCAGCGCAAAGATAAATCGTTGCAGATCAATTGTGCGCCGCACGTCAATCGCATCAAGCAGGTTCTTGGCACTCAGCGCACCCATGCCCTCGCGGTCTTTCAGCTTTTTCAACGATTGTTCGTCGCGTGCCCGCATCAAAAAAATATCCGCCGGGGTTTTAATCAATCCATCTTTGTAGAAAGTCTCCGCCTGTTTTTCACCAAACCCATCAATATCGAAAGCATTGCGGGCAACAAAATGTTTCAATTTTTCAACCGCTTGCGCCGGGCATATCAAACCACCTGTACAGCGACGTGAAGAATCTTCACGGCCCGTTTTATTGTTTATTTCACGCACCGCATGGCTTCCACAAGCGGGGCATTTGGTTGGAAACTCAAAGGGCTTTGAGTCCTTTGGTCGCTTGGAAATATCCACATCCAGAATCTTTGGAATAACATCGCCGGCCCGATAGATTGTCACCGTATCGCCGGGGCGCAAATCTCGTCCCTCGCGAATAGGTTCACCTGATGAACCAATACCCTTGATATAATCCTCATTGTGTAATGTAGCGTTAGAAACGACTACAC
>JALSIJ010000111.1 GCA_026981655.1 Rhizobiaceae bacterium | reverse complement strand
TGTTCGCTCATCTATATTCTCCGTTGGGGTGTGGTTTGTTATTGATAGCAAAGGCAAATCCATTGGAGAATAGGGATTGCAGTTTCAATCGTTTGAATGATGTGGGGAACTTTTATTCGCGCACGGCAGATGCGCGTTGCGCAATGGCTCCGCGAGGGCGCCCTTTATAGTGACTCAAGTTTTGCGCTTCGTTTCACTCAACGTGCAACTTGAGCTTTCGGGCGGCTCGCTGTTTGCTCGCTATACGGCAAAATACAAAATTTTGCGATACAAAACTTGCGCATAAATACGTGCGATTTGTACAGGCCTAACTCCACCCTCATGGTGAGCTTGTCGAACCACGGGGGTGGGTGAGATCGTGCAATAATTTCCCTCGCCCTTCGACAAGCTCAGGATGATGGTTTGGGAGTAATTTTGAAAATTAAATCAGTTTTCCCATTGCAACTGCGGTGTCAGACATGCGGTTGGAAAAGCCCCATTCATTGTCGTACCAGGTCAAAATGCGCACCAGATTGCCGCCAATTACCTTGGTTTGCTGGGAGGCAAAATTGGATGAATGTGGATCGTGATTGAAGTCGATGGAGACTTTTGAGGCAGGGTCATAATCAAGCACGCCTTTCAATTCACCTTCGGCAGCTTTTTTAATCGCCGCATTGACTTCTTCTGCGGTAACATCGCGCTTGGCGACGAATTTCAAATCCACCACTGAGACGTTAGGGGTTGGAACTCTGATAGATGATCCATCCAGTTTGCCCGCAAGTTCCGGCAAAACAAGACCAACGGCTTTGGCGGCTCCGGTTGAGGTGGGGATCATCGACATGGCAGCAGCCCGGCCGCGGTAAAGGTCCTTGTGCATGGTATCCAGCGTTGGCTGGTCGCCTGTATAAGAATGAATGGTGGTCATATAGCCTTTTTCAATGCCAAATTCCCGGTCGAAAACATAGGCGACCGGTGCAAGGCAATTGGTTGTGCAGGAGGCGTTGGAGACCACCAGATCATCGCTGGTTAATACATTATGGTTGACCCCATAGACGATGGTTTTATCAGCATCAGCGCCGGGCGCAGAAATCAGCACTCGTTTGGCACCGGCTTCCAAATGCATGGCCGCCTTGTCGCGTGCGGTGAAAATCCCGGTACATTCCAAGGCAATATCAATGCCAAGTTCGCCCCAGGGCAGGTCTTTTGGATCACGGATTGCGGTCACTTTGATAGGCCCACGACCAAGGTCGATAGAATCTTCCGTGGTTTCCACTGTTCCGGGGAAGCGCCCGTGCACACTGTCAAAACGCAACAGGTGGGCATTTGTTTCCACCGGTCCGAGATCGTTAATCGCCACAACTTCAATGTCGGTGCGACCCGATTCGTAAATTGCGCGCAAGATATTACGGCCAATCCGGCCAAACCCGTTGATTGCTACTTTAACAGCCATGGTAATTCCTTTCAGGTGACGCTTATTCGTCGTCTTGGGGTGTGTTGGAAGAAAGTATTTCCTTAGCGGCTTCAACGGCAGCTTTCGCCGTTATGCCAAAATGCTCGTAAAGCTCTTTGTAGGGGCCGGATGCTCCAAAACCGGACATGCCGATAAAGATGCCATCATTTCCGATAAAGCGTTCCCAGCCCTGCTTGATACCGGCTTCAATGGCAATGCGCGCGGGCGTGTTGCCGATGGTGCCGGACTGATATTCCCTGTCCTGTTTTTCAAACAGTTCAAATGATGGGACTGATACCACGCGGGTCGGGTGACCATCTGCATCCAGCAGGGCTTTGGCTTCGATTGCTAATTCAACTTCGGAGCCGGAAGCAAAGATTGTGACGACTGGATCATCATCGGCTGCGGCGATTTCATAGGCACCACGGGAGCACAAGTTGAATTTTTCATACTCGTGGCGCTGTGGTGCAAGATTTTGCCTCGTCAGGGCGAGGGCAGAAGGCGTGGTTTCAGATTCAATGGCGATCTGCCAGCATTCGGCAGTTTCGGTTGCATCAGCAGGTCGCATGACATTGAGATTAGGTATGGCTCGCAGCGAGGCAAGTTGCTCGACCGGTTGATGGGTTGGTCCATCTTCGCCAAGGCCAATCGAATCATGCGTAAGCACGTGAATGACGCGTATTCCCATCAATGCGGCAAGGCGAATGGATGGTCGGCAATAGTCGGAGAATATCATGAAGCCGCCTGAATAGGGGATTAGCCCACCATGCAGGGCCATGCCGTTCATTGCAGCTGCCATTGCGTGTTCGCGAATACCGTAATGAATAAAACGGCCGGAGAAATCATTGGGTGTAATAGGCGGGGTCTGGCTTGTATTGGTGTTGTTGGAACCAGTTAAATCGGCTGATCCGCCAATGGTTTCAATCAGCGCGCTATTGACCACTTCAAGCGCTGCCTGTGAGGCTTTTCTGGTGGCAAGGGTAGGAGCATCTTCAATCAATTGCTTTTTATAGGCATGAATATCCTTGTCGAAACGCTTGGGAATATCGCCTCGTATGCGGCGCTCGAATTCGCATTTTTCTTCTGTCTCTAGCTCGTTTAAGCGCTTTTCCCATTTGCTGCGTTCTGATTTTGAGCGCAATCCGGCCAGGCGCCAGCTATCGAGAATTTCTGATGGAATTTCAAATGGCTCCGCTTTCCAGCCAAGTGCTTTGCGGGTTTTGGCAATTTCTGCATCACCCAAAGGCGCGCCATGAACACCGTTTGTACCGGCTTTGTTGGGGGAGCCGAAGCCAATGGTGGTTTTGCAGGCAATCAAGGTTGGCGCATCGCTGGATTGGGCCTCTTTGATGGCGTTGGAAATCTCGTCCGGGTTATGGCCATCAATTGAAATTGTGTGCCATTTCGAGGCTTCAAAACGAGCAATCTGATCGGTTGAATCCGACAGGGAAATCGGGCCATCAATTGAAATGTTGTTGTTGTCCCAAAACAAAATCAGCTTGTTGAGCTTCATGTGGCCGGCAAGGGAAATTGCCTCTTGCGAAATGCCTTCCATAAGGCAGCCATCGCCCGCAAGGCACCAGGTATAATGGTCGACAATATCGCTGCCATATTCATCGCTTAACTTGCGCTCTGCCATTGCCATGCCAACCGCATTGGCGATGCCCTGACCGAGCGGGCCGGTAGTGGTTTCAATTCCTGCGGCATGGCCATATTCCGGGTGCCCGGCGGTTTTGGCACCCAATTGGCGAAAATTCTTGATTTCCTCAATGTCAATATCAGGGTAGCCAAGCAGATAGAGCGCTGAATATAACAACATCGAGCCATGCCCGGCAGAGAGCACAAATCTATCCCGATCGGGCCAGTTTGGGCGGGTTGGATCGAATTTCATGAACTTTGTGAACAGGATGGTGGCAATATCTGCGGCACCCATCGGCAGGCCCGGATGGCCGGAATTGGCTTTTTGAATTGCGTCCATTGATAAAAAACGGATAGCATTTGCCATGCGCTGGTGTTTTTCAATGTTTGTCATGGGTCTCGCGTTTGATATCTGTTGTTGTTCAGTCGCCAATTCAGGAGACGCCGAAGTTTAGGGAAGGCCGAAGCTTATTTGCTTCGTCTAACAATCTCGCCGACACATAGCACTTGGCACTCTTGTGTCAATGTTTCCTTTGGGTTTCCTTTCGCTGCACTTGGCTTGAAGGTCGTGATCAAGGCTAGGGTCAGGACCTATTAATCTCACACAATTCTGTTTGGAAAGAAGTATTCGAATGGTTATTACAAAGCGCAAGGGCAGATCGGGATCTTTTCGAGCATTTGTTGCAACCAGGCGGGTACTTATCTCCAAACCCTTTGGGCGCGGTTAATTTGATTGCTGAATACGTCGTAATATCTTGAAAATATTGATATTGCCTGCGATATTCCTTCTGTTCAGCAATCAAATTAATCAGCGCAGAATGGATGAAATTAATAGGCCCTGACCCTTGATTGATTCGACTATATTTACTGTAATTTTCGACGTTCAACAACAAAGCCAATCTGTTCAATACTGGCTTTAAATTCGTATATTGGTTAATGAACTATGGATAAATCACTAAAGCGACTTGATAACTGCGATTCAACATTACATAAAGTGAGTCGGAAGTTGTAAAAAACACAAATCTGCTTGCGGGGGCGTTTTTAGGTTTGGACGGATAAACCATGTTGTCAGAAAGTAACAATAAACCCGGGTTCGACGAAGCATTATTGCGTTTCAATAGTTCCCTCTCAAAGCTGGAAACCACCATAAACGGCCACCTGGAGGGCCAGCGTTCAATTCAGGACGCGGAAATTGAGGTTCAAGGGGTCAATTTTGACCGTGGCGAACTTGCAGAAAATCTGGATAAATCAGAGGCCCGTGCGGCCCGTTTGGAGAGTATCAATCAGGAGGTGTCTCGCCGTCTGGTAATTGCGATGGAATCGATTCGCAGTGTCATTGATTCCAGAACGGTCGAAGAAAGTAGTTCGTAAATGCCTCAAGTAGCTGTAATAATTAACGCTAAAACCTACCGTATGGCCTGTGATGAGGGCCAGGAGCAACATTTGCTCGATCTCGCAAGGAAATTTGATTCCTATGTGGTTAGTCTCAAAGATTCTTTTGGTGAAATTGGAGATCAACGCCTTACTGTGATGGCCGGTGTTATGGTGACTGATGAACTCTCCGAACTACAAAAAAAGCTGCGTAAGGTTGAAGCAGAGTTGGCAACGCTGCAACGCGCCAGAGATGATGCATTGGAAAAAATAAATATGCGCGAAAGAGAATTGGCCGTATCGTTAAATGCGGCCGCTGAAAAGATTGAGAAAATTGGCACCAAATTATCGAGCCGCGGCAAAGCTGGATAAAATAGCGGGGTTTTGCCCGCCTTTCAGTGAAATATATTGAGTGCTGGTAATTATCTTCCGCCGGTATTATGTTGGCGTGGACGGTGCTGCGTGGTTCGACTGGAATTTCAATCCCTGGGGCCTTACCGATCCTTAAGGGAACTGTCACTGATTAAGCTCGTGGGCTTTTTCACACGGTGCCCACCTACCATGTAGGTTCCCAGGATCCAACTTCTAACGGCCAACGCGGCTCGTCACCAGACTGCAATCTGATCCAACTTCTTAAAGAGCACTTCAATTTCCAAAACCCAAAAAGAGATTATGCGCCGCGAGGTACTTTCCCGTCGGGATGGACTTGGCGCGGAAAAACGCATCGAAATGAGCATTGCTGCGGGTGAGTTGGCGGCGAGCGTGATTGAATTTCAGCCAGGCGATGTTGTCTCCGGTTTTTGGCCGATACGTTCCGAGATTGACCCGCGGCCGTTAATGGCTGAAATTCAGCGCAGGGGTGTGAGGCTTTGCCTGCCGGTGGTGCTGGACAGGGAAACCATCATATTTCGCGAACTGGTGCGTGGCGCACCGCTTGTTGATGCAGGATTTGGCACAATAGGCCCGGGGGAGGAGGCGCGCGTTCTTGACCCAACTATTATGCTTGTGCCCTTAGCGGCATTTGATAAAGATGGCGGCCGTCTTGGTTACGGTGCGGGCCATTACGACCGGGCAATTGATAAATTGATTGCAAAAGGCCAACGCCCTAGGCTCATTGGTGTTGCATTTGGTGTGCAAAAGGTAGACAGGGTGCCGGTTGAAAAACACGATCAATTGCTGGATATGATCATAACTGAAAGCGGAATTATCAATGTTAAATGATTGCTTTAGGAAGATATAATAATGAGGTTGCTGTTTTTGGGTGATATGGTCGGGCGTATTGGTCGCGACATTGTATTCGCCAAATTACCTGGATTGATTGAAACCCATAAATTGGATTTTGTCATCGTCAATGGGGAAAACGCAGCTGCAGGGTTTGGTATTACGGAAAAAATATTTCTGCAAACGCTTGAGGCCGGTGCTGATGTGGTGACCACCGGTAATCATGTGTTTGATCAAAAAGAAGCCCTTGGATTTGCAACCCGCCAGGACAGATTTTTGCGCCCGGCAAATTTTCCAAAAGGGACACCGGGGCGTGGTGCCAATTTATATGAAGCACGAAATGGGGCAAGGGTGCTGGTATCCAACATAATGGGGACGGTATTTATGCATCCAAGTCTGGATGACCCGTTTCAGGCAGCAGAACGCGAGCTCGATGCTTGCCCGATGGGAGCCGGTGCCGACGTGGTGGTGATTGATTTCCATGCCGAGGCGACCAGTGAAAAACAGTGCTTTGGTCATTTCGTTGATGGTAAGGTCAGTCTGGTTGTGGGAACCCACACCCATATTCCAACTGCCGATCATCAAATATTACCCGGCGGAACAGCTTATATGAGTGATGCTGGCATGTGCGGTGACTATGATTCTTCACTTGGAATGGACAAGGAAGAGCCACTCAACCGTTTTTTGAAAAAAGTACCAAAGGGACGCATGGAGCCGGCATCAGGCCCTGCTACCATGTGTGGCGTTTGTATTGAGGTGGATGAAATTACCGGCCTTGCCAGCAAAATCGCACCGCTTCGACTTGGTGGTCGATTATCACAGGTTTTGCCGGATTTCTGGTAAGAAACGATTGTTTCCGATGATAGTTATCAGGCTGACATGCGTGCATTTTCTGGTGCCGATTGGGTAAGTAATTGTATGCTTTTTGCGGATGAAACAGGTTTCCCGAACAAATATCCCTGTCCCAATTTGCAACCCATATTGGACAGGATTATACGCTGTTCTTCCGTTTCAATGCCTTCAGCCAGGCAACAAATGTTGAGGTTCTTGCACATTCCAACAACAGAGAGAACCAGACTGCGGGTTCGCTGACTGTCGCAAATACCGTCGATAAAGCTTTTGTCAATTTTGATTTTGTCGAACGGGAGTTCTTTAATCTGACTCATGCTTGAATAGCCGGTGCCAAAATCATCGAGCGAAATTTTTATCTGGGCTTTTCGCAGATTGATAATTGTTGCCCGGGCTCGTTGAAGATTTCGCATTATCGCGGTTTCAGTGACCTCTATTTCAAGCCGCGTCGGATTGAAATTTTCCTGCAACATGATTGACAAAATATTCATGCCAACGGTTGGACGGGTCAGGTTTTCGGCTGAAAGGTTAAATGACAGGAAGTATTCCTCTGGCCATTTCTTGGCGGTGGTAATCGCCTTTCGAAAAAGATTTTCGGTCAGTTCGGCAATCAATCCGGAATGTTCGGCAATTGGAATAAACCAGTCGGGTGAAATGTCACCAAGTTCAGCATGGTGCCATCGGGCAAGTGCTTCCATTCCGACTATTTTTTTATCGCGCAGATCCACAATCGGTTGAAAATGAATATCGATGGAATTGTTTGCAATGGCTTCGCGCAGTGCCTGTTCAACCTGCGAGCGCTTTCTGACATTTTCTTCCATTTCACTGGAGAATATTTCTGTGTATCCGCGGTTTTCTGATTTCGCCTTGTAGAGCGCAAGGTCGGCTCTCTCCATCACACAGGAAGAGTTGGCACCTTCCTTGTTTACCAAGTAAATTCCGCATGATCCCGACAAGTGTGCCTTTACAGCATCAATATTGTAAGCCGGGCGCAGGGCCTCAACCAGATGATCTCCAAGCAGAGTTGCGTCTTCTTCGGTTACAATATCATTTACCAGGACGCAAAACTCGTCACCTCCAAGCCTTGCTACCATGCCAGAGTTCTTTATGGCAGAAATCAGCCTTTTGCCAACTTCAATCAGGACGGCATCGCCGGTTTGATGACCGTGCACGTCGTTGATGGGCTTAAAACCGTCAAGGTCAATTATGGCCACGCTAAACGGTTCTGTTTCTCCATTTTCGAGCTGAATTAGTTTTTCATCCAGCTTGTCGTAAAAACTGCGCCGGTTTGGCAGCCCGGTTAAATTATCTGTATAGGCAATTTTAGTCGCGAATTCGCGTTCATTTTCAATGATTGCGTTCTTTTTGGATAATTTACACCGGGTAATGATAGCTTCAACAAAGGTTCGGTAGGTGACGCTATTGGTGTAGATTACAAGCAGAGACAGGGAGATAAATATTGATACCAGGGGTGTCATGTTTGACGTTCCGTGGAGGGCGAAACTGATTGAAACTGGAATTGTCGCAAACATAATCACAAATATCGATGTGAGCGGCATTGTGCTTAGGGAAAATGCCGTGACCAGAGCAACGCACCAGACCACAACAATTGCAAGAGTTAAGTGGTGGTCTCCTTGACCCAGTTGCGAAAAAATTGCCAAGCTAGAATAACAAAGTATCATCAATGGCGCTAGCCAAGAGACTGACTTAATGTCTTTCTGGATGATATTAATGTCTGGCTCGGGGCCGCTTCGAAAGCTTTTGATCCAGTAATTGGTGCGTATGGCCATAAAGCCTAAAAATCCCAAAGGCAAGTATAGACCATACCATTGTGGAAGCGTATCCTTGAATGTTATTGTGAATACAATGAGGGTGATCATCATCGTTGCGTAAAGGGCCGGTAGAATATTACGCAGCATGTTGTGCTGATCACGAATCAAGGCGATACGCAGATGACCGGTAATCTGTCTGTGTCTGGGGTTGTAAAAATACTTAAATTTACCCATTGGGTATGCCTCTGCTCTCCTGCTTAAAGAAAGAGTAGCAAATGCAGCCTAATATTCAGTAAGGTCCTATAACTAATGAATAGTAATCATTGTTGATGGTAGTTTATCTAATTATTGTTACAGAATAACGCTGAAATTATTTCAAAATCCCTAGGATTTTTTTATGAATATACTCGTTGCCTGCAATAATATCACCGTTTGAGAACATCTCGTCTTTGTCCGCAAAATCAGTGACATAGCCACCAGCTTCGCGTACCATAAGCAAGCCCGCCGCTATATCCCAAGGGGCAAGTTCTGCTTCCCAATAACCATCGAAACGACCGGCTGCAACATATGCAAGGCTCAATGCGGCAGAGCCAAGCGCGCGCACGCCTGCGGTCTGTATCATTATGCTATTTTGTTGGGTGATAAATTCAGCCTGGGTTTTCCGACCGGGATGGGGAATGCCGGTAACAATAAGGCAGTCCATCATTTCGCGCCGGCCAGATACCCGAAGCCGCCGGTCATTCAAATAGGCACCCTGACCGCGTTCGGCGGTAAATAATTCATCGGTAATTGGATTATAAATAACGCCAGCAACAACTGTACCCTGCGTTTCCAATGCGATGGAAATGCAAAAAAACGGGTTTGAATGGAGAAAATTGGTTGTGCCATCCAGAGGGTCGACAATCCAACGATGTTGAGTGTCGTCGCCTTTGATCGCGCCACTTTCTTCCAGCAACATGGAGTATCCCGGCCGGGCCTTGCGCAGCATTGAGGCGATGGTCGTTTCGGCCTGCTTGTCGGCTGCTGAGACAAAATCTCCGGGGCCTTTGCGGGAAACCTGAAGGTTTTCAACCTCACCAAAGTCCCGGGTCAGGCGGCGGGAGGCTTTCAGCGCTGCTTCCACCATTACATTTAAAATTGCCGAGCGGGCCATGTGCTACTCCAAAAAGCCGGTTGAATTTAGTGAACTTGTTACAAAAAGTGCTTATAATTGGGTATTTAAGCGTCGGCGCGGCGGATATAGGTAATTTCACTGGTATCAACAATTATGCTCTCACCCGCATCGATGAAGGGGGGAACCATGACCCGGATGCCATTTTCCATTACCGCCGGCTTGTAAGATGAAGAAACAGTTTGGCCTTTAACTACCGGGTCAGCTTCTACAATCTTAAGCGTAACCTGGTCTGGCAATGTTATCCCGATCGGCTTTTCTTCATACATTTCCACACGAACATTCATCCCGTCCTGCAAAAATGCGGCGCGTTCGCCAACAAAATCGTTGTGCAATTCAAGTTGCTCATAGGAATTGAGATCCATAAATACCAGCATCTCACCTTCAGAATACAGATATTGGAAATCTTTCTGGTCAAGCCTGATTTTTTCGATGGTTTCTGATGCGCGAAAACGTTCGTTCAGTTTAGTGCCGTCGATCAGGTTTTTTAATTCAACCTGGTTAAATGCACCGCCTTTGCCGGGTTTTACCGCATTGGTTTTTACTGCAGCCCAAAGCCCGCCTTTGTGTTCGATTACATTGCCGGGCTTGATTTCGTTACCATTGATTTTCATTTTATATCTCAAATAAATTGCGTTGCCGGCCGAGGTTAACAATCAACTTCAACAGCGTTGGAAATGAACCCGGCCGCCAATTGCATTGGTCCTTGGTTTCGTTCAACACATATCCGTTGGCAATTCAAGTCGAAAGCGTGATTTAGAGCCGGTTAGTTCAACTTAACTGGAGCGCCAGGAATTTGCGATCTTTATTGCCTTTTTTTGATCTTCGCTGGAAAGGTCACGGAATATTTGATCCAGTTCCTGATCTGTTTTACCAGCCCGCCGTGCAAGAATGTGCCAAGCGGCCGCCTGAATAATATTGCGTTTGGTTCCCAGACCATAGGCGTACATGCGGGCCAGGCGGTTTTGGGCAATTACATTGCCCTGATTTGCCGAAAGCCTGAACCAATTTAACGCGGCTTTTTCGTCCTTGGCACCACCCTTGCCAATTGCCATCCATATTGCCAATTCAAGTTGAGCAGTATCATATCCGCCGATTGCAGATAGCGTCATCCACTTTCGGGCCCGCTTCAAATCTGCATGGGGGAAACCGTCTCCGGTCGCGTGCATGCGGGCGAGGGCATATTGGGCGTCTGGCAGGCCACTTTTGGCAGCTTTCTCATAATAGGGTCTGGCAGCAACAAAGCCTTGATAATTTGGTTTGCTGTCGATGATCATCTGCGCATAGTTGAATTGCGCCTTATTGTGTCCACCGTCTGCCGCCCGTTTCATAAACTTAATTGCACCGTTTATATCAAGCTTGGCGGTTTTGCCCTTGGCCAGTATATTTGCATAGGCAAATTGTGCTTCGCGGTTGCCATTTTCGGCGGCAAATTTGTACCAGCTTGCAGCTTTTTTTCGGTCGCGCGCAATGCCCTGGCCTTTGTCATAAAGCTCTGCAATCAGGGTTTGAGCGGCCGGATCACCCTTTTCCGCACGTGGTAGTGCCAGCTTGAAGGCTGACAGATAGTAACCGCGTTGATAGGCACCAAATGCCAGGTCTATAAAGCCTGTGTCGCCACAATTTTGCGTTTTGTCAGGTGTTGCTACCGCCTTATCGGCAGCTATTGTACCATCCTTTTGCGCCGAATTGGTATTCTTCAGGTTGGCGGCAGCCGGTGCTTCCTGTTTTTGTTGCAAACAGTTTTGTTGCCTTAATAATTCTGCCGCATCATTTTCAATTCGAGCGACATTTAGGGCTGCCAATTCCCCCGGTGCCAGCGGTTTTTTCCCGGGAGGTTCAAACCTGATTGGCGCTTTTAAGTAGGGTTTTACTGCATCTTTATTGGGTGCATTTTGTGCGTTGGCAATTTGAGGAAAAACCAGACATAGGGCTGCTACACAGGCGATCCTGCTAAATGCAGAATGGCTGACCGGCAAATTTTCATCTCGTATGTCTTGCTGGTTTTCACTCATCTTCAAACTCTGGTGCATGTTTATCCAGTAATTGATTGGCTAGGTGCACAGCTTCTTTTGTGCCTTCATCGTGTGAAAAAATGGCAGAACTTAGGGCAATAAAGTCAACGCCGGTTTTCGCAACTTCAATAGTGCTCTCGATATCCGACCCACCAAGGCAAATTCCAGGAACCTCAACCATTTGCGCCCACCACTCGGCCAAGGCAAGCATTTTTGAATGGGCTTCAGGTTTAATATCATTGTCTAATTTGCCAAAGAATAAGTAATCGGGATTAAGCTCTCCCAAACTGAGTGCCATATGCCTTGTGCTGACGTTGCCACCACCAACCATTTTTGCCGGGCGGAACCTTTCAATTGTCTCTGAAAGGGCAGGAATTCCTGTATCGCCGCCAGTCAGATCAATATGAATACCATCCGCATTGCAGCGTCCGGTAATCTGGGTGTTTTCTGCAATTATGGCGGCAATTCCTGCGGCCTGGGCAATTGGTACAAGGCTTTCGCAATAGTGCTGGAAAGAGCCTTCATCACCGCCTGAATTTGCAATAATAATGCTGGCAATGTCACCGCCGGCAATTGCGTTTTCGAGCTGCATTGCGGCATCAGGCAAATCTTTTGGTATTACCAACACTAATCTGCACCTGTTTGGGATATTCATTTTTTGCTCCAAATCCTGAATTTCAGCACGACCCAACGTGATTTTTCAGGCTCTTTTGATCTTCAAGCCCAAAAGCATATCGCATTCAATCATGCTCATCCGATATGCTTTGATTCTTCTTGTCGCATGCCTTTGGCTCCAAAACCGGTTCCCACTTTTGGGAGGCAAGCTCTATTTGTTGTCGTGTGTCTTTAACCCCAAAACCGGTTCCCACATTTCTGAGACAGGCTTTAAACCGAAGGGTGATAATAATACCAACTATTTAGTGGTTTTTAAAATAAAAAAAACCCCGTATCTACGGGGTAAAAAGTGTGCATTTAAAAATGCAGGAAATTCAGAGCTTGCTTTGATGGCTTTTTGCCCGTCCACCATATGCTCAAAAAACCAACAATATATTATTATCGTTGACCGAAATGTTGCAATTAAAGCGTTACCGCGACAGCTGTCCAAAAAACCTCCGGTTTGGAAAAGCTTGCAACAACAAGAATCCCATACGCAGCATCAAACGGTTGTTGGCGGTATTCCTCACAAATGGGCGGGAAACATTCCCAGGTTAGTGCATTGAGCCGGTGCTTTGCAGCCGGTTGATCTCGTCTTTCAGCCAAAGCTTTTGACGTTTAAGCTCTGCAATTTCAGAATGATCAATACCGGGAGACGTCGAAATTTCATTCAGTTTGGACTTCAGGGTTTGATGCCGCAATTCCAACTGGGTGATATGAGACTCAACGGACATTTAGCTACCTCCTTAGCGATTCATAACAAAGAAATAATGCCATAAAATACGGTGTTTGTCTAATTTAAATCGTAAAATCCACAGAGATTGAAACCCTTGGTTGTGTTGTGTGATTGTACATATTGCTGAATTGGTTTAATATATCTGCAGCAGTTCAACCGTTATGGAATTTGCAAATATCGGTATAAATCTGGATTAAATTCAAGGGGCACTTTAATGGCTGATCAGGATCAGGCAGATACCAAAATGCTTGTCGCGCGTTTGCGTCAGGAACACGATGATTATCATGCCGCGATTGAGTCTATGATCAGCACCGGATGTAATTCTCTGCAAATTCAACGGTTGAAAAAGAAAAAGCTGGATTTGAAAGATCGAATATTGAAACTGGAAAATCGCATTGTTCCTGATATTATTGCCTAGGGTCGAATAATTGATCAGAACTGATACGCATGAATATTTATTGCGAAGCGCCAGCTTTTCAGCTAATTCCAGCTAAATAGTCACAATCATTCTTAACTACGGACATCAATATGAGTGGAGCAAACTCTCCCGTTGCAATAATAATGGGCAGCCAGTCTGACTGGCCAACAATGCAACATGGGGCAAATGTGCTGGATATATTGGGAATCAATTATCAGACTTTGATAATATCAGCCCATCGAACGCCTGATCGGATGTATGAATTTGCTAAGTCGGCCCGTGATAATGGCTTTAAAGTTGTGATTGCCGGTGCCGGCGGGGCGGCTCACTTACCGGGTATGACGGCTGCATTGACCACATTGCCGGTTTTTGGTGTGCCGATTGAATCAAAGGCGCTTTCCGGGCATGACAGTTTGCTGTCAATTGTTCAAATGCCGGGTGGCATTCCGGTGGGTACGCTGGCAATTGGCAAGGCGGGTGCAATAAATGCGGCGCTATTGGCCGCGGCCGTTTTGGCATTGAGTGATGATGAAATACATGATGCGCTGGAAAAATGGCGCGAAAATCAGAGCGATAATGTGGCCGTGATACCGGATAAAAGCTGATGGCTCTCAAGCCTGGATCGACAGTAGGAATTATTGGTGGCGGTCAGCTTGCGCGCATGTTGGCGATGGCGGCCGCCAGGCTGGGACTTCGGGTTGCGGTGCTGGAACCGGACAAGAATTGTCCGGCTGCGCAGGTTGCCAATGATCATTTGATTTATAAATATGATGATGAGGCCGGGCTTGCTGCATTGGCGGAAATTGCTGATGTTATTACCTACGAATTTGAAAACGTTCCCGTGAGTTCAGCGAAAATTCTGGAGCAGCGTTCAACACTTTATCCGCCATCGAGGGCATTGGAAATTTCTCAAGACCGATTGGTTGAAAAGGATTTCATCAACGGGCTTGGCATTGCGACTGCCGGATTTTTTGACATTAAAAACCTGCAAGACCTTAAATCTGCATTGGAGAAGTTTGGTGGTGGGGGAATATTAAAGACCCGGCGTCTTGGTTATGATGGCAAGGGGCAAGTACGGTTTGATAATGATGATCTGGCATCCGTTGACCAGAAATTCCGCGCGTTTGGATCTGTGCCGGCAATTGTCGAGGAACTGGTGCCGTTCGAACGTGAAATCTCGGTAATCGCCAGCCGTGATGTGACCGGGAATTTTTCTGCCTTTGACCCGGCCTGGAATACTCACCGTGACGGTATTTTGCGACAATCTGTGGTGCCAAGTGGCGCCGGCGCAAAGGTTGAGGCCAAGGCATGTGCGATTGCCCAAAAAATCATGGATGAGCTTTCCTATGTGGGCGTCATGGGCACAGAATTTTTCGTGACCGAAGATCAGCAGTTGCTGGTCAACGAAATTGCCCCCCGCGTGCATAATTCTGGTCATTGGACTGAAGCTGCATGTTCTGTTTCGCAATTTGAGCAGCATATCAGGGCGATAGCAGAATGGCCGCTTCTTGATAACGCGCGGCATTCAAATTGTATCATGGAGAATATAATTGGTAATGAGGTGGATGGCGTTGAATTGGCGCTATTTGAAGGTACTCAATTGTTGCATCTTTATGGCAAGAATGATGTGCGTGCAGGGCGCAAGATGGGGCATTTAACCCGTTTGTCGCCAAAGTGCTGAAAATCTGGTTATTTCAACTGGACAAAGATGTGGGTATTTGATAGGTCACTTGATAACTTGCAGCGATTGAGCTGCGAGAACGGTTGTTGTTATCCAAACTAATTTGTTGGCACAATTCGACTGATAGATCGGTTGGATACAATTTACCTCCATGAATTGATTGAAATCATCCAGGATCGGAATGAAACGTGCAAGTAGTTGTTCGTGATAATAATGTTGATCAGGCGCTCCGGGCGCTGAAAAAGAAGCTTCAGCGCGAAGGTGTTTTTCGCGAAATGAAGTTGCGGAACTTTTATGAAAAGCCGTCGGAAAAGCGCGCTCGCGAAAAAGCAGAAGCTGTGCGTCGTTCGCGCAAACTTGCTCGTAAGCAAGCGCAGCGCGAAGGTTTGCTACCAAGCAAGGCACCTCGCACACGCTAGATCGTGTCGAGCGGCAATATTTTGCCGTGTTTTACCTATTCAAATTTACAGGCGGGGCGATTTATTTCGCTATCCGCCTTGTTTGTTTGGTAAATGGTTGATCCCCTGGATATATCGGTCTAGTTGTATCAATTGTAAACGGGTGGCAGCGACGGGTATTAGTGGCGTGAAAAAATTTCGGGCAGAATTGTCAAATGAACTTGCGATTAAATTAACGGGGCGAAAGCGCCACGGTTTGCGCTGTTTTGCCAGCGTATTATCTATTTCAGTTGGTTTGTTGCTTGGGGCTTGCCAGACTTCTGAAATCACCAATGTTACAAATGTGGATAAAGAACAGGGTTCGGCGGCGAATATTGAATCGCTGACCATGGTTGTGAATAGAAACCCCAACGATGCTGAGGCCTATAATGTGCGTGGTGCGGCCTATGGGCGGGCGGGTAATTCAGCAAAGGCGCTGAAAGATTTCAATCGCGCCATTCAGCTGAATTCTCGCTATTATCAGGCATTTGCCAACCGGGCGCTGATTTTTCGCCAAATGGGAGAGCGTGCGCAGGCCGCAAAAGACTATAATACGGCGTTGGGTATCAATCCCCAATATGCACCGGCTTATATTGGGCGGGGTAATATTTTTCGCGCTGTTGGTAAGATCAATCAGGCATTTGAGGACTATAGTC
Source organism: Rhizobiaceae bacterium (assembly GCA_026981655.1). Classification (GTDB taxonomy): domain Bacteria; phylum Pseudomonadota; class Alphaproteobacteria; order Rhizobiales; family Rhizobiaceae; genus SZUA-100. Next base: position 5,055 of record JALSIJ010000111.1, on the reverse strand, counting down.
GCGCAATTCAGCTGGATACAACAGATCCACGCGCTTACCATAACCGTGGTTTGATTTATCAAAATCGCCGTAATCATGAATTTGCTATTGAAGATTTTTCAACTGCAATCTCATTGGCTGATAAAGCGCCTGCACCGTATAATGCCCGCGGAGTTTCTTATCTTGCGGTTGGTGCCGAGCGAAATGCGCTGGATGATTTTAATACGGCGTTGAAACTGAACAGTCGATATGCCGAAGCGTGGTCCAATCAGGCATTGGTGCTCGAGCGGCGTGGCGAAAAGATGCGTGCATTTAAATCTTACGCAAGAGCAATTTCGCTCAAACCGGGTTATGGACCGGCAATGGCCGGGATGAAGAGAACCAGAGGTTCTTAGGGTCCTGACCCTAGACCCCTCCATCCTGCAATGATGATCACGAGTTGGCTTTTCTTTTGGCTCAAGATTTGCGCGTTGCCTGGATCAAGTTCGGGCTCAACGTGCCACAAATTGTGGCCTGACATGCGTCCATGTAAATGTGAAGCAGTCTAAGAGGTGAGGACGGCCTGAGGTGATGGTTGCTTTTTGGCGGGTCTACTTGAGAATATTCTGTTTAAATGTGGTTCCAGCCATCGCAGCAAAACGATAACCAATGCGAGTACGAGCCCGCCGCCGATGACATCGGTAATATAGTGCGCGCCGTCAAATGGTGTTGTGATGACAATACCAATATTCCAAACGGCCGTTATCGCGAAGAGCAATCCATTGCCCCGCATGACATAGATGAGCAGCAATGCATTGATTGTATGAAATGAGGGGAAGGAAATTATCCCTTGTGTTTCGATGACCTTAAGCTCGCGCAAACTACCATCGCGCAAGGCATAAAAATCATTCATATAGCCATTGCCAACAACCGGGCTCAACCGGTCATAAATTGCGGCATCTAATTTGAAATATTCATAGGCAGATTCAGCCGGCGCAAATCCGGATATAATAATCGTGATTATCCCGGTTAGAATGAAAAATGTCACAAACTCGTCAAGCCGCCTGTTTTGGCGGGTAAAGATAAGAAACAGAGCGACCAGAATTGTGAAGTAGATGGACGATCCGTACAAATTTGTAGAGGCAATGCTTACCCATTCGGGCAGTTCTGCAAATGCGGCCATCGCAGAAGGCCAATCGAAACCAAGCATTCGGTCGAATGAGGCCAAATACTTGTCGGTCAAAGGAAAATTAAAGCTGCCAACAATTTGGGTGAGCATAACACTTGATGGAATAAACAGTGAATAGATTGCAATGCTCCAGCAGGGAGGCGCAATCAGTTTTTCTGGCCGGATATAAGTGTAAACCACGGCAAGCGAACCAAATAGACTTACGAGTATTATTGTGCCCTTATAATCTATCAAAGCAGGAAAGTTGAATGAATAGGCATTGCCTAATAGAATCACACTCAGAGCCAGCAATGAGCATAAAGCCAAAGAAAATTTCATTAAAACGGACATAGACCAGCCTGCACTTGTTTTTTTATATGGTAGCAGGCAAATTTTAAAATTGATTTAATTTACCAGATTAGCTGGCGGCAGGTTTGAAGGTTCCCCAGGAACAAAAATATTTATTACCTCTTTGCTATATTAGCGACACAAAAATGGGGTATATTAGCGACACAAAAATGGTGCCGAGGACAATGTCGCGGCGCCATTTTGTTGAATTATTGAATTGTCTGGTATTGACTGACAAATATCACATAAAAAATGCGCTAATCGCCATTAGAATAATGAAGGCAATCGTTCCGCCAATCAGCCCGCCACCGGCGTAAAAGCCAACAGCCATGGCAATCATGAGTACGGTACATCCAACAGTACCCCATTTGAAGAGATTCAAAAACACTTCATAGGTTTTTTCGTGTTCCTGATAATCCATTTCAGCGCCATTTTCCGGCAATTCGATTGAACCTTGTTCAGACATAGTCGCTCCCAGTCTACTCTTTATTAATTCCGTTTAAATCCTCTACAGCAATGTAAAGGCTCAGGCAATGGATTGGGTTGTCGCAGATGGTCATGTCCCAATACAATAGGTTATTGATGATTTTCAAATTAAACGCGGCGCATTTGGAATCCTGAACCATTGCTTGGAGTACAGCTCAGCAAGTCTGCTTCGATAAGTACGCATTTGGCAGAATTGCGGCCGGATATCGCGCCAACCCACTCCAGCCGTATATCATTTGCCGCATTAAACTGAAATGCACCTGATGCAACAACCTGATTGTTTTCGGTATTTATTGACTGGAATTTGGTTCCAGAAAATGTTGCAAGCAGTGGACCGCTGGTTGCGCGCCAATTGCCTTGCATTCCGCCCGCGGACACCGGCATCTGGGGGGTGCTGTTATATCTGGAAGTTGGTTTGCTTTGGCAGCCAGCGATGACAACCAATGCCGAGATTACTAAAATAGTATGGATTTTTATGTTCATAACGCCACCGCATCTTTGATATATTGATCAATATTCAGCTCTCCATGAGCCGCTTAAAAAGCTTTTTGTCACATTATTGGAGAAAATTCGAGGCGAAAGTTGAAATTATTGGCTTTTATCCAGTTCTTCTATCTCATCAATCAGCCGTTCAATCACCAAAAGGCCCTTCTGCCAGAACGCCGGATCCGTTGCATTCAGCCCAAATGGTGCCAATAATTCTGAATGATGCTTGGAGCCACCGGCCTTTAGCATTTCAAAATATTTTTGTTGAAAACCTCCTTCAGAGTTTTGATAAACTGCATAAAGTGAGTTCACAAGGCAATCTCCAAAGGCATAGGCATATACGTAGAACGGCGAATGGATGAAGTGGGGTATATAGGTCCAAAATGCTTCATATCCCGGCCCGAGATTGACCGAAGGCCCAAGGCTTTTTCTTTGTATGTCCAGCCAGATTTCGCCAATCTGGTCTGAGGTTAGTTCGCCTTTTCTGCGCTCGGAATGCACGCCGCGTTCAAACTGGTAAAATGCGATTTGGCGCACAACCGTATTGATCATGTCTTCAACTTTAGAGCAAAGCAGGGCTTTTCGTTGTTGAGGTGTCTTGGTGTTTTCCAGCAGCGAGCGGAAGGTTAGCATTTCACCGAAGACGCTCGCGGTTTCTGCAAGTGTTAGCGGCGTTGGTGCCATTAATGCACCTTGGTCTGCCGCCAGAACCTGATGAACACCGTGCCCAAGTTCGTGGGCAAGGGTCATAACATCGCGCGGTTTCCCCTGAAAATTCAACAACACATAGGGATGCGCTGATGGTACTGTCGGATGAGAAAAAGCGCCGGGCGATTTGCCAAGCCGGACGGACGCATCAATCCAGTTTTTATCGAAAAACTGTGATGCGATGTCAGCCATTTCAGGGGCAAAGCCGTTATAGGCTCCCAATACGATGGAGCGCGCATCATCCCAACCAATATCGTCGGACGACACCTTAGGCAGTGGTGCATTGCGGTCCCAGTGGTTCAAAACATCCATACCAAGCCAGCGGGCTTTCATGGCGTAATATCGGTGAGATAGGCGGGGGAAGGCATCTGATACCGATTGAACCAACGCATCAACGACCTCGCGTTCAACCCGGTTGGCCAGATGGCGGGAATCTGCCACATCTTCAAAGCCACGCCAGCGATCTGAAATTTCCTTGTCTTTTGCCAATGTGTTGGTAATCAGCGTAAACAGGCGAAGATTGTCATGAAACACAGTCGCAAGCGCATTGCAGGCGTTCTCGCGTACTTTCCCGTCGGCGTTTTGCAGCAGGTTCAGGGTCGGCTCAATGGCCAGTGATTCACCATTCACATCGAAGCGCAATCCGGACATTGTTTCATCGAATAAACGGTTAAATGCGCTGTGCCCGGAGGCGGATTTTTCTAAAAAAAGCTGCTCGATCCGGTCTTCCAGCTGATAGGGCTTATCAAGCCGCAGATCAATCAACCACGGTCGATAATGGGCTAAAGCCGAACTATTCTTAATTGCATTCTCAAGCAGGTATTCTTCCAACCGATTGAGCTCGAGTTCAAAAAACAACAGGTGAGTGCTGGCGGAAGTTACTTTTTCCTGTGCATCGCCAAAAAATTTGGCACGTTCAGGATCGTTGGAGTTGCCCGCATATAACAACCCGGCATAGGACATGATTCTGCCCAGAAGGTCTTGCAAATTCTCATATTCTTTCAAGGCTTTGGCAAGCCTGTCCCCACCGTTTTTTTCCTTCAGCAGTGAAGCCAAGCGAGATTTATACTTTCTCTCAAATGCGACGGCACTTTTCATGGAAAGTTGTAGATCGGATTTCAATTTCTTGCTGTCCAGGCCGTCATACAGGTCTGATAAATCCCATTCGGGCAATTTGTTTTGGTCTTTTCCATCAGGCTTTTTCTTTTTATTTGCCTGAAAATTCTTACGTTGGAAATTGGCCATTGAAATTCCTGTTAACTCGCTGCTGATGTAAAAATTGCAGCTGGATTTATTAAACTTTAACCGAATCAGTTAAGATCTCATTGGTATTCTTGTTTAAGCGAGTATTTAGATGGTTCTGTTATTTTCCGCCATATCCGAAGGATACGGTAGTGAAATTATTCACACAAGTGTCCTGCAATAATATGGCTGGAATGTATGAGTGATACAATACTCATTGTTGATGACGAGCCCGTTCAGCGACGGCTGCTGGAAAATGCCGTTCAAAAACTCGGATATGATACCGTTTTAGCGGAGAGCGGCGAAGAAGCGCTTGAAAAACTAAACCAAATAAATGCGTCAAAAATTGTGCTGGTTGTGCTTGATTTGGTGATGCCGGATCTCGACGGTATGGGCGTGCTCGGCCGGATGCGTGATGCGGGCATGAAAATCCCGGTCATCGTTCAAACCTCCAAAGGTGGCATTGATGTTGTCATCAGCGCCATGCGGGCCGGTGCAGTTGATTTTATCGTCAAACCGTTGTCGCCGGAGCGGTTGCGTGTTGCGGTGCAGGCGGCGTTAAAAATCGGTGCGCTTGAGGGCGAATTGAAGCGGATAAAAAAATCTGCTGCCGGTACATTTGTATTCGACGATATGATTGCTGGCAGTGACGCAATGCT
>JALSIJ010000110.1 GCA_026981655.1 Rhizobiaceae bacterium | reverse complement strand
GAGCGCGAATTTGCCGTCACCACGCTTCGCTTTGAGGGCAAAAACGATCATGTTTCAAAACTTATCTGCGCCCGGGTTGATGAAAATTTCAAACCCATTGAAAACAGCGAATTTGAACTGAAGGCCGACCTCGTATTGTTGGCCATGGGCTTCGTTGCGCCGGTCAGCGAAGGCATGATCGAAGGCGCTAATCTCGCACTTGATCAGCGCGGCAATGTGGTTGCCAATACCGATGATTACAAAACCAGCAAAGACAAAATCTACGTTGCAGGCGACATGCGTCGCGGCCAGTCTCTGGTTGTATGGGCAATACGCGAAGGCCGTCAGGCGGCGCGTTCTGTCGATGAATATCTAATGGGCGCAACCAACCTGCCGAGATAGAATTTTCAAACTTTTAACGCTTGCCGGTCTGCGTATCGGCGATCTTGGGTGGCACATAGGTGCGCCGTGGCCACACCGCGTCATCGGCCCGCCCCGCGACATAGCGCTTTTCTATAGATTTCTCATCGCCTTTATTGTCGACGATTAATTCACCAACCTTATGGGTCTGCGGCCCCTTGGCACCGGCAAGCACGCTGCCACCATCAAGCGATGGATCATCAAGCCTGATTGCAATTGTCCGCCCCGTGCGCGCCGGATCATAGGAAGGTGCAAGAACCCGGGTTGGTACACCAAATTCCTGCGGCAGGCCTGCCAAAATAGAAAGGTTACCCCCCAATAATTTTCTGACACTTTTTTCCGCATAAAAAGCCAGTTTGTTCTGGCCTGATTTTGTGACATTAATACCATCACGAGCGCGCAATCGCCTAATCTGTCCATTCACATCAGGCCCGGAGGTAACAAAGTTACCATCTTCATCGGTAAACCCATCCCAGACATCAACGAACTGGCCACTAAATTTTTCGACCTTGCTGCGATAAACTTCATTGAAAAACAGAAAATCCGTATTGGCGGCTTTAAACCGGACCGGCGGCAGGCCAACCCAGATTAGCGGCAGATTTTTGGATTTTACCGTCTTGGCAAAATTTTCGACCCGAACCTTATAGGCTTCATCCCACTCTTCAGTGCGTTTTTGCAGCTTGGCACCATCTATCCGCATGAGCTGCCGGTCATTGGTGCCAACCATAACGACCAATAAGGCAGGTTTATACTTATCAATCAATCCGCTGATTTGCTCTGACCAGTTATAATAATCAAGCCGCACGAACCCGGAGGAACCTCGCGACTTTGAAACAATCTTAACTGCTGGTATCTGCGCAAAACTACGTTTAAGGCCCTTGGCCAACCCACCGGCAAAAAAATCACCCACCACCAGAACAGTGCGTGCATTATCCAGTTTTTCAAGTGTTGGCAAAACCGCAACGGCTGCTGATGCGCGGCGTCTGATTTTACGTTTTTTTCGCGTTTTTTTACGGCTGGCCCGTTTGAAGCGATTGCTGCCAAACAAAATCTGCAACAGGCTGCGCCGTTTTTTGCGCACCCCTTTTCTTTGTTGCGCCTGCGCTTCTTTAATGGCCAGCTCGCCACTGACATAGGATGTCGGAATACCGGTCAACGAAAATACAAAGGCCAAACCGCCAATAAGAAAAGCTATGATCAATCGTTTTTGCATATTAATTCGATTCAACCACCCGCAGAAAAATGCGCCCATCTATCAGATGCTAAATTTCCTGATAACCGGATTTTGCGCAAGGTGAAGATCATTGCGCTTTACACTTTTCTAAGAACACTTTCCAACCTTTCAGACCGGCACATGAAAACTAAATCTTCCGCATTTTTGCAAGCAGTTTCTTCGACGCATAGCCATCCGGCGTCATGCCCAGTCTTTCCTGCAATTTGCGAATGGCCTTGCGCGAACCACTGCCGATCGCTCCGTCAATTTCACCGTCATACAATCCCTTGCGGGCAAGATGCCGTTGAATTTCCATCCGGTCAGGCTCACTCATACGCGGATATTTGCGCGGCCAATCGCGTTTGAACTTACCGTAACCGGCAATTCGGTCGGCAAGATGACCAACCGCCAACGCATATTTATCCGCATTATTATAGCGCTTTAGCACATAGAAGTTTTTCAAGACCAAAAATGCTGGTCCTTTGGATCCGGCAAAACGCTTTAACACCGCATTGTCACTGCCACGCGGAAATTTTTTGCCGTTGGAACGCTTCACCCCAAGTTTGGCCCATTGCGCCAGTTTTAGGGTTTTGCCAACTCTTCCTTTGCCTATATTTTTAGGTAAAGTTACCTCATAGCCCCAGGTCTTACCTGTACGCCATCCATTTTTTCGTAAAAGATTGGCGGCCGTTGCCAAAGCATCAGGAATAGAGGTCCATATATCTTTGCGTCCGTCTCCGTCCATATCAACCGCCCAGGCATTGTAGCTGGAGGGGATAAACTGCGTGTGCCCCATCGCGCCCGCCCAGGATCCGGTTAATTCGTGAGCAGGCATTTTACCCGACTGCACAATCTTCATAGCGTGAATGAGCTGACTACGAGCATATTTGCGCCGCCGCTTATCCGCATAGGCAAGCGTGCCAAGCGAGCGAAACACATTACGCAGGGATTTGGGTTTTTCAAGCGCCTTGCCATAGGATGTTTCCATCGACCAGATGGCCATCAGGATGTTGCGATCAACCCCGAACTTACGCTCAATGCGGCCAAGCCACGAACCCCATTTCTTTTTCATCTCCTTGCCCTTGGCTTCCGATTTCTCATTCACCCGTGGATCGAAATACATCCACATTTCCTGGGTGAATTCCGGCTGATAGCGGGTAAGGGGCAAAATTTCGGGATCAGGGCTTTTTATACCCCGAAAAGACGTAGTGCAGGTCGAGCGTTTGATGCCTTTGGTTGTGGCATAACCACAAAAATTCGTCATCCATGCTTCAAATTTTTTAGAGGCATGGCTTTCTGTTGGCAAAAGCACGCCCGCGACCCCTATTGCCAATACAAATGTAAAAATGGCAAAATGAGGTTTTTTTTCAATCTTGTTTTCCGACATTCCATTCTCCAGTTTTCAAACCTGAATTCCATAGTTATTCAGACATTGGCCAATATAAGCACCAGATCCATCAACAATTCGTTTACTATATCGCGGTTTACATAACAATATTACGCCAAAGTGGAATGCTAGGGTATGAATCCAAATAAAATCACTCTGAACCAAAAATTTGCAACTTCGTAAGCTATTTTGTGTAACCACAATATGGCTATGTCACTGCTGAATATCAACAATAGGGGTTATGCAAAATGTCGACACAAAAACCGGTACGCAAAGCAGTTTTTCCGGTCGCAGGTCTTGGCACCCGGTTTTTGCCTGCAACCAAAGCAGTGCCAAAAGAAATGCTGACGGTGGTAGACCGGCCGGTTATTCAATATGTGGTGGATGAGGCGCGCGAAGCAGGTGTTGAACATTTTGTGTTTGTAACCGGGCGGAATAAATCGGTCATCGA
>JALSIJ010000109.1 GCA_026981655.1 Rhizobiaceae bacterium | reverse complement strand
ACACGGCCCGCGAAGGTGTTTATATGCGGGCGCTTGAGGAAAAGGCCAATATTCCAATGGAATTGCCGGGCGAAAGTGCGGCCAATTTTCATTGCTCTCCGGCAGCGGCCATTCGCGATGACGGCACCTATGATCTGGGTGCGGTGACGGCGACTGCTTCATTCAGATTTTCCAAATGGATAGGTGAATGGATTGCAAAATCCGGCGCCAAACTTATCATCGGTAAGGGCGGTATGAGTGTGGACGACTACAAAAAACACTTTGTTCCCAATGGAGCAATTTATCTCACCACAGTTGGCTATGGCACCGGCGCGCTTTTAGGGCGCGGCATCAAGCGGGTCAAAACCGTGCACTGGAACGAAGAACTTGGACTGGCGCAGGCCATGTGGGTGTTGGAGGCTGAAAATATGGGGCCATTTATCGTCGAGAGCGACCTTGCCGGCAACAGTCTGTTTGAGCGGGAAAACGCTAAAATGTCGGCCAATATCGAAAAGGCCTATGAGGGCACAAGACCGGCGACACTGAAAAGATTTGGTGAAACCGATGATCGGACCGATGAGTTGATATAATTTGTTTGTTTTCTCACGGCCATTCCTTCACTTCATTCAGGGGCCTGCGAGGCGCGCCGCGTAGGCGGCGGCTCGTTCTTCTCTCGCCTTCAAATCAATATTGGCCTTGCAGAATCATCGACTACTTTAAAACAATTCACGCACCGCCAGAACAAGCCCGGAGATCAGCATTAATGCGATCAATAACCTTCGAAACTGGTCATCCTCAAGACGTTTGAAGATGAAAATTCCGACTTGCGCAAAGAGTATCGTTATTGGCAGGGATGCTGCCACAAGTACTAAAGTTTCTCCCGTATAGTACCCTTTGAGCGCAAACATGATTGCAGCAAGCGACAACACGGTCACATTGAAAGGTTGGAAAACCGCCCTCGCCTCAGATTTTGTCCATGGTCGCAAGGCGCACCACATTGTGGGCAAAGCGCCGGAAAGCGATGCGGCACCGCCTAAAATTCCGGCAGCAAAACCAACAATAGCATCAATTATCGGGGTTGGTCGTTCTAACTTGGGCAGAGATTTTCGAAGCGAGAAAAACCCGCCATAAATAATCAGCAGCGTGGCAATGAGTAGTTTTAGAATTTTGGGGTCGAGTATCGACAATGTGGCAATGCCCAATGGAATGCCAAACAAGGCCGGCACAAGAAACCGCGCCAGACGTTTTGGCTTCTCCATCATCGCATAACGCACGGTCCACAGCCCTTGCACACCACTGACCACCGACATGATGAGAACTATCGCCACGGCCTGAATTGGCGGCATGATTTGCAGGAAAAAACCCAGCGTAAACAAGGCTGTGCCAAAACCGGCCAAACCGTTGATGAACCCTCCGGCAGCCGCGCCCAATGCAAACAGAATATAAAATTCCATATTCTATCCCGCGCTTGAGACTGGTTCAAAACGACCGATTTCGACCGCCCTCAACAACTGCCTTTGCAATTCATCAATCACCCGAACTTTCAGGCTATCGGAATGGGAAATCAACCCCAATTGGCGGATGCAGGCATTGGCCCCTAGCGAAATTCGCTTCATCGGCAGGGGGTTGGGCGCGGTAACACAGGTGCGCGGCACAATGGAAACGCCAAGATTACCAACCACCATAGAGCCGATTGATTCAAGGCTTTCAAGCTCCATACTATCCTTGACCTTGATATGGTTTTCGCGAAGCCAATCCTCGATCATCGCGCCGACAACCGCGGTTCTGGAATATCGGATAAACGGGTTTTCCTCCAATAACTCTAGCGGGTCATCGCTGTCTATCTCAAGCGAGGCCAAAAGCTGCATTTCTTCCTCGGCAATCAGCCTCCATTGGTGAATGGGTTGCATGACATGGGGCTTTGTGACGATCGCTGCATCCAGCGCGCCACGCTCAACCTGCTGCATCAAGGAAATCGTCAGCCCCGGAACCACCGAGACATGAAGCTCCGGCCACTGCTTTTTCAGCAGTGATATGGCGAACGGCACCAACCCGGTCAACGTGGTTGGCACCGCACCAATGGTCAGTTTACCGCTTAAACCATCATCACCAATAATCGAGGGGACAATATTATCGTAGGCTGCAATAACCTCACGTGCCCGGGCAACGGCTGCCCGACCGGCGGAGGTTAATTGCGGGGTGCGTTTTGTGCGATTGAAAAGCTGGAGTTGCCATTCCTCTTCCAGCAGCTTCATCTGCTGGCTGACCGCCGCATGGGTGACAAATACCGCGTTGGCAGCGGCGGAAAATGTACCATGATCAGCAATAGCCACTAGTGTTTTTAATGTTCGAATTGACATATTTGGCCCTGTGGTAATTTACTTAAACTTACAAAAAATAGAATTTTTGGTAGTTTTCCGCAACTTAACTTACAAAAAACGATCAGGATAAGCTACACAGCGCCACAACTACAGAGCAAGGCCAGCCTAAAAACTATTCCTTGAACAATCTGTAAAATTGCTTGTGATACCTCACACTTTCAATAGCATGCCGGATATGACAGATAATTCAGACTTAATCCCCCCTCGCCCGGTTCCCGATGGTTTTGTCGACTTTGAGGTGGCCGAAGGCTTCGCCAAGCACATTGGGCCACTCTACTGGAAACTTTCCAAAGACAGTGCGGAACTTGGTTTCCATGTGTTGGACCACCACCTGAATCCAGGGAAAATTTGCCATGGCGGGGTGATGATGACGGTAGCTGATATGGCCGTTGGATTTGCCGTTGTCTGGAATATCAAGCTGTTGAGCTTCGCACCCAGCATCAACAATAATTACGACTTTATTGGTGCGGGCCTGCCCGGTGACTGGCTGGAAACCAGAACCGAAGTCATCCAAACAACCAAGCGCATGGGTTTTGCTAGAGGGGTTCTTACCGGCTCCAATGGCCCGGTTCTGCGCTACAATGGAATATTGAAAATTCCCAGCAAAACCGACCCGCGTTTTAATTCAAAAGCTTTTGCAGCTCGGATGCAGAAACTATTTGACCAAAATACATAGAGCGTGTCCGTCTTTGACGGAATCCCTCTGTTTTTTTCGCTCACGGCAATTTCACGCTATGCACCAGCCTTCGCGGGAGCGATGCATAAGCATCGGGCCACTTCTTCGCAGCCTGACCGCTTCCATGTAAACATGACGCAGTCTAAAAAAGGGCCGGAAATTGCTTCCCGGCCCCTGCTGTACAACTGATTCAACGGACAAATCTCTGTCCGAAGGAACAACTTAAATAAATCAGTTGCTGGTTTTTGAGCGACGGTTGTAGGAACCTTCACCACGTTCGCCAGATTCAGCAGCGCTTTCACCGCTATTGCCGCTTTCGCCGGAATCATTATCCGAGCTATCGCCACTTTCGCCGCTATCGCCGCTTTCGCCGGAATCATTATCCGAGCTATCGCCACTTTCGCCGCTATCGCCGCTTTCGCCGGAATCATTGTCCGAGCTATCACCACTTTCGCCGGAATCACTGTCCGAGCTATCGCCGCTTTCGCCGCTGTCGCCGCTGTCGCCGCCTTCACCACCACTGGCGAATGCAGAAGCAGATTCAATGCTCATGTCAGCAAAATTGATGGTTGCCGGTACAGCAACCAAAGTGGCTGCGAGCACACCGGTGCCAAGAATGGAGGCAAGAGTGCGTTTGATTTCTGTGTCATTTGACATTTGGGTTTCCTTCCAGATTTAATCGGTTCGCTGTTGAACCTGCAACCTAAATAACCTAGAGGAAGCAACGGTTGAATCCGGCTCAGACTTATGCGCCTCTTAATTTGGTCCTTTGCGACATCTTATCCGACTAAGGTCTGAAATTGCAGGCGACCATTGGCAACCGAAGTGATCGCCCGTATTCTTTGTCCTGAGCAGTTGACGGCCTTCACAGCAGCAAAGCATGAGGGCAGCTCTGCCGGGGCTTTCCCTCAAAATTCGTTGGAAACTCAAAAATATATAGACCTTTGCCCGGCGGTGCACTGACGATGGTCTGATTGATAATTTCAAGCGCTCGCTATACAGTTTTATTCATGATCACAATGCCCCGACCATTGGCCGACACTTCGAAAAAAATTCGCAGTAAATGGAACGCCCTTACCCTGAGCCGACAATTCGCTCTAGCCGGCAGCCTGGTAATAGTGATCGGTATGATTGTTGTTGGCAGTTGGGTTTCCCGGCAGATTGAAGAAGGAGTGACCAGGAACAGCGCCGTTGCCACCGCCCTTTATGTAGACAGTTTTATTGCTCCACTCGCACAAGAGCTTACCAATAACAAAGCCCTTTCCATTGGCCCTATCCGCGCGCTTGATGAGGCATTTCAGGAAAGCCCGTTGGGTAAACGGCTGGTGACTGTGAAAATCTGGAAAAAAGACGGCACTATCCTTTATAGTACGAATTACGATCTGATCGGCAAGAAATTTACACCCACGGAACAACTAAAAGCCGCATGGAGTGGTGAGGTCGCAGTTGGATATGGTGATATTGAGGAAGAAGAAAATGCCAGCGAGCGACTTCATGGTATCCCATTGCTTGAAATCTACAGCCCCATTCGCGCGCCGTGGACTGGTGAGATTATCGCCGTGGCCGAGTTTTATGAAAACGCCACGGCTCTTAAAGCCACCCTTGCCAGTGCACGCTATAAAAGCGCTCTGGTTTTCGCCGCTGTTGCACTGACTATGGCACTTATGTTGATGGGAATAGTGCACCGGGGCAGCCAGACCATTGAAAACCAGAGAGAAAAACTTCGTCTGCGACTGGATGAAGCCACACGCGCATCTGAACAAAACCAACGCCTAAAAGAGCGCGTTCAGCGGGCATCTGAAAGAGTTGCCGAACTCAATGAACAATATCTCAACCGCACCGGAGCTGAACTGCATGACGGGCCGGCGCAATTGCTTGCACTTGCTTCGCTTCGACTGGACAGTTTGAGAAAAGAGAATGATCCTGAAAAACGCGCCCGGGAAACGGCCGTCATCAAGGGCGCGCTTGATGACGCTATGAGCGATATTCGAAACCTCTGTCGGGGCCTCACACTACCGGATATTGCCGAGCTTAGCATACAGGACATCATTAAGCGCGTGGTTCTCAATCATGAGGAACGCAGCAGAACAGATGTTACCACTGAAGCCGAAGAGGAATCCATTCCGGCCAACCATTCTATTAAAATCTGCGTCTACCGCTTTGTGCAGGAAGCGCTCAACAATGCTTGGCAACATGGCAAAGGTATTGACCAGAAGGTTATCTATTCCTTTGAGAAAGAAACTCAATTGCTCACCGTCAAGGTAAGCGATGGCGGCAAGGGAATTATCAATAGCCAACCCAAAAACTCACAAGGCGGGCTTGGCCTGGTGGGGTTACGGGAAAGAATAGAAAGTGTAGGGGGGGCATTGAAAATCAGTTCCAGGCCAGATGACGGCACACAATTGACCATGTCGGTAATTTTATAACAGGAAAACAAAATGAAGGCGCCTATCCAAATTATTGTTGCCGATGATCACCCGCTCTATCGCAGCGGCGTTGTCATGTCGCTTGAAGAAGCGCCAGACCTGCAGGTTATCGGCCAGGCGGACAATGCGGAAAAAGCAGTTCAGCTGGTGGAAAAGACCAAGCCGGATATTGCGCTTCTCGATATTTCCATGCCGGGTAGTGGCATTGAGGCGGCTGGGAATATCGCCAATCTCGATGTAAAAACCAAAGTGATTATGCTGACAGTTTCAGAACATGATCGCGACATCATGCAAGCGCTTGAATTTGGCGCACTTGGCTATGTGCTGAAAGGGGTCGGCTCTGATGAATTAATTTCCATTATACGCAGTGTACATGCGGGCATGTCCTATGTTTCGCCTTCACTTGCGGCACGCGTTTTAATTGCAATGAAGAACCCCGATACAGTTGAGCTTACACCTAACCAGCTTATGGCAACGCTGACCAAACGCGAGGAAGAAATCCTCAAACTGGTTTCAGATGGATTGAGCAACAAAGAAGTTGGTTTGAAACTCGAGCTGCAAGAAAAGACGGTCAAACATTACATGACCAATATCCTGCAAAAACTGCAGGTTAGAAACCGGGTTGAAGCGGCAGTTAAAGCAAAAGAAATATGGCGGCAGGACTAGAGCGTGTCCGTCTTTGACGGGTACACTCTATTTTCTTTCGCTCACGGCCACTTGATGCTTCGCACCAGCCTTCGCGGGAGCGATGCATTCGCATCGGGCCGCTCTTCGCAGCCTGACTGCTTCCATGTAAACATGACGCAGTCTAATATTAATTTTTGATGGCGTTGCGGATGGCTCGTGAAATCCGCCGATAATCTGACTTTCTGGCCTTACGTTTGATGACGGTTTTATTGCGCCGGTTTTTCAATCGGTAGCTGCCTGATTTTATGGTCTCTTTCCAGCCGTCAGAATAATAGGCCTCCATGCGGCCCCCCGTGACAACGGAACGGACAACCTGGCCAAATCGACTGGGAATGGCAGTATTTCGGCCTTTGCCACCGTAATAACCGCTTTCTCCATTTTCCCCGCCATCATCGCTACTTGCAGATTCCCCGGAACTTCCCGAATCACTGTCCTGGTCTGAATCGCCAGATTCCCCGGCATCTCCAGAATCCCCGGCATCGCCAGATTCCCCTGCATCTCCAGAATCGCCCGCCTCTCCGCTCCCTGCCCATGCACTTGCAGGCGATAGGGAAAAATTATCCACATCAAGTGTTACGGGCAAAACAGCAAGCGACGCAGCCAGGACGCCATTTCCCAGCATCATGGATATTTTCTGCTTTAGTTTTTGCTCATCGCACATAATGGTTCAGACTTTGATTGGATCAGATATTCATTAAACTTCGATACTTGCTTTCAAATTCACTTCATAATTTTGTGGCCAATGGAACGAAGCCGCAAACTAGCAGACAAACAGGTCAAATAGCTATTCACACCAACGCCGGGTCAGATTTGCATAAACTTTAAAGCCTAAATCAGTCTCCGGGGAGTCTGGGGCCAGTTTATGCAGCTTGCGGTTCACCTGATCAAGTTCCAGCAATATCTCGCGATCCTGCTCGTTACGGATATGACTTTCCATCCAGCAAACCGCGACCAGCCGTTCACCAGACTTGACCTTGTGCACCTGGTGCAAAAATTTTGATGGATAGGTGATCGCCTGACCGGCTGGAAGTTTGAAAGCAACAATGCCATAGGGAGTGATAATCTCCAGCTCTCCACCTTCATATTCATCTGGTTCGCTCAAGAAAACTGTCATGGAAATATCTGACCGGTTTTTATTTCCCACAGCTCCAATTTGAGCATCATCCACATGCAGCCCATAGCCCATGCCTTTGCCAGACTTGCTGATCAATGGATTGCTGATTTGTTTTGGGTGACAGGTGCGGGTCAGTTTACGATGGTCCCAGATTGCATCCAACACCTTTTCCTGAACTTCACGCGCGCTATCCTGATCCCAGCTAACCTGTTCATTATTTTTCACCCGCACGGCTCTGTATCCGGCGGTTTTTTTACCATCAATAAACTTACTCGCATCCAATAACTTGCGCATTTCCTGAATATCTTTTTGTGATAACAGGTCTTCAAAAATATTGATCATCGGAGGTATATCCTGGCCTTTTAGCTAGTCTTCTAATCACAACCCCGTCCGGATGCTGATAGGGGGGCATTAGCTCAGCTTCCGGACGGATCACTTCAGGTAAAATGCGAATCCCATTGACGCATCGCCACCTTGGTGATTTTCAGCTTTGAATTTAGCAACATCCGGTGTTTCTGGATGAGCGACAAAGCCTTTCACCTGATTTTGATGGCCGAACATTAAGAAAACAAGCCTATTCGGGCCAATAGCGGGAAGCGTCAGACCTTTGCAATAACCATTTCAGACCTAAGTCCGAAGTAAGAAGCGCCAATCGTAGGCCTATCATCGGTTATTGGGTGTGAGCGCCTGAAAATCAATATGGGCAGTGAGGGCATCAATTCCACAGGAATTGATGTTTTTACAAGAACACCCGCTCAACAAACCAGAAGCTACCCATTAAAGCAATTGCAATCGAGGCAGGGTTGGTAATGTAACGACGATAATAGGTTTTTTTAGAAAACCAGAAGCCGACCAGAAGGAAGCAGATGAGAATTATCGTAAGCTGGCCAATTTCTACACCGATGTTAAATCCGAGCAGGCCATAGATGAAGTTTTCCGGCTGCAAGCCAATATCGTTGAGCACGCTGGCAAAGCCCAGACCATGCAACAGCCCGAACAGGAAAACCAAATAGGGTCGCCAGCGGCTTAAATTGCTGGTCATGACATTTTCAACCGCAATAAACACAATTGAGAGCGCAATTAATGGCTCAACCAGACTGGAGGGCGCAGAAATAATACCGGCCATTGCAAGTCCAAGTGTCAATGTGTGGGCAATGGTAAAACTACTGATTTGCCAAAACAGGCTGGAAAGCTTGGTGCTGAGCAAAAATATACCGACCACAAACAAGATATGATCCAGCCCCTTTGGCAGAATGTGGATAAATCCCTGCTCGATATAAAGCGTGAAAACCTCAAATCCGCCGGCTATTACCACACCTTCCAACGGAATGGGTTTGGAAACCGCGCCGGCATTGACCATGCCTGCAAAAACCGGTTTGTCTGAATTTTCCGCCTTTACCCGTAAAACACTGGACCCAAGATATTCGTTCCATGACCAGGTGAAGTCTTTGGCCGTGGAAGGAATTTTTGCCGCAAGTGTGATGATGCTGGTTCGCGGCAATTCAATATCGCCCACGGGCGGCACGGTTACCGATTTGATATCAAACAACAGCGCGCCGCCATCGGTTTCAAAAAATATCGAACGCAAGAATCCCGCTTCAATCCTGGAAAACGCTTCCTTAAGTTTGACGGGCTCAAGCTTGCGGGCTGCGTCATATTTGTCGGAATTTTTCGACTGCTGGGTTTCGCTGACACCTGTCCCAATTTCGGCCACTATTACTTCCAGGTTGAGCTTGATTTCAAGCGTAATATCTCCGTCCCTTTGAATGTCCACATCAACAATGCTGGGCCGTATTTCATGGGCGTTTGCGCCGGTGGTCAGGACAAGAGCCGGCATAAAATTGACGACAAGCAATATAAAAAAAACTTTGACAAAGCGGCGCATTATGGTCTCCAAGCTAGGGCGCGAATAAGTTCACAGCCCTATCGAAACTTTATTATGGAAACAAGATGTTTAGAAAAATTATCCTGTCACTGCCTATTATCACACTGATACTAATAGGCAATATCGGAATTTTATCAGCCCATGAATACTGGATCGAACCGGACAAACCATCGGGCAACATGCAATTAAAAATATTTGCGTACGCGCGGGTGGGTCAAAACTTCAAGGGCCCGGAGCAATATTATATTCCAGGCGAGATCGAAAAAATAGTGATAACAGATCCAATGTCCTCCTATAAGATTGAGAAAAACATTGGAGATAACCCAATATTTAACGAGGTTGCAAAAAACCCCGGCCTGCAGATTTTGTCCTACAAAACCACTCCACTAAAGCTGACATATGATAAGTTTGAAAAATTCGAA
Source organism: Rhizobiaceae bacterium (assembly GCA_026981655.1). Taxonomy (GTDB): domain Bacteria; phylum Pseudomonadota; class Alphaproteobacteria; order Rhizobiales; family Rhizobiaceae; genus SZUA-100. Next base: position 11,697 of record JALSIJ010000109.1, on the reverse strand, counting down.
AAATTTGTCCGCAAACAAGGTTTGGCCCGGGTGGTAGATTTACACCGCAAACGCGGCCTGCCTGACGCAAAATTTTTCGAATATTATGTGCGCTATTCAAAGGCTCTTTTAACCCGCGGCAATTCCAATGGAGCGGACCAAAGAATTGGTTTTTTGTTTGAATTGATCGTGCAAAAAAATCCATACGAATTTAAAGCAGGGATAAATGATGGTACATTGCCGATCAAATTGATCTGGCAAGACAAGCCACTGGCCAATGCGCAGATCTCGGTTTTTAGAAAATCCAAAGAAGGTGAAGAACCCACTCACATCACCACCGACGCATCCGGCATTGCCATCCTTTCGGTTAAGATTGGCGAGACCTATATGCTCAATTCAGTTGAGATGACGGCGGAAAAACCAGAGACCGGCGCGGTATGGAAAAGCCACTGGGCCTCAACCACTTTCACCGCAATGGCAAAGCAGTAAGCAATTAAATAAAGCCTATTTCCGGTGTTGACTGGGGGATGCCTGTTTTTGCAACTGCATGAGTTTTTCGCGTGTTTTTTGCTGTTCACGCGCCGCTTGCTGCGCCCCGGTATAATAGGGCTGTGCCCAGGCATCGACATTTTTTACCCCATACCATGCGGCCGCCTGATGGGTAAAATAGGGGTTCCACAAGTGGGGCCGCCCAAGTGCCACAAGGTCGGCGCGTCTGGTGTGCAAAATAGTATTCACCTGCGCCGCCTCGGTGATAGAGCCAACCGCCATAGTGGCTATTTTCGGCACATTTCTGATGGCCTCAGAAAACTGCACCTGAAACATGCGGCCATGGGTTGGTTGCTGGTCAGGTACGGTTTGACCGGCAGAAACATCAATTAAATCGCAGCCAGCGCGTTGAAATTCTTGGGCGAAATAAAGATAATCTTCCTCTGAAATGCCACCCTCGAGCCAGTCTGATGCAGAAATACGCACCGACATCGGGCGTTCTGTTGGCCAGACCTCACGCATGGTTTTAAAGACATCAAGTGGATAACGCAGACGATTTTCTCGTCGACCACCAAATTGATCATCACGCAGATTGGTCAGCGGCGAAAGAAAAGAGGCCAGCAAATATCCGTGCGCACAGTGCAATTCGAGCATATCAAAACCGGCGCGCGCTGCACGTTTGGTTGCGGCGACAAATTCATCCCTGATGCGCGCCATACCGGCCTTATCCAATTCCATTGGCGTATCGCTTATACCCTCAAACCACGGCAGCGGAGAGGCCGAAACCAGCGGCCAGTTCTCCCCCTCATCCAGCAAAGGATAGTCCGCCTTTCCCCAACCTACTTGAGTTGAGCCCTTGCGCCCCGCATGGCCCAATTGCATGCAAATTTTGGCGGCTGAATTTTGATGAACAAAATCGACAATCCCGCGCCAATTCTGCTCGTGCCGCTCATTCCACATGCCGGGGCAACCGGGCGTGATGCGCGCATCGGCGGCAGGACAGGTCATTTCGGTAAAAATCAGCCCCATGCCACCCAAAGCGTGCGAGCCATAATGCACCTTGTGCCATTCGGTTGGATTGCCCTGACCATCTGCTTTATATTGCGCCATAGGCGACATCACCACGCGGTTGGCAAGCTCCATGTCACGCAGCTTGAATTTGGCAAACATCGGGGTTGGCCGGGTGGCTGACAGATCTTCGCCGGTCTCATGTTTGTGACGCGCATACCATTCATCATCGACCTTTTGAACAAAGCCCGCATCGCGCAAAATCAGATTATCATAGGTTATGGATTTTGCCCGGCACATAACAACCATAGCAAACTGCATTGGCTCCATATCGAAGGAGCGGTGCATATGCTCAAACCACGAAAGCGATACATCGGCATTGTGCTGGATAATCTGGCAAGGGGTGCGCCGCGCATCATCATAGGCTTGAAACGCCTTGGTCACATCGTCTTCCGCATGGGCCAACACCGCATCCGACAGGCCAATGGCGCATTCCATTGCCAATTTTGAACCGGAGCCGATGGAAAAATGCGCCGAGGCTTTGGCATCGCCCAAAATGACGATATTGTCAGACCACCAGTTTTCGCAAAAAATGCGCGGGAACCGGCGCCACATGGAGCGATTGAGCAAAAGCGGATGGCCTAAAAGTTCATCGGCAAATATTTTTTCAAGCTTTGTCTTTGACCCCTCCTCATCAAACTCCTCAAACCCGTGACCCTGCCAGCAGGCCTCATCCATTTCAAATATCCAGGTCGATTTTCCCTGCTCATATTGATAGGTATGGGCGATGATGATGCCGTGATCAGTTTCCTTGAAAAAATAATTAAACTCGTCCATCGGGCGGGTTGAGCCCATCCAGCAAAAGCGATTGCTTTTAAGCGCAATAGACGGTTTAAAATCCTGTTTTCGGGTATCCCTGATCTGCGAACCAATACCATCGGATGCAAGAATAATATCTGAATCAGCAAATCTTGTGGCAATTTCGTCAGCGTCAATTTGCACCCCGAAATGCATCGAAATATCAAGTTGAGTACAGCGCCTTTGCAGCACATTCAGCAGCGTGCGGCGCGAGGTTCCGCAAAAGCCATTACCGCCGCAGCGCATTTCATGGCCCTTATAGTGAATGGCAATATCCTGCCAATAGGCAAACTGATCGCGGATCAGCTCATAGGTTTCTAGATCACGGCTGAGAAATTCATCCAGCGTATCATCGGAAAATACCACGCCGAAACCAAATGTATCATCCGCCTGATTTTGCTCAAAAACCTCAATCTGCCAGTCCGGGCGGGCCTTCTTGGTTAGCAATGCGAAATATAGCCCACCGGGGCCGCCACCAATGATCGTTATTTTCATAATCCGGTCCATACCTTTCGCGGCTGCCAAGCTGGTTGCAAATTTATTTTAACATTAAAATGTTTATATTTAAAGCAAATTATTCAGGCAAAAAAACGGAGCCCGAATGGACCCCGTTTATGTTCTTTTGCTCGATGCACAACTTGGGCTTTTTTATTACTCAAGTTTTGCGCTTCCCCCGGATTATATCCGTGGTCAACGTGCAACTTGAGTTTAATTATTTACCGGAAATCTCTTTCCCGCCAGATTTGCGCGGCGATTTTTTGGGTTTCTTGGCCACAGGCGCATCACGGTCATTCATAAACCGGTCGAAATCCTGCTGGTCTTTAGCGCGACGCAACTCACGTGAATATTCTTCAAATTCACGGCGCATCTCATCAAGTTTTTGACGTTCTTCGTCAAGGCGCTGCAATTCTGCCTCGCGCCAATCGTCGAATGCGACATTGCCACTTGGTGCACGGTGCCAGCTATTAGCTCGGCGCGCATTGCGTGAACAGCGGCCCGAAAAACCATTGGCAAACCCATCGGTTGCCCGGTTTACTTCACTCTTGAATTGATCAAGTCTGTCGCCCCACAAGATATAGGCAATCACCGCCAGCCCGAGTGGCCAGAAGATCATAAACCCGATAATCATCATGGCGATAGTCGCCGGTGTCCATGCTGGACGAATAAGTGCGTTGTTCATATTTAAATTCACCCCTTTGCTCAATTTTGCCCTCCAAAACGGATTGCTTACCTATGACGTAGGGTAAAATTGGCAAATTTCAAGATAGAATCGAGAACTTTACATTCTGAAACATTTCGAAAATGGGGGACAAATTGGAGATAAAAATAACCTCAAGCGCCTTCAACAATCACCATATCAGCGGTTGCGGCGGTTAGCCTGATGGCCTTGGCAGCCTGATATTCATCAGAATTATAGCAATCAAGCGCTGCCTGTACGGACGGGAATTCAATCACCACATTGCGGCCGCGATGGATTCCTTCCATACCGTGGCTTTCACCACCTCGGGCAAGGAATACCGCGCCATATTTTTCAAAGGCCGGTTTAGCGGTCGCGACATAATCGGGATAGCGCTCGGCATCTTCCACATCCACATGGGCAATCCAGTAACCTTTAGGCATTTTTACTCTCCCCTTCGACCCTGCGGGTCTCTACGCCTCTTGTTTTTATCTTCCGGCCAAGTAGGAGGCCATCAAAACTCAGTATCGAATCTTCCGCTAGCGCTTTAGGCTCTAATTCGCATACGGATAACGCATTGTAATAACAAGAGGCAATCAGTTCCTGCGTTGAAATTTCATTTCGCTCAATATCGCTTTGGCGGCCGCAAGCGGGTCATCGGCAGCAACAATCGGGCGGGCGACAACCAAATGGGAGGCACCGGCTAAAAGTGCATCGCCCGGGGTCATAACCCGCTTTTGATCGCCTGCATCTGCCCCTGTCGGGCGAATGCCTGGCGTTACAATTGCCATATCCAGACCAACAATTTCGCGAATGGCACGGGCCTCATGGGCAGAGGCAACAATCCCGCCCATTCCGGCATCGCGTGCCTGGGCGGCGCGTTTTAATACAAGTACGCCGGGATCATCGTGATAGCCCGCATCAACAAGATCTTGCTTATCCATCGAGGTTAATACGGTTACTCCCAGCAGGCAAAGCGGCGAGCCTTTTGCGGCCTCGACGGCAGCAGCCATTGCCTTGGGATAGGCATGGATGGTCAACATATCCACGCCAATTTTTGCAATATTTTCAACGCCTTTTGCGACAGTATTATCAATATCCAAAAGCTTCATATCCAGAAAAACCTGCTTGCCCTGCGCTTTCAGGTCGCGCGCAAGTTCCAGCCCGCCAACAAAAGCAAGCTGGTGGCCGATCTTATAAAAAGAAACGCTTTCTCCAAGGGTTTCAACCAGGCTTTCAGCCTCTGCCACGCTGGGCAAATCAATGCCAACGATTAGCTTTTCACGTGTTGCAGAATTACTCAAAGCCGATCCATCCATTTAGATTTTTCAATTAGTGACGCACACATGCCGCCAAGTAATTCACGCGAACGGCCCGGTTTGAGATTTTCCATATCATCATAGGCGCTATAGGCGTTGGCCAGCGCCAGCTGCTCGGTAATAACCTGCCCGCCAATGCTCACAAGAATATCGCGCAGATGCGGCAATACACGAATACCGCCAAGACCGCCGCCGGAACAGGCAGCCAAGGCAAAATGGTTACCGCGATAGGGCGCAAGTGGTTTGGTGCCATCCTTGGAAACCCGGCTTATCCAGTCAAGCGTGTTCTTCAACAATGGGGGAAGTGATGAATTATATTCAGGCGTCACAATTACCACGCCCTGATGGGTAGCAAACAGGCGGGCAAGTTTCATTACATTATCAGGAATGCCCTTTTCGCTTTCCAGATCCTCATCAAACATCGGCAACGGATAATCCAGCAAAGAAATGCGCGTAACCTCTGCCCCCTGCAGGGCCAGCTCCTTGGTAATGACACCGGCAAGCCGCGCGTTGATAGAACCGGCACGATTGGAACCTGGGAAAACCAGAATTTTTGGTGTTGTCATTCTCTGTTACCCTTTGTTTCATGAGTGTGCTTAGGGTCCTGACCCTAATTCAGCCGCGCTGAATAACACCGATAGGCGCTTATGTAAATTCAAACTATTGTCCCGAATCCAAAGCTCGTGCCATTATCCAGCGCCCCATTTCGAACTTTGGATTCGAAGGGACACTCGCCACATTTTTTATTTTAGTGTGGTTTTTAAAATTGAAGTTCCTTTGTGAGCAAGCTGCAAAATGACAGGAACTTCAATTTCACCACACTATGGACGTGTGTTATTGAATCCACTACCAATAAACCACCTCAATGGACGGATAGCCAAAGCATGACAAAAATAGAAATAAATGGAAAAATACGCGAATTTGACCTTGATAACCCCCAATTACCAGACTGGATTATCGACAATGCGCAGCAGTCCGGCGGCTATACCTATACCAAGCGATTGAAGCGTGGCAAATATGAAAAAACCCTGCTGGCATTACAGGGTGAGCTGGTAAAATTGCAAGCCTGGCTGCAGGAAACAGGCGAACGGGCAATTATCGTGTTTGAGGGGCGTGATGCCGCAGGAAAAGGCGGTACAATAAATTCATTTCGTGAATATTTGAGCCATCGGCATGCGCGCACCGTCGCCCTGAGCAAACCAAGTGAGACCGAGCGCGGCCAATGGTATTATCAACGCTATATTTCGCATTTTCCAACCGATGGTGAATTGGTGATGTTCGACCGCTCCTGGTATAATCGGGCGGGCGTTGAGCCGGTAATGGGGTTTTGCAGCGAAGAACAGCACACCAAATTTCTGGAAGAAACACCGGATTTTGAGAAAATGATTTCGCGCGATGGCATACATTTCTTCAAGTTCTGGCTTAATGTCGGCCAGGAAATGCAGTTAAAGCGCTTCCATGATCGTCGCCATAACCCTATGAAATCATGGAAAATTTCTCCAATTGACCTGAAAGCCATGAACAAGTGGGCCGATTACACCAAGGCCCGCGATGAAATGCTGGAGGCCACGCATCGCGATATATCACCGTGGACCATTGTGCGTTCAAATGACAAGCGCCGGGCCAGAATAAATGCTATTCGCCATGTGCTGTTAAACGTGCCCTATGCTGGTAGAGACATGGAAATCATCGGTGAAACAGATGACGAAATACTTGGCTCCGGCCCCAGATTTTTCAATTCTCTTGGTGGCTGAACGCCCAGGGCAAGACCTACAGGGCAATTAATCGTTCAATGTAATTTGCCCTATCAGTTTTTACAGGTCATTATTCCTAAAATCGGTGCCCACTTTTAGGAGACACGCTTCAGCACCAGGCCAAACTTTTCGGCCTGATGCTCTTGAGCACTTATAAAACAGTCCAGAGCCGGATGAATTATGGCCGCCAATAGTTGAAGTGATCTTCAACGGCTTCACAATCAAACATGCCGCGCATATCAATCAACGGGGCTTTTCTTTTCGTCAAGGCTTCAAGGGTTGGCAGATCAAACTGTTCATAGAACACCGAATGCGAAAGCGTTACTATAATAGCATCAAACTCGCCGGCTTCCAGCGGATCACCAATAAATGTGGTTCCTCGCCCGCCCTCAAAATGATCATCCTCGGCAATCGGGTCGAAGTTAAACACCTCCGCGCCTCGGGTCCAAAGATAGTCCATCATCTTGAATGTTTTGGAGTTTCTTGTATCCGGGCAATCTTCTTTAAATGTACGACCAAGAACCAAAATACGTTTGTTCTGGATCGAGGTTTGATTCTGCTCAAACATTTCTTCAAGCTTTTCAACCATGAAAAATGGTGTTGCCTCATTGGTTGCGCGCGCGGCAACAATCAAATCCATCGGCAGGCCATGACGTCTACCCGCATCAATCAGATAATAGGGATCAACCGCGATGCAGTGACCGCCAACCAGACCGGGGCGGTAATGATGGAAATTCCATTTGGAACTTGCGGCTGCGATAACATCTGTCGCGCGAATGCCCATTTTATCATAAAGCGTCATCATCTGGTTCATCAAAGCAATATTAACATCGCGCTGGGTGTTTTCCAGAATTTTAGCGGCCTCAGCAACTTTGATATTAGCTGCGGGAAACAGGCCTGCTGCAACCACGCGGCTGTAAAGATCAACCAGAAACTCGGTCACGTAAGGCGTTGTGCCTGCCACAATTTTCTTTATGTCAGATAATTTCCTCGTTGGATCACCAGGATTAATACGTTCTGGAGAATACCCAAGGTAAAAATCTACACTTTCGCGAAACCCGGAAACTTCTTCTATTATAGGCAGGCACCGTTCTTCGGTCGTGCCTGGATCAACTGTACTTTCGAAAACGACAACTGAGCCTTTTTTCATGTTCTGGCCGATCATCCGCGAGGCAGAAAGCAGCGCAGAATAATCCGGTTGATTGCGGGCATTTACCGGGGTTGGTACGCAAACAATTATAACATCAGCTTGCTCCAGTTCAGCCGGATCGGTGGTAAACATCGCATCGGCAGAAAGCAGCTCTGCAGCGGTCACCTCACCTGTATGGTCAATGCCGTTGCTCAATTCATTGATTTTTTCTTTGTTTACATCAAAGCCAATTGAGCGCGAGTTTTCTGAAAACCCGCAAATTAATGGAAGCCCCACATAGCCAAGACCAACTACCGCCACCCGGGCAGTTTCGGCATTGGGCAGTGCGGGTGGTTCACTACGCACCAATCTGAGTTGGTTCGAGTTATACTGCGAAGGCAGATTTTCGTTACAGATAGATTCAGTTGTCATGACGCAGCCCCTGGGCGTTTCTTGTTATTAAAGGAAACATTATCGGTTGCGAGGGTTTGAAAAAACCTTAACTGAACGGGATTGTCCGAAATACAGTTAACATTCCATAACTTAATCTATTTGTAACCAATAATAAAATTAATAATACAGTAATCATATCAATATTCTTATAGTTTAAATTTAGTTAAAACAATGAAAATCACTATACCCAACCTTTTTATTCACTAATTCTAAAACCAAATAACCCATACATAACCCCAAGCGAAAAATCGCAAACTAATAAATTCCAGGACAATAACAGGGTCCAGAAAAATAATGTTGGCAATAACCACGGTAGAATGGCTATTTGGGCTGCTCGTGCTGATCGTATTTACGAACAGGTACGTGCTGGGTTCCCTTTTGAGAATTTCTGACCGCCGGACAGAAGAAGGATACAACACCGATCCTGACATCTGGCCGAGCGTTACCATTGTCGTTCCTGTATTTTGCGAGGGTGAGAGCGTACTTCGTACGGCCGATTCATTTGCGGCACTCGATTATCCAAAAGACAAATTGTCTGTCGTCTTCATCGACGACTGTTCAACCGATGATACGCTCGACTACCTTAACATCGTGATCGAGCGCTATCCCTGGATGCACCTGCGCCAAAACCCGTTCAACATGGGCAAGCGATTGGGCATCAAGGAAACCGTCCTTACCATCGATTCTGATCTGGTTATGTCGGTCGATTCTGATGTGATTGTGGAAGACAATGTGGTGCGTGAACTGGTGCGCCATATGTATACATCCAAAGTCGACGCGGTTGGCGGCTGTGTATTTGTCTCCAATGCCGATGAAACATGGCTTACCCGCATGCAAGCTGTAAAATACTGGGTTGGGTATCAGTTCCTGAAAAACATTGAAAACACATATGATCATGTCATGTGTCTTTCTGGCTGTTTGACATTGTACAAGCGCGAGGCCCTGCTGGCGGTCGACAAGGATGTGGAAAACCGCACCTTCCTTGGTGATGAAGTTAAATATGGCGAAGACCGTTTTCTTACTCGAAAGCTGGTAGAACGCGGATATCGCACAAGGCTATGTTTTACAGCGCGTTGCTACACCAAGGCGCCACCAACCTTTGGCCCTTACCTTAACCAGCAGTTGCGCTGGCGGCGTTCAAATATGATCGATTTGATTACCGCAATTCCACATCTTGCCAAGTTTAACCCATTCGTTCTCGTCCACTATTTATCGATGGGAACCTTGCTTTTTTTCTATCCAATTTTCCTGGTTTCGAAAATGATGGAGATGGATTTCATTCTACCAATGGTTTGGCACGCAATTCTGGTAACCATTTTTGCGATGGCCTATGAAATCGGCAAGTATAAAATTCCGGAATTTGCCCGCACATCAGGGCTTTGGTTTCTGTCAATGGCAATCGTGTTTCCGGTAATTTACATTACCATGACCCCGCTTGGGCTGTTCACATTGGGTACAACTTCGTGGGAAACACGGGGTGCTGCCAAGAAGAAGCAGAAAAACGAAGCCGGGTTAACGGATCCAAACAATGTGGAAGAGGTGGTCGCATGAACCCATATCTTTCACTCGTTGAACGCAGAAATGAGCAACGTCCGATACAGGTCATGTTCATTGGCCCTGCCCTTTCCGGCGTTACCAATGTATTCAGACGTGCGGATGAGCCAATTCAGGTTCAGCACACCAATTCAATCAATGAATTTATGAAATTGCTTGAAACCCAGTCGTTTGACTGCGTTATGGTGGACCAACGCCGCGAGGAAGCCGGAAGCGATTTGAACATTGTTTCACTTGCCGCAAGTCAAAAAGTGCCCCATCTAATTGTCATGGCGGCTGCTAATTCCAGTCAAAATCTGGTTGATATTGCTGGTGTTCACGAGGTGCTTGAAGCGCCAGTTACCCCGCAGCAGATCGTCAAAAGCATAATTTCTGCGTCTGAAAAACTTGCACAAGAAGAAGAAGTTGAGCTGGCAGAAGAAGCCCGTAAGGCTGAAAACAATAACGTCGTGAGCGCACCGGTTGCAAAAAATCGCCCGGCCGAAACAATACAGACAGCAACCCAACCGGCTGAAGTTGAAGCACGCCAGCCAGCACCAGCTGAGGGCTCGGTTAAACAACAACAGGAACAGTTAAAAAACGCCAGTGCATCGTTTAGAACCTCGCTTGAGGTGGCCAAGGATATTGATGGCCAAGTCTGGCAGAAGTTCCTTCCGCTGATCAACTTTCTATATAAAAAATCTGCTATCACAGTTCTTTCTGCCCTGTTCCTGACATTCCTTTTCTACGGCATTATGATTGTCTTTTTCATGGCCTCAGGCAGTTGGTCGATGCCGTTTGAATTGTCGCGCGGGCATGAGCTGGTTATGCGTTCCGAGCGCGACATCGGGCAATTGACGGTTCGCCGAAATCAGGTAAGGCAAAGTCTGAAAAAGGCAGAAGCCGATCTTGAGAACGCAACCCGGGCACGGCGTGATGCGGAGCTTATTCTTTCAATATCCGAAAAAACCGTTGATCTGGAACTGGCACAACAATTGACGCTTGCCCGTGAAGCAAAAGCCCATATCAACCGGTTGAAAAGGGTCATTAATGATTTCAACGAGAACAACAAAAAGAACAAATTCGCCAAGGACCTGACTGCCGCATACAGGCAGCGCACCATAACCCAAAAATCGCTGCACGCGGGCACCCTTGCAGTGCTTGAAACTCTGCACCGTATGGCAACGGTTTCGAATGAATTGGCCCTTAAAGAGATCGAACATGATCGGATCAATAATCGATTGCTGTTTTTACGTTCGCTAAAAGCTGAAATGCGCGAACCTGAAATCAGAACCATCGTTTCAGCCGGATCGGACTTTGTGCACCTGGCGCGTGAGATTATCCAGGCTAAAGCGATAATTTCACAATCTGAGAAAGCCTTTCAAACATCGCTGGCAGATGTGGAGCAATCGAGGAACAGTTTGAAAATTGTGTCCACCAACATGTCATATCTCAAAAACACACCTGTCGGCAGGGCCATCAATGAGCCGGTCACAGTGCTTTTTGTGCCCTACACCAACTCCGACAATTTTGAAAAAGGCCAGCCCTTATATGGCTGCTTTGCATCGATATTTTTCTGCTCGAAAGTTGGCACCGTCGGCGACACCATTCAAGGTGAATCCACTGCGGTACATCCGCTGTTTGGAAAACCGCTTCGCGGCGTTTTCGTAGAAGCTCACATAGAAAAACCTGAAGATATTAAAGAGGAGCTTCTGCATGTCGGACGCCCACCACTGCTATTTTAATTCCGCCAAGGGAATTGTTAAAGGGCTCGGCCTTGCGCTGGTACTGTTGAGTGCCGGTTGCACATCGACGGGATTTTCAAAGCTGTCGTTGCAAAACTCAAGTTCGCCCAAAAGCGTTGGCAGCATCAATAAAGCCGGAACAACCGGCACTGAGCCTTTGGTTAGAAAAACGGCTGGTAAAAAGAACTCTATATCCAAATTGCTTGAGGCGGTATCCACCAGCAATGCGTTTCCCGGTGAAAAGGCCAATCCT
>JALSIJ010000108.1 GCA_026981655.1 Rhizobiaceae bacterium | reverse complement strand
GCTACAACAGCAGATCCGCCAAAGCCTGCACGATGTTCAGCTCAGCGCCATTGATCATCACATTGTCAATCTGCGGTTTGAATATTCAGAAACTCGCGCCGATCCGCAATCGGACACGTTGCACGGCATCATGCGGTTTCGCGCCGTCAGTGAACCCAAAATCTAATATCTTTCACAAGGAGTGAGCAAATGGTTGCCCAAAAAGGCAAGGACCTGTTGTTGAAGGTCGACAAAAACACGGTTGGAACATTCATCACAGTCGCCGGTATGCGTTCAAGGCGCATTTCGTTTAACGCCGAGTCTGTCGATGTGACGGATTATGAATCCGCCGGGCGCTGGCGCGAGTTACTGGCCGGAAGCGGAATGCAGCGGGCCTCAATCAACGGTTCGGGCATTTTCAAGGATGCGCAATCGGACGCCGATATTCGCGAGATGTTTTTCAACGGTGCAATTGTGCCCTGGCAGATTATTGTGCCGGATTTCGGCACCATTGAAGGTCTGTTTCAAATCACCTCGCTGGAATATGCAGGCTCCCACAATGGCGAGGTTTCCTATGAACTGGCGCTTGAATCCGCAGGCGCGCTTACCTTCACGGTGGCCGTATGATCATCAATCGACATCGCGGTGAAGTGCTTGCCCGGCTTGACGGCAAAGAGTTTCGCCTATGCCTCACGCTTGGTGCACTGGCAGAGCTTGAAGCCACATTTGCGGTAGACGATATTGCAACACTGGCCGAGCGATTTTCGACCGGCAGGTTATCATCCAGCGATATGTTGAAGCTGATTGCCGCCGGGTTACGCGGTGCAGGAAACAGCCTTTCAAACGACGAGATTGCCGCCATGCAGGCTGATGGCGGGGCGACCGGCTATGCCCGTATTGTCGGCGAATTGCTCACCGCAACTTTTGGCAGTCTTGAAGAACCTGCGGCACAAGATGGCTGAGCCGTCACCTTTCCCCTGGGGCCGGGTGATGCAATTTGCATTTGGAACCCTGCGCCTTTCGCCAGAGGCTTTCTGGTCGATGACCATGCGGGAAATGAACTGCGCCATGCGTCAGAATTTCGGCGATGAAACCTCGCTGATTTCGCGCGCCAATATGGAAAATCTCATGCAAAAACATCCAGATAAGGTGAAACATGACCACTGAAATTGATACATTTGTCATTCCGGTCGAGGCCGACATCGCACCCTTTCGCCAGGCAATGGATGACCTCACCAAGCAATCAGAGAAATTTGGCTCAAGCGTGGGCCGAACCTTGCAAAGCGCTATAATCAGCGGCCGTTCGTTCAGCGATACTTTGCGCTCGATTGGTATGCAATTTTCAACCATGGCGTTGAAACAGGGATTGAAACCGGTGGAAAATCTGGTTTCCGGCCTGCTTTCTTCGGTTTTCTCATCCGGTGGCGGCGGCGGCGTACCGGTCTTTGCCAATGGCGGCGTGGTCAATTCAGGCGGCATTGTACCTTTTGCATCCGGCGGCGTTGTCTCTTCTCCAACTTTCTTTCAGGCTGGCAATCAGACCGGGCTGATGGGGGAGGCCGGGGCCGAGGCAATTTTGCCTTTGGCGCGCGGGCCGGATGGTCGCCTTGGGGTACAAACGCAAGGAAAATCCAGCGCCGCAACCAATATCACCTTCAACATCTCGACCCCCAATGCCGAGAGTTTTCAAAAATCCGAAGCGCAGTTAACCGCAATGCTGGCCCGCGCGGTCGGTCGCGGCAGGCGCTCTCTTTAATTTGGCTTGATCATTTGGTTTTGGCTGGTTTTTAATAACAGGAATAAGCAATGGCTTTACTTCAACCTTTTCATGAGGTTCGCTTTCCCACCAATGTGGCAATGGGTTCCAGTGGCGGGCCGCAACGGCGCACGGAAATCGTCACCCTTGGTTCCGGTTTCGAACAGCGCAACGCTCGCTGGCAAAATTCCCGCCGCCACTATGAGGCCGGGTATGGGGTGAAAAATCTCGATGATCTCCATGCGGTAATCGCATTTTTCGAAGAGCGGCGTGGCGCGCTTTTTGGTTTTCGCTATAAGGATCATATGGACTGGAAATCCTGCGCACCGCTGAAAGTGCCCACCGCACTTGACCAGACTATTGGCATCGGCGATGGCGCGACCACGATATTCAATCTGATCAAAACCTATGGCTCCGGCATTTCTGCCTATGTGCGGCCAATCAACAAGCCGGTTGCAGGCTCATTAATGCTCGCAATAGATGGGGTGACCCTGACGGTCGGGACGGATTATTCGGTTGATTACAACAATGGCGAGATCAGCTTTTTGCCGGGGCATGTGCCAGCAATCGGTAGTAATATTACCGCCGGTTTCCAGTTTGATGTGCCGGTGCGTTTCGCCAGCGATGCACTTTCGGTCAACCTGGCCGCTTTTGAAGGTGGTGATATTCCCTCCATTCCATTGGTGGAGGTGAAACTATGAGGACGCTTGATCCGGGGCTTCGCGCTCACCTAGATGGAACCTGCACAACGCTTTGTTATTGCTGGAAAGTTACCCGTGAAGATGGCTTGGTTCTGGGATTCACCGACCACGATGAGCCACTCATATTTGGCGGCACGACATTTGAAGCGCTTAGCGGTTTTCAATCATCAGCGGCTGAAACCAAGCTGGGGTTGAATGTCGATACGCAGGAGGTTGTGGGCGCAATTTCCTCGGAAAAGATCACCGAGGAGGATTTGATTGCTGGGCGTTATGATAACGCGACAATCGAAATCTGGTTGGTTAATTGGCAAAGTGTCAGCGAGCGGGAGTTTTTGCGTAAAGGGTCTTTGGGTGAAATTTCGCGTGAGGACAGTCGATTTACCGCAGAATTTCGAAGCCTCACCAATCAGCTAGACCAAACCGGCGGGCGGCGCTTCATGCCGCTTTGTGATGCGGTGTTGGGCGATGGCCGATGCAGCGTTTCGCTTGCAGCTAGCCAATATTCTGCCAGCGGCACAATATTGTCTACACGGTCGCGATTGATTTATCAGGCAAGCGGCCTTGCAGGTTTTGCCAATGATTGGTTTGCCCGTGGCAGGCTGTTGTGGACATCCGGTAATAACATCAATCTTGCGGTAGAGCTTTCAAGCAATAGGGTTGAAAATGGCAGCACCTCCCTTCAATTATGGAAACCAATGCCCTTTGATGTGCAGTCGGGCGATGCATTTACGCTAACCGCCGGGTGCGACAAGAGTTTCGATACCTGCAAGGCAAAATTCTCCAATCATCTGAACTTTCGCGGCTTTCCCCATATGCCCGGCAATGATTTCTCGCTGAGCTATGTGGACGGTTCCAATGACCATGATGGAACCCCGCTGATAAAATAATCAAAATTTCAGGGAATAAATAATGACCATCAAAAGTTTGACGGGCGGCCAGATCGTGGCCGAAGCCCGCACATGGATAGGCACGCCCTATATTCATCAGGCTTCGATCAAACATGTGGGTTGCGATTGTCTG
>JALSIJ010000107.1 GCA_026981655.1 Rhizobiaceae bacterium | reverse complement strand
CCGTGCAAGGTGTCCGATTGCGGATCGGCGCGAGTTTCTGAATATTCAAACCGCAGATTGACAATGTGATGATCAATGGCGCTGAGCTGAACATCGTGCAGGCTTTGGCGGATCTGCTGTTGTAGCTGGTAGACTTGCTGACGATCAGAGCGTTTTGACCAGATATGGATGACAAAACTATGCAAGGCACCACCTTCGCTAGCGGTGCTCCAATCGCTGGCGCTCGCCTGGCCTATCACCAAATAGGGAAAGGCTGCCTTTTGCGGATGGTGATCATAGATTTTCACATCACCAAGCAGGGTAATCAGCGAAATATTAGCGGCAAGCGATGCATAAACCGCTTTTTGCAGATCGGCCGATGGGTGCATCATGCATCACCTCGCAATCCGCCAAATTTGACATTGGTCACAAAGGGCTGCGCCGGAGCCGATTGACTGCCAAAGGACCGTGTCCATAGCATCGGAGCTGAAAATGAAATCGCCAAAGAATATTTGCCTGTTCTGGCAATATTGGTTTGAATTTCTGGATACTGCGCCCGGTTTGCTTGCGAAATTGTTTGGCTTGCGGCTTTGGCAGCAAGCCCGATCTTGTCGGCAATATCCGAGCTATCAAGTGCTTTTTCCAAAGACTTTCTCAAACCGGAAACAGAGATATTCAATTGATTGTTCATTGCCCCTCCTCCTCGGTTCGGCACACCAGATAACGGCCGGTCTCATCTGGATCATGTATGGTGATAATTTTGAAAATCCGGCCACCTTTTTTGAAGCGCCAGCCGCTGGCGATGTCATTTCGGTGGCGCAGCGTAATCCGGTGGGTAATGGTATTTTCTGATTGCTGCGCCAGATGCCGCATGGCGGCACGGACGGAATCAATCGCCACCCAAAGGGCCGCAACCTCGCTCCAGGTGATGATCATGCCGCCATAGCCATCGGGCGTTTCGATCAGCTGTTCCAGCGTGACCCGATGCTTCAACAGGCCCGCATCAATGAATGTGGTCAGCATTAAATTGTCATCCTTTTGAACGGGTGAATAAGAGCTTCAAACCCTGGCGGAATGGATACAGGTTGATCACCCGGCGAAATCGCACCGCGAAATTCGTACCAATGGGCAATCAGCATCAGGAGGGCGCGTTTTAGCGTGTCCGGCACATCAATGCCGGCATCGCCAAAGCCTGCGATAAATTCCACCTCAATGCCGTTCATGGCCATTCCGGGGGTTGCCGGGTTTGCCATGTGGATGCGGGCAATGTCTGAAATATTATCAAGCTGGTATTTGCTGGCAGGAATAATCGCTGGCGCGCCATCTGCATCATAAACAGTGATAGATTGAACCGATTGAACCGGGCGGAATGCAAGCTCCAAAACCTGTGACTTGGGCCAGCAATCGAGATATTGTCGCCATGTCTGGGTGATTAACCGCAAGCCACTCAACTTCTCCAGATATTGCCTCGCCGCGATGATGAGTTCGCTGACGAAAACATCTTCATCCGTGCCATCAATACGCAGATGCGCCTTGGCGCTTGCAAGGGTTAGGGGTTCAACCAGCGGCTTGGTAATCAGCGCAGCAGTCATGTTATAATCCTGATTTTTATCGGAAATTTCTAAAAAAAACGGCCCCGCAAATTCATGCGAGGCCGCTCTGTTTTCTTTCGCTCACGGCTTGTCTGGCGCAGTTTTAAATCGCACCAGCCTGCGCGGGCGCGGCACAAAGGTGCCGGGCCTCTCTTCGAGACCTGGTCGCGTTAATGTTCACATGAAGCGACCTCATCCAGCCAAGTGCAACTCCTGGGGAGAGTGGAGCGTTACACCGTGCCAAATTTCAGCATTTTGATTGCATCAAAATCCTGTATGCCACCGCCAACACGTTTGGTAGTGTAGAACAAGACATAGGGTTTGGCGGAATACGGATCACGCAATACCCGCACGCCGGTGCGGTCCACAATCAAATAGCCGCGACGGAAATCGCCAAAGGCAATGGCAGCCGAATTGGAGGCAATATCCGGCATATCTTCCGCCTCAACCAGCGGAAAGCCCATCAAGGATGCACTCATGCCGGCATTTGCCGGTGCCTGCCACAGATAGTTGCCATTGGCATCTTTCAGTTTGCGGATTTCGGCCTGGGTTTTGCGGTTCATGACAAAATGCGCATTCTGGCGATAACCGGCCTTCAACCCGTAGATAATATCCATCAAGACATCGGAAGAATCCGACACAGGAAATGCCGCATCAACACCGGTTGGAATATAGCCAAGATTGCCCCAGGCCCACACGCTTTCATCGACCATCGGTTCACTCAAAAAGCCCTTCGGCTTGTTGATCCCGTCACCATTGATAAAAGCTGCTCCCTCCTGCTCGGCAAAGGCGGTTTCCACCTCCTCGGCAATCCACTGGTCCACATCAACGGCTGCATCTTCCAGCAAAGTTGGCGTCGCCGCCGGCATTGCGTAAAGCTCCATCGTCGGGAACTGCAATTCGGCCAGGCTTGGCGAATTGGTTTCCGGGCGAAGTGCCGTTTCACTCACCCAGCCAACCGCCGGGCCGGTTTGAGCAAAGGGTTTCTTGTAAATCGAGGCGGAAACCTGACGCACCCCGGCAATTGAGCGAATGGGTGATACGATCGATAAACGCCTACCAATTTCGGCCGCCGTTTCATCCGGCACCAGATAGCCGCCATCCGGGTTAGAACCATAGGACAGTGCTTTTTCTTCCAATGCTCGCAAATTGCCCTCGTCGCCGGAGCGCATATAGTTGGTGAAACCGGCCTTGTGCTCCATCTGAGCGATAGACGTAAACTGGCTTGAACCCAGCGCCGGGCGTTTGGACTTTAACAGCAGATTATCAAATTGGCGCTTTTGTTCGTCGACGGCGGCATTGATGCGGTCAACCTTTTCGATTGAAAGCACATCAGCGCTCATGCGTTTTTCGATCTCGGCCAACCGATCGTCATTGGCCTCGCGGAATTGTTCAAATGTGCCTTTAAATTCATCAAAGGCATCGGATACTTCGCCGGAATAGGATTTTAATTCCGGGGCTTTGGTTTGTAGGATATTCGACATGTTCATTGTCTCCTGGCGTTAAATGATTGTGCGGTCTGTCTGATTTTTTCAGCTAGGGCCGCGGGTGAAATGCCAGCAGCGTCTTGCGTGCTTGCGAGTGTTGAAAAGCCCTTGCCAATGACGGTACGGGCCTCACTTCTTGTCAGCCCAGCATCCCGCGTGAGCCAGCGTTCAAATTCCCTGATTGTCGGGAGCTTGTTTGATGGATTGAGATTTTTTACCTGTGATACCCGCGCCTCGGGCAGCATCGGGAAGGTTACCACTGACACCTCCCAAAGGTCTGCTTCCAGAATCTCGCGGATGCCGGTTTTTTTGTTACGGCGGGCGCGTTTGGCCTTAAAACCGATCGACAACCCGTCGATGGCACCGGAGCGCATGAGGTTTAAAACTTCCGCACCATTGGCCACATCTTTAA
>JALSIJ010000106.1 GCA_026981655.1 Rhizobiaceae bacterium | reverse complement strand
GCAGGTCGCTCGCGTCGTCTGGTTAAAAAAGGACAGTATTTCAACCGCATTCATGTGGCCGATATTGCCCAGGCGATTGATCTTGCCGCAAAGGCCAAACTGAATGAAGTGTTCAATATTACCGATAATGAACCGGCCCCGCCGCAGGATGTGGTGACGTTTGCACATGAATTGATGGGCAAAGTGCCGCCGGAAGAGCTGGATTTTGATACGGCTGACATTACCGCGATGGCGCGCTCATTCTACGGCGAAAACAAGCGGGTATCCAATGCTAAATCAAAGGATATGCTTGGTGTTCAATATACCTATCCGAACTATAAAACAGCGTTGAAAAAAATGTGGGATGAACAAGACTGGTAGGTTTTCCCTCCGCGGCAGGGCAAGCATTGCGTCAAGCAATGCTCCAGCCCGTGAGCGGTCGGCCGGGCGGAAGCGTGGGCGGAAACCAATTTTTTAATTGTTCAAATCTTGCGCATCGCTTCGCTCTACGTGCGATTTGAGCTAGTGCCCAGCGCCCAAAATGCCGGTTTTGATCGAATAATCCACCGCAATCCCGTAGCTTGGGTCATCGTCGGAATCGACGATTAACTGACCGGCACGGTTGAGCAATTGATGACAATCGCGGGATAAATGCCGAAGCTGAAGGGTTTTACCCATCGCCTGATATTTTGACGCCAAAGCTTCGACCGCCTGCAGGGCAGACTGGTCGACCACACGGGAGTTCAAAAAATCGACAATAACCAGATCAGGGTCATCCTTGGGGCTAAAAATTTCGGAAAATCCCTCAATTGAGCCAAAAAACAGCGGCCCTTCGATCTGATATATTTTTGCCCCTTCGGGAGTGAAAGTCGTTTGGGCGTGAATGCGTGTGGCGTTGTTCCAGGCATAGGCAAGAGCTGAAACAATCACGCCGACAATAACCGCAATCGCCAGGTCGCTTATAACTGTAACAATGGTCACAAGTACCATCACCATAGCATCTGTAAGCGGTATCAGGCGTAGGATTTTTATACTCTGCCAGGCGAAAGTACCGATCACCACCATGAACATGACACCAACCAGTGCGGCCAGCGGAATTTGCTCAATCAGGTTTGAGGCAAACATAATGAAAATTAACAAAAACAGGGCTGCCGCAATGCCGGACAGACGTGTTCGACCACCAGATTTAACATTGATCATAGACTGGCCGATCATCGCGCAACCGCCCATGCCGCCAAAAAAGCCGGTCACCGTATTGGCAATGCCCTGGGCCACACATTCTTTTGATGCGCCACCGCCCTTGCCGGTAATTTCACCCACCAGATTGAGCGTCAAAAGGCTTTCGATCAGGCCAATTGCGGCCAGTATCAAAGCAAAAGGAAATATGATTTTAAGGGTTTCAAGATTGAGCGGAACCATTGGAATGTGGAAATCAGGCAGGCCGCCCTTGATTGATGCAAGGTCGCCAACCCGGGGCACATCAATGCCAAAAAAGATGACGATGGCCGCAACAATACCAATGCCCATAAGCGGGGCCGGAACCACATTGGAAATCTTTGGCATCACCCAGATGATCGACATGGTGAGCATAACAAGACCCAGCATATTGGCCAATGGCATTCCAGACATCCAGGTTTTAATGCCGTCTGCATCTGTAATTTGGAATTGTGTAAGTTGTGCCAGAAAAATAACAATTGCCAGGCCATTTACAAAGCCCAGCATAACCGGGTGCGGAACGAGCCGGATAAACTTCCCCAGATGAAATATGCCAGCTAGAATTTGCATAATGCCCATCAGCACAACGGTCGCAAACAGATACTCAATGCCATGTTTGGCAACAAGTGCGACCATCACCACGGCCAAAGCGCCGGTTGCACCAGAAATCATGCCCGGTCGCCCGCCAATAAGAGCGGTGATCAAACCAACGATAAAGGCCGCATAAAGCCCAACAAGCGGATGTACGCCTGCCACAAACGAAAAGGCCACTGCTTCCGGCACCAGCGCCAGGGCAACTGTTAGTCCGGACAATATTTCTGTTTTGATACGGCCTGGCGAAAAAGTGGAAATATTATTATTTTTCCAGTCGGCAATAGATAATCGTTCAGCGAAAGCTGCGAGTGTAGGCTTGATCACGATGGAATTCCATTTGGGAGATGTTGAATAATTACCGCCTACATAAGGCAATATGTGTATTTTGCAAAATCTTACATTGTAATTGCGGGAATTGGTCGTTTTTTCAACAATTTCACAACTTTATCGATAGGTAAATCTTTTGGTGGACAAATCCGCGATGATCGGTTTTGATGTGCGGAACATAATTGAGAAGCGGGTGGCTCAAATCCCGTCACTGTAAATACGCGTTAAGGGCAGGAATGGATCTGGACAGTCAAACCAGTGAACCAGTGATTGAAGTCACTGATCTTAAAACAGTTTTTCATACGCAAGATGGCACTGTCTATGCGGTAAATGGATTGAGTTTTCAGCTGCAACCGGGCGAATTGCTTGGTGTGGTTGGTGAAAGCGGTTGCGGCAAAAGCGTGACCATGATGTCACTGCTTAAATTGCTGCCAATGCCGCCGGCTGAAATTGTTTCCGGCACTGTCCAATTTGAAGGCAAAGACCTGCTGCAAATCGATGATGACGAATTGCGGAAAATTCGCGGCGGCCGTATCGGCTTTATTTTTCAGGACCCGATGACCTCGCTTAATCCGGTGTTTACGATCGGGTTTCAAATTATGGAACCGCTGCGCGAGCATTTGGGGATGGATAAAAATGAAGCTCGTGACAAGGCTGTTGAGTTGCTGGAACTTGTGGGCATTCCTTCTGCACGCGAAAGATTGCGGGATTTCCCGCACCAGTTTTCCGGTGGTATGCGCCAAAGGGTGGTGATTGCCATTGCGCTTGCCTGTGATCCAAAACTGTTGATCGCAGATGAACCGACCACTGCACTTGATGTGACCGTTCAGGCGCAGATATTGGAAATTGTGCGAGAGCTGCGCCAAAAACTCGGCATGGCAATTGTGTGGATTACCCATGATCTTGGTGTGGTTGCCGGAATTGCCGACCGTGTGGCGGTTATGTATGGCGGGTTTATTGTTGAATATGCCCATGTTTCCGCCTTGTTTGAAAACCCACAGCACCCCTATACAATTGCCCTGCTTGAAACTTTACCCGGAACCAATGCAGACGGTGAACACCGGTTGTTGAGTATTTCCGGGCAGGCACCAAACCTGACCCACAAACCTAATTCGTGTCCGTTTGCCCCACGTTGTAAATTTGCCTTTGACAAATGTCGTGAGCAAAATCCGCAACTGGAGATGCGTGGCGATGATCACAAGGTTTCCTGCTGGTTTGATGTGGATAAAAATGAGGCGCGCGCTTGATGGCAGATATTGCCCAAATGGATGACCAAGAAATTGACCCCAATGTACTGGTTCGGGTGGATGACCTTCATATGCATTTCCCGATTTACAAGGGTATCTTGCGGCGTCAGGTGGGAGCGGTTAAAGCCGTTGACGGGCTTACATTTGATATTCGCCGCGGTGAAACCCTGGGTCTTGTGGGCGAAAGCGGGTGCGGGAAATCAACCGCGGGCCGGGCAATATTGCGGCTTTACGATCCAACCAGCGGGCATGTACATATTAATGGCAAGGATATTGCCGAATTGAGCCGAACTGAGCTGCGAAAAATTCGACCCCAAATGCAGATGATTTTTCAAGACCCGCAGGCAAGTCTGAACCCGCGAATGACGGTTGGTTCAATCGTATCGGAACCGTTGGACGAACACGGAATTGTTTCCGGCAAAGAAAAGAAAGCGCGGGTGGGCGAGTTGCTCGATGCGGTGGGTCTTAACCCCAGTTTCGTCAACCGTTATCCGCATGAATTTTCCGGTGGCCAACGCCAGCGGATTGGCATCGCTCGGGCGCTGGCGCTTAATCCTGAATTTATTGTCTGCGATGAACCGATTGCGGCACTTGATGTTTCCATTCAGGCGCAGGTGGTGAACCTGCTTGAAGACCTGCAAAGCAAACTTGGATTGACCTATTTATTTATCAGCCACGATTTGTCTATGGTGCGCCATATCGCTGACCGGGTTGCGGTGATGTATCTTGGCAAGATTATGGAACTTACCTCAGTTGATAAACTGTTTAAAACGCCGAAACACCCCTATACCAAGGCGCTGTTGTCGGCGGTGCCGGTGCCGGATCCGAAGATTGAAGCCAAGCGTGAACGCATAATTCTTCAGGGCGATGTGCCCAACCCGGCCAATCCGCCGAAGGGGTGTGTGTTTTCCACCCGTTGTCCAATTGCAGAAGATAAGTGTTTTAAAGACGCGCCAAAATGGCGTGATCTGGGAGGAGATCAATATGTGGCCTGCCATCTTGCAGGTTAAAGCCTGTCTCCCAAAAGTGGGTGCCGGTTTTGGGAGTGAAGACATACGAATAAAAAATTAAGCGCTGAAGCGAATCAAATAATCGCGTCGAGCTTTAGTGAGGTTGCCTTTGAGTTGTTCTGGGCCTAATTTCACGTTAATGGCGACATGTGTCGCTGATAAAAATCCGGAAATATCCGGTCATTCTGATGAATGAAATTGTGTAAGTAGAAAAGGGAGAAATAAAATGAAAAAACTAACAACTCTAATGATGGCAGGCGTTGCCGCATCGCTGATGGTATCGGCGGCAAATGCCGGTAGCCATTCCAAGCGGGGCGCAGATGGCCAGCTTAATATTATTTATTGGCAAGCAGCCTCTATCCTCAATCCATATCTTTCCGGTGGTACAAAAGACACCCATGCTTCATCTATGATTCTTGAACCATTGGCCAAGTATGACGAAAAAGGCGGCATGGTTGCATCGCTGGCGGAAGAAATTCCGACACCAGAAAATGGTGGAGTTTCTGCTGACCTCACAAGCATCACCTGGAAGTTGAAAAAGGGTGTTACCTGGTCTGATGGTTCGCCATTTACTGCAGCCGATGTGGTTTTTTCTGCTGAATATTGCATGGACCCAACGGGTGGCTGTAATTCAATATCCAACTTTAACGACGTGAAATCAGTCGAAGCGGTTGATGATCATACAGTGAAAATCACTTTCAAGGTTGCAAAACCATTCCCATATGGACCATTCGTTGGTGCAACTGTGCCAATTATCCAAAAGGCCCAGTTCAAGGATTGCATGGGAGCAAAAGCTCCAACCTGCACAACTCAGAACTTTGGCCCAATTGGTACAGGCCCATTTGTTGTAACCGAGTTTAAGTCAAATGACGTTGTGGTTTATGCTGCCAACGACAAATACCGTGAAGCTGACAAGCCTGCATTTGCAACCGCGATCATCAAGGGTGGTGGCGAAGCTGCTGCGGCCGCTCGCTCTGTGCTTGAAACCGGCGAGTTTGATTATGCCTGGAACCTACAGGTTGAACCTGAAATTCTGGCGCAGATGGCTGCCAAGGGTAAAGGTACTATTGTAACTTCTTTTGGTACATCGGTTGAGCGCTTGATGGTTCAATCCACTAATGTTGACCCGGCCCTTGGTGACAAGCGCGGTACTGTTGAAGGCGGACCTCACCCCTTCCTGACGGACCCTGCTGTTCGTGAAGCATTGTCTTTCGCCATCGACCGGCAAATTCTGGTTGATGCGGGCTACGGCAAAGCCGGTCAAGTTACCTGTAATGTGCTTCCAGCACCTGCAGTATATGCATCAACGGCTAACGATGATTGCAAAAAACAAGACGTTGCCCGCGCCAACAAGGTTCTGGATGACGCCGGTTGGGCTAAGGGAAGCGATGGTATTCGCGCCAAAGACGGTGTGCGCCTTTCAATCCTTTTTCAAACCTCAACCAATGGCGTTCGTCAGGGTACACAGGCTTTGATCAAGCAGATGTGGAAAGCAATTGGTGTTGAAACCGAATTGCGCAATATCTCTGCATCTGTGTTCTTTGGTGGTGATCAGTCCAGCCCGGATACTTTCCAAAAGTTCTTTGCTGACATCGAAATGTACACCAATAATTTCGATGGTACTGACCCGGAAAAATATATGGGCAGTTGGACATGCAACAATATTCCTGCACCATCCAACCAGTGGATCGGCAACAACATGCCGCGTTATTGTAACCCTGAATATGATGCGCTCGTCGCTGAAATGGGTAAAACAGCATCCATTGAAAAACGTGCCGCATTGGCCAAGAAAATGAATGATATGCTGATGCAGGCTCGCGCCATGATCCCGCTCATTCACCGTGGTGATGTTTCAGCTCATGCAAACACAATTAAAGGTGTGCGGATGAATTCCTGGGATTCACAATTGTGGAATGTGGCTGATTGGACTCGCGCTAAATAAGCTTCAAACAAAATAGTATCCGGCCTGTGAAATTCTGCAGGCCGGGTATTTCCAGAGTGTGTTTATTTTCATAAAGTAACTCTGGGTTATTTGCGCTCACGTCCATTTCTCGCTTTGTGAGGGACTGCGCGGGCGCGGTGCTGAACACCGGGCAGCTGTTCGCTGCCGGACTGTTTTATGATTTTGAAAACAGTCTAATAGTCAGGTTAGAAAACTATGCTGAATTATACCATCAGGCGTCTGCTGTTTGCGATACCAACGCTTTTGGTCATCAGCTTTATAATCTTTGTTATTCTGGACCTTGCTCCTAATGACCCAACCGGCAGTTTGCCACTGACAATTCCGGCCGAAGTTCGTGCCCAAATTCGTGAAGCACTCGGTCTTGGGCAGCCGTTCCATATTCGATATGTAAAATGGCTTGAGCAATTCTTCATCAACGAACCACTGAACATTATGGAGCACTGGTGGGGGGCGCCAATAGGCGATTCTGACAGTCGCTTGCGGGTTACATCCTGGATGAGCCGTTCGCCGGTGGTCGATTTAATCGTTGAGCGTATGCCACAAACATTGTGGGTTGTCGGTCTTTCCTATCTGGTTGGTATCTTGATTGCTCTACCGATTGGTGTGATCTCTGCCTATAAGCAATATTCATGGTTTGATCAGATTGGCACATTTGTTTCGATGGTTGGTTTTTCGGTGCCAACCTTCTTCACCGGGTTGTTGTTGATTGTTGTGTTCTCGGTCAATCTTGGCTGGTTACCCTCGATTTATGACACGACATTAAAGGTAACCGATTTCTCGTCATTCATGGCGCAGTTGCGGCAATTGGCCATGCCGGTGATGGTGCTGGCGCTGTTTAATGCAGCCCAGTTAAGCCGGTTCATGCGGGCTTCAATGTTGGACAACCTCAATCAGGATTATGTGCGCACCGCACGCGCCAAGGGCATGAGCGAAAAAGTGGTGCTATTGGTTCACGTATTGCGCAATTCACTTATTCCAGTTGTCACGGTTATCGCACTTGGCGTGCCGCAGATATTTGGCGGGGCGATCATTACCGAGCAGATTTTCAAGGTAAACGGGCTAGGGCAATTGCTGATTTTGGGTATTGAAAATGCAGATATTCCGTTGGTGCAAACTTTGACCTTTATTTTTGCCATTCTGATTGTGTTTTTCAATCTGATTGCCGATGTTGTTTATGGAATGCTGGATCCGAGGATTCGCTATGACTGATACGAATATGAATATTGTATCTGAACCATTGCATGAGCATCGCTCGCTGTGGGGTGATGTGTGGCGACAATTCCGCACCCATAAAGGTGCAGTTGTTGGTGTCGCTGTATTTACCTTTATTGTGCTGGTGGTGGTGCTTGGGCCGTTTATACATACAATCGACCCAAC
This sequence comes from Rhizobiaceae bacterium, assembly GCA_026981655.1. Lineage (GTDB taxonomy): Bacteria > Pseudomonadota > Alphaproteobacteria > Rhizobiales > Rhizobiaceae > SZUA-100. Next base: position 13,781 of record JALSIJ010000106.1, on the reverse strand, counting down.
ATTTCTCGACATCAGAAACAAAAACCTCGCGCCTACATTGGCCCACCCAATGGGGACTGACAATCTTGGCCGCGATATGCTGGCGCAAGTTATGGCCGGTGGTCAGGTATCAATGCTGGTTGGTGTCACCGCAATGCTGTTATCGCTGGTTCTGGGCGCATTTATTGGGGTGATCGCAGGGTACTTTAAAATCCTTGATGGTGTCTTGATGCGGTTGACAGATTTGTTCCTTGCGTTGCCTATATTACCGCTGCTTTTGGTCATTATCATGCTGTTTCGCGATTCACTTCGTTCGGTTTTCGGGCCGGAAACAGGCATATTCATATTGATTGTGTTTGTCATCGGCATAACCTCGTGGATGCAGACGGCAAGAATTGTGCGCGGTGAGGTTTTGGCCTTAAAAGAGCAGGAATTTATTATTGCGGCGCGTTCCATTGGAACCCGGAGACACCGCATTATCTCCCGTCACATTTTGCCCAATGTGCTTTCTCCGATCCTGGTTTCTGCAACGCTGGGCATTGCCAATGCGATTATTACTGAATCTGCTTTGAGCTTTCTGGGGCTGGGCTTTCCATCAGATTTTCCGACCTGGGGACGTTTATTGTTCGATGGTAAGGATTTTATGCAATTAACCCCGGCACGGGTGATCTGGCCGGGGCTGGCAATCTCGCTGACCGTGTTGAGCGTCAACTATATTGGTGATGGCTTGCGCGATGCGTTGGACCCCCGCATTCGCGGGCGGTAATTCCCAAAGATTCACTGTTGCCAAATTCTTCAATCCCTCCTATAACCCGCCGGTCGAACGATCCGGCAGGGCATGCCGTGGTTGTTTATGAACGCAGCTTTGATTAACCAAAGGTCTTGGTTTCAGGGCATTATCACAAATAAGATGGTGGAAGCGCCTTGTTTAAGGCAAATATCCGCCATGCATGAAAGGAAGCAAAATGCCCAAAATGAAGACCAAATCCAGCGTTAAAAAACGCTTTAAGGTTACTGCAAACGGCAAAATTAAAGTTGCTGCGGCCGGTAAACAGCATGGCATGATCAAACGATCCAACAAGTTCTTGCGCAATGCACGTGGCACAATGATTTTGTGTGATGCGGATGCACGCGTTATCAAGAAAATGATGCCCTACGCCGCTAAAGCAAAATAACCCAAAGTATCCTTAAGGAGCCAAACTCATGGCACGTGTAAAACGCGGCGTTACCGCCCACGCAAGACATAAAAAAGTAATCAAAAAAGCCAAAGGTTTTTACGGTCGCCGTAAAAATACCATTCGTACCGCTAAACAGGCTGTCGATAAATCCCTGCAATATGCGTATCGCGACCGTAAGGCCCGCAAGCGTAATTTCCGTTCACTTTGGGTTCAGCGCATCAATGCTGCTGCCCGTGAGCACGGTCTTACCTATGCGCGTCTGGTTGATGGCATGACCAAAGCCGGTATTGAAGTTGACCGTAAAGTGCTTTCCGATATTGCGATTAATCAGCCGCAGGCATTTGCAGCTGTTGTGGCGCAGGCTAAGGCGGCGCTTGAATATTTGAAGAAAACCACTCCAGGTGCATTTGAAAGCGCTGTTAAGTAGCGCACGGTTTCAAAAGCCCCTCATAATAAGAGAATTTGGAAACCTGCGCTGGCGCAATGCCGGGCGCAGGTTTTTTTATTCAATTACGGGATAAAATAATGTCCGAACTTGATAGTTTTGAATCTGAAACGCTGGCCAATATTGATGCCGCCAATGACGAGGCGGTACTTGAGTCTATTCGCGTCGGTGTGCTGGGTAAAAAAGGCACCTTGTCGGCGCGGATGAAAACCCTTGGCAAGATGACCCCTGATGAGCGATCAATCATGGGTCCGGCGCTCAATGCCTTGAAAAACAAGGTCAATGAGGCGATTTCTGCCAAGCGTGAGGTTTTGCAGGATCTGGCGATTGCCGAACGGTTGGCAAACGAAAAAGTTGATGTGACGCTGCCAGTACGTCCATCTCCGGCTGACGTGGGGCGTATTCATCCGATCTCACAGGTTGTGGATGAGATTACCGCTATATTTGCTGATATGGGATTTTCTATCGCCGAAGGCCCGGACATTGAGACCGACTATTATAATTTTACCGCGCTGAATTTTCCTGAAGGTCATCCGGCCCGTGAAATGCATGATACGTTCTTTTTTAACCCGGATGAAAACGGCGAGCGCAAGGTTTTACGTACTCACACATCGCCGGTGCAGATACGTACGATGGAAACGCAAAAGCCGCCGATCCGCATTGCCATTCCGGGCAAGACCTACCGTCAGGATTCAGACCCCACCCATACGCCGATGTTTCATCAGCTTGAGGGATTGGTGGTTGATAAATCGGCCAATATTGCCAATTTGAAATGGGTGCTGGAAGAGTTCTGCAAGACCTTCTTTGAAGTGTCATCGCTCAATATGCGTTTTCGCCCGTCATTTTTTCCGTTCACCGAGCCATCGCTGGAGCTTGATATTCAGTGTGACCGTTCCGGCAATGAAGTGAAATTCGGCGAAGGCGACGATTGGATGGAAATTCTTGGCTGCGGCATGGTGCACCCCAATGTGCTGCGCTCCGGCGGGCTTGACCCGGATGTTTATCAGGGCTTTGCCTGGGGCATCGGTATCGACCGTATCGCCATGTTAAAATATGGTATGCCGGACCTGCGGGCCTTTTTTGACGCCGATGTGCGCTGGGTTAATCATTATGGTTTCCGACCGCTCGACATGCCGAGCCTGCTGGGCGGGTTGAGCAGTTGATGAGATTGCCGAACAAATACGCCAACTGCGCTATATTTGGTCTCGGCGATAACCCTGATATGGCGGATAGCGGATTGCGTGATGTCATAAACGGGAAACAGATAGCCACATCAGGGTCGTTTGATCTTTTGAATAAAGACCCGGATGAAAAGCCCTATAAAGGCAAGATTGAAATCGTTCTAAATGGCAAGGGGCAACCTGGGTGTGCCATTCAGTTTTGGAAAGTTGATACGGTAAAATTTTGCGATGTTGATGAGCGATTTGCCAAAGATGAAGCTTGTGAGACGCTTGAAGAATGGGGTGCCATTCATGAAGAATATTACAAGCGAAAAGGGAATTTTTCTCCCACTATGAAATTATACCGGCTCTACTTCAAAGTTGTTGAAGTCTTTGCCAATTCAAAAGAGGTCGTTTGACTCATGAAATTTACACTCTCCTGGTTGAAAGACCATTTGGAAACTGACGCAACGCTTGACGAGATCGTTGAAAAACTCACCATGATCGGCCTTGAGGTCGAGGCGGTGGATGATCGTGCGATGTTCCAACCGTTCACCATTGCTAAAGTGGTGAGTGCCGAACAACACCCGGACGCGGACCGGCTGCGGGTTTTGAAGGTCGATAAAGGTGACGGTGAACTTATTCAGGTGGTGTGTGGCGCACCCAATGCGCGCGCCGGGCTTATTGGCGCTTTTGCTGGTCCTGGCACCTATGTTCCGGGTCTTGATGTAACCCTTTCGGTCGGTAATATTCGCGGCGTCGAAAGCTTCGGCATGATGTGTTCCGAGCGCGAATTGCAGATGTCGGATGAGCATGACGGTGTCATTGATTTGCCGGAGGATGCACCTGTTGGCACGCCCTTTGCCGCTTATGCCGGATTGAACGACCCGATGATTGAAATCGGCATTACACCAAACAGGCCGGACGCCTTAGGTGTTGCGGGCATTGCCCGTGATCTGGAAGCTGCCGGTGTTGGCAAGGTAAAAACACCTGCAATTGATGTGGTAAAAGGTCAATTCCCTTGTCCGGTTGATGTGAAACTGGATTTTGCCGATGGGGCAAGCCTTTGCCCGGCATTTGGCCTGCGGCTGGTTAAAAATATCAACAATGGTGCGTCGCCCAAATGGATGCAGCAGCGGTTGATCGCTATTGGTCAGCGGCCGATTTCAGCGCTGGTGGATATTACCAATTACATGACCTTTGATCGTGGGCGGCCGTTGCATGTGTTTGATGCGGATAAGGTTGCCGGCAATCTCACCGTGCGCCGGGGGCGAAAGGGTGATGAGGTTCTGGCGCTGGATGAAAAAACCTACAAACTTGGTGCAGATAATTGCGTAATAGCCGATGAGAACGGGGTTGAGTCCATTGCCGGTGTTATGGGCGGTGAAAAATCTGGTTGTGATGAGAACACCAAAAATGTGCTGATCGAATCAGCTCTTTGGGACCCGATGAATATCGCTCGAACTGGCCGGGACCTAGGTATTATTACCGATGCGCGTTATCGTTTTGAACGCGGGGTTGACCCGGCATTCATGCTGCCGGGGCTTGAGCTTGCAACCAAACTGGTCATGGATATCTGCGGCGGCGAACCTTCTGATGTTGTGCTTGCGGGCGAAGTGCCAAAACCGGAGCTGGTGATTGACTTCCCGATTTCAGAAGTGCGCCGTCTTACCGGTCTTGAGGTTGATGATGCCGAAATCCACGATATTTTGACCCGCCTTGGCTTTGGTGTTGAAGGTGATGGCGCAGTGATCAAGGTTTCAGTACCAAGCTGGCGGCCGGATGTGTTTGGCAAGGCCGATCTGGTTGAAGAGGTGATGCGTATTCACGGGTTGAATATGATTGAGCCGCAGCCCTTGCCGGCGCTTGATGCGATTGGCAAAAAAATTCTGACGACTTTGCAAATTCGTACCAGAAATGTGCGGCGTTCACTTGCGGCGCGCGGCATGGCAGAGGCGGTTAACTGGACCTTTATTCCGAAAGCCCATGCGGAACTGTTTGGTGGCGGCAAGCCTGAATTGTCGCTGGCCAACCCGATTGCCGCTGATATGTCGGATATGCGCCCCAGTCTGTTGCCGGGCTTATTAGCGGCCTGCCAGCGCAATGCCGACCGGGGAAACGGTGATGTTGCCCTGTTTGAAGTCAGTGATACTTATTTAAGCGATGATATTTCCGGCCAAATGAGGATTGCAGGCGGTGTTCGTCGTAACACGGCCAAGCTTGAGGGCTCCGGTCGATTGTGGTCGGGCAATGCGGAAAATGTCGATGTATTTGATGCCAAGGCCGATGCGTTAAGTGTTTTGGCGGCTTGCGGTATGGATGTGAAAAATGTGCAGATTGAAGCTGGAGGCCCAAATTGGTATCATCCTGGCCGTAGTGGAACGATCAAACTGGGGCCAAAAAATATTCTGGGCACCTTTGGCGAGTTCCATCCCAAGGTTTTGAAAGCTATGGGTGTAAGTGGTGTATTGTGCGGGTTTGAAATTTGTTTGAACAATATTCCAGAGCCGCGCCGCAAGGCGACCCGCACTAAAAGCCCGCTGGTTATTTCTGACCTTCAATCGGTGAAACGCGATTTTGCTTTTGTTGTAGACAAGGACGTGGAAGCTGCAAAAATTCTACGTGCGGCCAATGGTGCCGATAAAAAACTTATCGCGCTGGTATCGGTGTTTGACCTTTTTGAAGGCCCGTCACTTGGTGAAGATAAAAAGTCTGTTGCCATCGAAGTAACGCTGCAGCCGCAGGACCATACATTGACTGATAGTGAAATCGAGGCTATTTCTGCCAAAGTTGTTGCCAATGTTGAAAAAACAACAGGCGGTGTATTGCGCGGGTAGCATTTGAGTATCGGCTTATTAGCCAGATTTGGGGCATTTATTCAGCTTGTGACATGTGACACTTTATTAGTGTCGCGATTTTTGTTACTTGTTAAGTGTTCAAAATTATGGTGCTGGGATGACACGTTCTTTTATAAATTTAATATTTCGAACTTCTTTGGTTCTTTTGCTGGTAACCAGTTTTTCAATTGCGCCAGTGCTGGATGCAATTGCTGCGACGCCTGCCAAGAAGCTGTTTGGTGCCAAGCAATTGCCGGTTGTTATGAAGCCCGAAGCGATTGGGTTTTATTCTAAAGGCTGCCTGGCTGGTGGAATTGCCATGCCGCATGATGGTGATACATGGGCGGTCATGCGCCCCCACCGCAACCGTCGATGGGGGCACCCAAACCTTGTTCGATTGCTCGAACGCTTGTCCATTGATGCGAAAAAGAATTATGGCTGGAATGGGTTGATGGTTGGTGATCTGTCTCAACCACGCGGTGGACCGATGCTTACCGGTCACGCATCACATCAGGTTGGGCTTGATGCCGATATTTGGTTGCGCCCCATGCCGGCTCGCCGCTGGACCCGGAAGGAGCGCAACACGCTGAGTGCGATTTCTGTTTTGAAAAAAGGCACGGTTCGGGTGAATAATGGTATTTGGACCAAAGCCCATGAGGGATTGATTAAAACCGCTGCGCAATATCGCGAAGTGCAACGAATTTTTGTTCATCCGGGAATTAAAAAGAAGCTCTGCAATACGGTTAAAGGTGATCGGCGCTGGCTCAACAAAGTTCGCCCCTATTGGGGTCACCATTATCACATGCATGTGCGTTTAAGGTGTCAGCCGGGTTCTGCCAATTGCAAACCGCAGGCCTCAACTGGCAGTGGTACAGGTTGTGATAAGTCGCTTGAGTGGTGGTTTAAGGTGGCGTTTGCACCAAAGAAAAAAACCACCAAGAAAAAGACGGCGATCAAGAAAAAGAAGAAAAAGAAGAAAAAAGTCAGACGTTATAAAATCATGGCAGACTTGCCTGCCCAATGCCGCACTGTGTTGGCGGGGCCAAACCCCGTATCCATTGAATCGGTAACCTTGAAGCCCAAGGGCTCGAACCAAACTCTGGTTGCCTCAAGCAAAGCAGTTGTTTCAACCGGTGCTGGTGCCATTGCGGCAAGTGCTGCTGTAAGCCCTGCAATTACGGCTGTTAATTCGGTGGTGGCAATGAAACAAAATGAAAAAGATTTTACCATTCCAACGCCAAAGCCAAGTCGGTGATTGTCTAAACTGACTCTAGTCATCCCTATGCACATTGCCGCGTAGTTTTTTGACCGCGCCGCGTTTGGTTTTTGAATCCATCCGGCGTCTTTTTGCGTTTAAACTGGGCCTGGTTGGGCGCCTTTTGGGCGGTGGTGGTTTGGCGGCCTCGCGCAGAATTTCAACAAGTCGCTCTCTCGCATCAACCCGGTTTCGCTCCTGTGTCCTGTGCTTGTTTGCAACAATTATAAGTTCGCCGGCGCGGTTTAATTTACCCCCGGCAATCGCTTTTACGCGGGTTTTAATGCGCTCAGGCAGTGAGGTTGAGTTTAAAACATCGAAGCGTAGTTGAACGGTGGTCGCAAGTTTGTTGACATTTTGTCCGCCCGGGCCACCGGAATGGACAAATTTTTCTTTCAGCTCATGCTCAAATATAGAAATTGTATTGGTAATGGGAATGCTAATTATGGCCATATTCGTTTCTACGTCGATTTGCTCCCTATGGCCATATTTTCAGTGCGGTATTTTTGAATCACCGCGCAAAATGCAAGTTGGTGCATTGACATGTTAGCGGTTCATCATGTCAGATTAGCCCATAGATAAACCCGTTTTGTTTGGAAAGTTCCCGTAATGACAAAATCAAAAACCGACCTTCGCTCGCGTAAATGGTTCGATAACCCTGATGATCACGATATGACCGCACTTTATATCGAGCGCTATATGAACTGGGGTATCACGCGCGAGGAACTGCAATCGGGCAAGCCAATAATTGGCATTGCGCAAACCGGCTCTGATCTTTCGCCCTGCAATCGGCATCATATTGTTTTGGCTGACCGCATCCGCGAGGGTATCCGGGAGGCGGGTGGCATTGCGTTTGAATTTCCGGTTCATCCAATTCAGGAAACCGGCAAAAGACCAACCGCTAATCTCGACCGAAATCTGGCCTATCTTGGGTTGGTGGAAACTCTGTTCGGCTATCCGATTGACGGTGTCGTGCTGACCATTGGCTGCGATAAAACCACGCCCGCCTGTTTGATGGCGGCGGCAACTGCCAATATTCCCGCCATTGCCTTTTCTGTCGGGCCGATGCTGAATGGTTGGTACAAGGGGCAGCGCACCGGATCCGGCACTATCAAATGGCACGCTAAAAAGGAGCTTTCAGCCGGTAACCTTTCTTACGAGGAATATACCGATATTGTTGCATCTTCCGCACCTTCTCCGGGCTATTGCAACACTATGGGCACGGCCACCACGATGAACTCGCTGGCCGAGGCGCTTGGCATGTCGCTGCCGGGCAGTGCTTCTATTCCGGCCGTACACAAAGAGCGGGCACAAATGGCCTATCTTTCCGGTAAGCGGATAGTCGATATGGTTTGGGAGGATATGAAGCCCTCGGATATTATGACGCGCGAGGCTTTTGAAAATGCCATTGTTGCCAATTCTGCTATTGGTGGTTCGACCAATGCGCCTATTCATTTGAAAGCCATTGCCAACCATCTTGGTGTTGAACTTGATAATGATGACTGGGAAAGATTTGGCTATGATGTTCCGCTGCTGCTGGATTTGCAGCCGGCAGGGCGCTTTCTGGGCGAGGATTATCACCACGCGGGTGGCTTGCCCTCGGTACTGTATGAATTGCTCGAAAATGGCCGATTGCCCAACCCGGATGCGATGACGATTAATGGCAAGACGATAGGCGAAAACTGTAGCGGCAAAGAGACGCTTGACCGGGAAGTTATTCGCCCCTTTGGCCAGCCAATGATGGAGAAATCCGGCTTTCTCAATCTCAAGGGCAATCTGTTTGATACGGCGATCATGAAAACCAGTGTGATTTCCGATGAGTTTAGGGCGCGTTATTTATCCAATCCGGGTGATGAGAATGCCTTTGAAGGCCGCGCCATCGTGTTTGACGGTCGGGAAGATTACCACGCGCGCATTAATGATGCATCGTTGAACATAGATGATAATTGCATTCTGGTAATGCGCGGGGCCGGGCCAATTGGCTATCCGGGCGGGGCAGAGGTGGTGAATATGCAGCCGCCAAATGCGCTGATTAAAAAGGGAATATCCGATCTTCCCTGTCTTGGTGATGGGCGGCAGTCAGGTACTTCCGGTTCGCCTTCAATATTAAATGCAGCACCGGAGGCCGCCGTTGGTGGTGGGTTGGCGCTGGTTGAAACCGGCGATACAATTCGTATTGATTTAAACGAACGCTCGGCCAATGTTTTAATCTCTGATGAATTAATGGCGGCGCGGCGGCAGGCTGTGGCTGAAAAACTGGCCAGTGGTGGGCTGGATTATGTGCCGGATCATCAAACGCCGTGGCAGGAAATTCAACGGGGCATCGTTGATCAGTTTGACGAGGGTATGGTGCTGAAGCCAGCGACCAAGTACAGAAATGTCACCACCATTATTCCGCGTGATAATCACTAGAGGCACATAGGCAAACCCATATGGCTGAATTCAAATTTATCGGCGAGGCGTGCACCTTGGGCGAGGGGCCGTTGTGGCACCCGCTGCGCGAACGGCTTTACTGGTTTGATATTCCCGCCGGCAAACTGATGTCATGCAATGCGGAGGGCGAGCAACAAAGATCGTGGTTATTTGGCGAGGCTGCATCTGCTGCCGGGTGGATTGACCGCGATACTTTGCTGGTTGCAACGGCAAGCGGGTTACATAAATTTGATATAAATCGCGGGACCTGGATCACCTTATGCCCGCTTGAGGCAGATAATAGAATTACCCGGTCTAATGATGGGCGGGTGGCACCCGATGGCAGTTTCTGGATTGGCACAATGGGGTATAATCTTGAACCCGATGCGGGCGCCTATTATCGCTATTCCAAGGGAAGATTGGCTAAAATTTTGCACCCCATAACGGTTCCAAACTCCACTTGCTTTTCGCCTGATAAAAAGTGGGCCTATATTTCGGATACGGTTCAGCGGCTGATCTGGCGCTGGCAATTGGACAGTGAGGGAAATCCGATTGGCGAAAAGCAGGTTCATATTGACCTTCGTGACAAAGGGGCAATTCCCGATGGTTCCGTTTGCGACGCGGAAGGCTTTTTGTGGAATGCCCAATGGGATGGGTGGAAAATTGTGCGTTACGACCCGGATGGTAAAGAGGAGTGGGTGATAAAACTGCCGGTGCAGCGGCCCACTTGTCCAGCCTTTGGCGGCCCGGATTTTAAACGGCTTTACATTACCTCAGCGCAGGATGGTTTGAGCGAGGAAGCACTTGCGGCACAACCGCAAGCGGGCAAGATTATTGTTATTGATCTCGATATTGCAGGCATGGCAGAATATCAAGTTGTATTGTAATATTCGATTTTGAAGGGAATAGTTATATGACCACAAGGCCATCATTTTTTCGCCGGGCGGCGGCTGGGATATTTGATTTTTTTACTGTTTTTGGCGTTGGGGGATACGCCGTTGCCAAATTTACTGGTGATACCACGGAAAATGGATTTCAGCTGAACGGTTGGCCAGCGGCAATCCTGCTCGTAATTATCATTGCCTATTTTTATCTTGGCTGGAAAGTTGTTGGCGGTACTTTATGGCAGAGGGTTTTTGGCGCTGTTGACAAGAGTTGACAGCCGAAAAGGCTGATTCTCTTAGTCTATGTTGATTGTATATTTGGCGTTCAATCTGATACAGATTGGTTTGGGCCAATTTTCAAAAGCAAATACCTTTGTTCAAGTTTATTCATACGGCAGACATTCATCTGGACTCACCCCTGCTTTCGCTGGCGCTTCGCGATCCGGATGCAGCTGAACTTGTGGCCAATGCCACAAGGCAGAGTTTTGAAGCGATCATCGACCTCTGCCTTACGGAAAAAGTCGACGCACTGCTGATTGCCGGCGATCTTTATGATGGTGGCCATCACAGTATGAAAACCGCTGGGTTTCTCACCAATCAGCTGCACCGATTGGATAGGGCGGGGATTGCCGTGTTCATCATTCGCGGCAATCATGATGCGATTTCAAAGATCACCCGACAATTGCAATTGCCGGATAATGTGCATGTATTTGGGCCGCGTCACGAAACTGTTAAACTGGATGAGAAAAATATTGCCATTCACGGGGTGAGTTTTGCCAAGCCAGATAGTCCCGAAAGCCTGTTGCCGGGTTTTGCCGCACCTGTGGCCAATGCAGTTAATATTGGCATGTTACATACCTCGCTTTCCGGTGCTGTTGGCCATGATGATTATGCCCCATGCAGCCTGGCTGATCTAAAAGCCCAGGGTTACGATTATTGGGCGCTTGGTCACATCCATAGGCGGGATGTTCATGCCGAGGCGCCCAATTTTGTGGTGATGCCGGGTATCCCGCAGGGCCGCCATATCAACGAGGCGGGCGCAAAATCTATAACGCTGGTGCGTGTTGATGATAATGGCTCGCTTTCAATTGAAGAGCGGTTCACCAGCCTTGCGCAATTTGAAAAAATTGAGATCAATATTGGCGGGCTTGAGGATTGGGCAGCAATGGTCGCTGCTGGCGAAAACGCGCTTATTTCGATGCACCAAAATGTACGGGTTGAGGCCGTGATTGCCCGTATTCGCTTTGTCGGTGAAAGTGGTATGGCTGCACAACTGCGCCGCGATCAGGATTTAATGCTGGAAGAAATGCGAGCGGTCGGGCAGCGTATAGGCGCGATTATGATCGAAAGCATTGGGTGTGATGTGGACGCGCCCTTGCTGGAGATGAAATCAGCAGCGCTTGATCCGGTCAATGAATTACGCGCTATTTTGGCCGGAGATGGGAAAATTAATACGGCGGCAGAGGACCAAATTCGCGAGTCCTTAAAAGCGTTGCAACAAAAACTGCCACCAGAATTAAGAGACACGTTCGGTAAGGATGATGCGGCGACTGAGGTGTTGCTTAAAGATTATATCCGCGAAGGCAATAAGGATGTGTTGGCGCGATTACAGATCAGCGAGACAGGCAAATAATGCGGTTTGAGCGCCTCAATCTTCAGCGATATGGTCATTTCAGCGGTTTTGAGCTGGAATTTGGCGCGCCATCAAATAAGGGGGATTTTCACCTGATCTATGGCCCCAATGAGGCCGGGAAGTCTACCCTTCGTGATGCCTGTATTGATTTTTTGTTCGGGTTTGAGCGGATAACGCCTTATAGTTTCAAACACCCCAACCCGACATTGTTAATTGAAGCTGAAATCAGCGCAAACGGTGAGAAAATAGAGGCGCAGAGAATTAAGCGCGACACTGATAGTTTTCGCAGTTTAAGCGGCGAACCGATTTCTGAGTCGGGATTGAAAGCCGTGCTTGGTGATGTTTCGCGGGCCAATTATTTGCAGATGTTCTCACTTGATGAGGACACGCTGGTTGAGGGTGGAAACGAAATTTTGAAAAGCCAGGGCGATCTTGGCGCCTTACTGTTTTCGGCCGCCTCCGGTCTTTCCTCGATCAGTGAGGCGCTCGATAATGTGCAACAGGATGCGGAGGCATTTTTCAAGCCGTCGGGGCGCAAGTTTCGCTTGAACGCGTATAAAGAGACGTTGAAGCAATTGAAGGAGCAATTGCGCGAGATTGATTTGCAGGCAAGTGTCTATGACCGATTGCGCAAGCAGGCTGCAAGCGCAAAAACGATGCATGATGATGCAAAGGCTATACGCCTGAAACACCAATCGCGGATGCAGGCATTAAGCGCTTTGATGCAGGCAAGTGAAGTTTATGGCCAATATAACCGAGTTTTGGAGCAGCTAAAACCGCTAGAAGATGCGCCTGATGTGGCTCATGGCATAAGAAATGAGGCCGAAAAACTGGTCCAGGATTTTGCGGCCGGTGAAAGTAAATTGAATGAAATGCGGCAAAGCTTGAAACGCTTGCTGGAGGCGTGTGAGGAAATTGAACCAGATCAGGTCATACTTGAAAATGCCGCCGCCATAGGAAGGCTTGGCGAGGGAGATCTGGAGGCCCGCTACCAAACCTCTAGTGACATAGAGCATCGGCAAAAGGAAATCGAGGCTGCTGATAATGAAATTGGCGTACTCTTGCGTAAACTGGGGCAGGAAAATTGTGCGGAGCCGCGTTCGCTTTTGTTGAACGTGGCTGTTCGCGGAAATCTTGTAGAGTTGATTGAACAACAATCAAAAATTCAGGTGGATTTGGAAAATGCCACGCGTGAACTGGGCAAAGCACGCGATAAGCAGGCGGATTTGCAAAAGCAATGTGATCAGTTTTCCAATTTGCAGGATTTAAGCGGTGCTTCAGATCTATTGGAGACATTTAAAACTGTTGCAGATGAAGGTGTGCGTAACAGTCAAAAAGCTTATCTTGAAGATCTTCGTCAGGAATGTGATGAAGCTGTATCCAATCTCACCCCCTGGAAGGGCGCAATTGAAAGCCTGCAAAGCCTGGTCCTGCCACAAGCGCAGCTATTTCAGCAGCTGAGTGTGGAGCTTGAAAAGCTGCAGGCAAAATCGCAGCAGCAAGACGTCGAGATTTCCCGGCTTGAGCTGGAGATTGCCGGCCAGTCTGCAATGCGGGAATCCCTACAGTCAGCATCAGGTTTGATGGATGACGAGAAAGCCAAACTAATTCGTCAGGCGCGTGACAGGGCTTGGGCGGATCATATTGGTGAATTTGAAAATGGCCAACCGCCATCTACCGAGCAATTGCAGGAAAGTGCCAAAGCCTTTGAAGCGCGGATGAACGAAGATGATGAGGCATCATTGCTGCGGCTTGTCCAATCTACCGAGCTTGCGAGCCTGAAACAGGTGCAGGTGGAGCTGGCAAAGAACAGTGCTCATTTGCGGGTTGGGCAAGAACAAAAAAAGGTACTTTTATCAAAAATTGAAAAAATTAATCATAGGGTTGCCGAGATTATGACCGGGCTGGGGCTGCCCGCATCAACCGGGTTGAGTTTTCTGAGCGGCTGGCTTGAAAAGCGGGAGACGGTCCTGCGCCAAAGTGGAAAATTGGCGAAAG
>JALSIJ010000105.1 GCA_026981655.1 Rhizobiaceae bacterium | reverse complement strand
GCTTTAACAACGAAGTGATCGAAGTGCTCAAATTTCGTTCGATGTTTCATGATATGAGCGATGCGGATGCCAAGGTCGTGGTCACCAAAAACGACCCCCGCGTGACCAGGGTTGGTCGCTTTATCCGTAAAACTTCGATTGATGAGTTGCCGCAACTCATCAACGTATTGCGCAGCGAGCTTTCGCTTGTCGGCCCGCGCCCGCATGCGGTTAATGCACACACAAAGAACCAGCTTTGGGACGAGGTTGTTGATGGATATTTTGGCCGTCACAAGGTGAAGCCGGGTGTTACCGGTTGGGCGCAGATTAAGGGCTGGCGCGGTGAAGTCGATAATGAGGAAAAAATCAGACGCCGGGTCGAGCATGATCTCTATTACATTGAGAACTGGTCGATCCTGCTTGATCTTTACATCGTGATGGTTACCCCGTTCAAACTGTTGAATTCGGAGAATGCCTATTGAGCGTTCAGGCCACATTCGAGAATAACCCAAACGGGCGGGCAAATTCACCTGCCCGTCCGGCGTTTTCATCCCGCACATTATCGCGGGCTATATTGGCGTTCACGGTCTTTCTTGGTGCATTTGTTATCAATGAGCCGGCGCCCTACGAGCTGATGCTTGTTGCTTCAATTGCTGGCTTTTTGATTTTTGGCCTGCGCCTTTCAGCGCTGGCAGTTTCGCTTACCACCCTGTTTTTACTGTTTAATATCGGCGGGCTGCTGTCGATGTTTCAGATGAGCAATTATAAAGAAATACCGCTCTACCTCATGGTATCGCTTTTTCTGGGCCTTTCATCAGTGTTCTTTTGTGCCGTCATCGAAGCTGATATGGGCCGATTGCGGACGATCTATCGCGCTTACGTGGCGGGTGCATTGATTACCGCAATTTTAGGTATATTGGGCTATTTCAATGCTTTTCCCGGCGCCGAAATTTTCACCCTCTATGATCGGGCAAAGGGTGCCTTCCAAGACCCCAATGTCTTTGGACCGTTTCTGGTGCCGCCGATCCTGTATCTAAGTTACGGGCTGCTGCAACGAAAACTTACCTTTGCGCCTGTTCGGGCTGGTATATTATTGATCTTGATGATGGCGCTACTATTGTCGTTTTCCAGAGCCGCGTGGGGGCTGGTCATCATTTCCGGTGGTATATTATATTTGCTGCAGTTTGCCGGTGAGCAACGGGCTGATAAGCGTATGCAGATGATCATCATTCTGATTTCCGGAATTGTATTGCTATCAATAACCCTGCTGGTTGCCATTCAGTTTGATGCGGTTGGTGCAATGTTTTCAGAACGCGCCAAGGTCGTACAGGAATATGATAGTGGAAATCTTGGCCGTTTTGCTCGCCATGCCATCGGCTTTCGATGGGCGCTGGAAAATCCATTTGGCATTGGCCCGCTGGAATTTGGTTTAACGCTGGGCCAAGATACCCACAATATCTGGGTGAAATCGCTGATGGCCTATGGCTGGTTGGGGTTTGCTTCCTATCTTACCATGACAATATGGACCATATTTGGCCCGCTAAAGCTGCTCTTGTTGCAGCGCCCGTGGACACCCTACTTGCAAGTCGCATGGGCAGCATTTGTGGGCCATATCATCATTGCATGGGTTATCGACATCGACCATTGGCGGCATGTCTATTTGATTATCGGCATTATCTGGGGCTGCATGGCACTGGAAAAGCGCCGGCGGGCGGGACAATTGCCGATTGGCTGAGATAGGCCTCTGCTGAACCTGACTGATCGCCAATACGTATTGGAATGGTGGGCTGTAGCTGAGAAACCTCGAACACCAATCTTCTTTCTAATCGTTTTGGTTACCAAAGGAAAACTCTGGCACAATTAGGATCTGCAGTGCATTATTGCACATGCGTAAATAACATGAGACTTTTCAAAGAAAGTAACTAACCAACTTATGGCAATATCACCAAAAGACACAAAAATTCTATGGGCATCAGCTGCAGGAATCTGTTCATTCACCAGTTGCTATGAAAAATTGTGTCTTGTGGAGTCTGGAGAGTTTGCACCACATATAATCGGCGAAATGGCTCATATTAAAGGAGAAAGAAACGGATCAAATCGATTCGAGCCTGACCAAGAAAACCAAGAACGAAACTCTTATTCAAACTTAATTTTGTTGTGTCCGACTCATCATACCGTCATAGACAGACCTGAGAATGAAGCAAAATATACGGTCAAATTATTACATGATATGAAATCCAAACACGAAGAAAATATTGCCAATCGCCTAAGCGTACAGGTTGTGGAAAATAAAACAGATGTTGCCAATTTGATACAACCGCTATTGCTGGAAAATCATGCTGTTTGGCAAAACTATGGTCCACATTCTGAGATTGCACGCCAGAACCCTCACAGTGATGATGCATATGCTGTCTGGCGTTCCGAACGACTATCAATAATTGTGCCAAATAATCGAAATATTTCTCATATCCTTGAACTAAATCGCGACAAATTCGATGCAAATGAATTGAAAGTTATTTCGCTATTTCCTGTTCACGCAAGGAGTTACGAGCGCTGGGTAACTAACGAAATACCTTATAATGCAGTTATACGTTTCCCCGCGGATTTTTCTGAATTTATTGAAGGTTGTACAAATGCCAGCACATAGTGAAGATTTTCCTTGGCCAAGCTACTACCGAAACTATAACTTTTTTGAATCGAGAATGCGGGCTCACAATAAAATAACTGATGTTGAGGCTAGTGGAGATGGCTTTTATGTACTGACCACTACTGCAGGTGACACAATTCGCGTTTTCATTTGTGAATGCTATAGTTTTGGAGTTGCCGAATACCATGAAGCAAATGAAAAACTCGGCAAATTGAATGCTATAATCATCAATTCAAATTGGTGTGGATACTCGTATGAATGTAAGAAACACTGCCGTGATGATGAGGTTGGTTTATTTGACATACGAGACTTCATGGCAGCCCTCAATTGTGATGCGCCTTGGAACTATTTAAATGAAAGCGATAAGGAGTATTTTCAACAGAACGGTTGGCTGTAATGTGTGTTCAAGTGTACGGTTTCGGTTCGTATTTTGAAGGTACAAAACAATGCAATGACATTGATCTGTTGTTGATACACCAAGATACTTCAATATCTTCATGCAAATTTGTCCTCAGATGTAAGACCGAATTAGTTGCATTGGTACCTAAGCTGGACATATCGATTTTATCAAGAACCGAAGCTGAATCATTGAGTTTCAAAGAACAAGCTGAAGTGGTAGCGATTGGCAATATATGCGGCACCAACTTTGAGTCAGACACGCGAGACATTGCAACAAAAGTTTTATCGTTTTGAAATCTACTTTAAAGCCACCAGAGGGATGCAACGGGAGAGCGTAGCGTCTCCCTTGCCAAGATCGGCGTTGTAATACAACGCACATCTTGCGGGACGCGATAACCTTTGATTTTTGTTGAAGTGGACTGAGTAGCCATCCTTTCGGAGCCGCTGTCGCTCGCCTTGCCCACAACTGGGTGAGCGGCTGCGGTGGAGAG
>JALSIJ010000104.1 GCA_026981655.1 Rhizobiaceae bacterium | reverse complement strand
CTTGTGCCGCTGCACCGGCTATACAAAAATTATTGATGCGGTAATGGATGTGGCGAGTTTCAACACTGAACCTGAAGACCCAGCAGCCGGTCACGCCGTTGGTGCCAGCATCAACCGGATTGATGGACTGGAAAAGATCGCCGGAAGTGAAAAATTTGGCGATGATCTTTTGCCGGAAAATGCAATTGCCGTACGCATTGTGCGCTCACCCTTCCACCATGCCAGTTTCCAAATCGGCGATACGGGTAAGTTTATCGCTGAAAATTCAGGTATTCTTGCCATCTATACGGCCAGCGACATTCCGGGCGATAACCACTTTGGCGTAATTCCTCCGTTTTTTGACCAACCCGTGCTGGCGGAAAAAATCAGCCTTTTTCGCGGTGAAGCCATCGCCATAATCGCCGGTGAGATAGAAGCCATTAGAGCTCTTGATCTGGAGAGTTTCCCGGTCACCTGGCAGGAACTGCCCGCGCTTATGACATCCACTGAAGCGCTTGAAAACGGTGCTGCCCAAATTCACCACGATAGGGAAAACAATATTCTGATCGAAGGCCGGGTTGTGTGCGGTGATGCGGATGCAGGACTTAGCCAGGCGACCCACCGGGTGAAATCATCCTTCACAACGCCCTTTGTTGAACATGCCTATATTGAGCCGGAAGCTGGATATGCGGTGCGCATTGGTGAGCGGATCAGGATTTATGGCGGCACCCAATCGCCCCATATGGATTTGGAATCCACCGCCAAAATCATGGGGTTGGACAAGCAGCAAATCCAGATAATACCAAGCGCCTGCGGTGGCGGTTTTGGTTCAAAGATCGACATTTCTATCCAGCCCTTTATTGCACTTGCCACCTGGCATTTAAAACGACCCGCTACCATTTGCTACACGCGCTCAGAATCCATGCGCTCCACCACCAAGCGCCATCCGTCACAAACCACGGTTGAAATTGGCTGTGATGAAAATGGCATTTTAACCGGCATGAGCTTTGAGGGAATTTTCAACACCGGCGCCTATGCCAGCTGGGGACCAACGGTTGCAAACCGGGTGCCGATCCACGCCTCCGGTCCCTATTTGATGCCCAATTACCGGGCAAGCGGAAAAGCCGTTCATACCAATTGCGTGCCCTCCGGTGCCTTTCGCGGCTTTGGCATTCCGCAGGCAACCATCGCCCAGGAATGCGCCTTCGATGAACTGGCTGATAAAGTCAGCATTGATCGACTGGAGTTTCGCTTAAAAAATGCGCTTAGAAACAATCAGCCAACGGTTACCGGACAGATATTTGAAAAAGGTGTTGGCATTGTCGAATGTCTGGAAGCACTGAAACCCGTATGGGAAAAGGCTCGAAAAGCAGCCGCTGATTATAATGCCAATCCGGAAAACCCCAACCTTCGCAAAGGCGTTGGCATTGGCACCTGCTGGTATGGCTGCGGCAATACTTCCATATCAAATCCATCCACCATCAAGATCGGCATCCGGCCTGACGGACTGATTGTCCTGCATCAGGGAGCTGTTGATATTGGCCAGGGCTCAAGCACGGTCATCGTGCAAATTGCCGCCGATGCCTTGGGGGTTCAGGCACTGGATATACTCATCGGCGGGGCAGATACTGACCACACTCCCGATGCGGGCAAAACCTCCGGTTCGCGCCAAACAGTGATTTCCGGCAATGCGGCAAGGCTTTCCGGCCTTGCCCTGCGCGAACAAATTCTGCGTCACGCCAATGTTTCAGAAAATGCCGAAATCGTCCTGGGCGACGGCACACTTTTGTTAAAAGATGGAGAAACCAGCCACCAGATTGAACTTGCAACGCTTGACCCTGATGAGAGTGGCTATGTTTTTTGTGCAGAAGAAACCTATGACCCGCCAACAACTCCGTTGGACGAAAATGGTCAGGGCAACCCTTACGCGGTTTACGGCTATGGCGCTCAATTGATGGAATTAACCGTTGACATAGGCCTTGGCACCGTAAAGCTCGATCGCCTTACAGCCGCCCATGATGTGGGTAAGGCAATCAATCCAAAGTTAGTTGAAGGGCAAATTGAAGGTGGCGCGGCGCAAGGTATCGGGATGGCCCTGATGGAAGAATTTGTACCGGGTGTTACCGAAAACCTGCATGACTATCTCATTCCGACAATTGGTGACATGCCAATAGTCGATAGCCTCATTATCGAGGTTGAAGATGGTGAAGGCCCCTATGGGGCAAAAGGGCTTGGCGAACATGTGCTCATTCCAACAGCGCCGGCAATTTTGAACGCCATTCGTGATGCAACCGGCGCATCAGTGCGCGACCTTCCGGCAACACCTGCACGGGTTTATGCGGCCATTCATTCAAAATAAGGCACATGAGCTTTCGAACAAATAAAGCATGTCTCAAAAATGTGAAAACCGGTTTTGGGAATAAACACACGCGACAGCAAAAAGGGCAGGAACAAATCAGCTTCATACCCTTTTTGGTGTCTTAGACTGCGTCATGTTTACATGGAAGCATGTCAGGTCACGCATTGCGGCCCGGCGCTTATGCACCGCCCCTCCTGAGCTTATCGAGGGGGAAGGCCGGGGCGTAGCTCAAGTTGCACCTTGAGCCCGGACCATATTTAGACGAAGCGCAAAACTTGAGCCAATAGAAAAACCCCGAATGGCCGTGAGCGAAAACAAACTGGAGCAATTCTGTCAAAGATGGATCTGCTCTTGAACGCGCCTATTCCTTCGGCGCATCCTTTTTCCTAGAACCGGCTGCGTCTTCCAAATTGGTCGGTGCAAATACATTACCAAATGTATTCACACCCGGGCTTTTGGATTTAAGGCCGTTTTTGTCCTTTTTCTCATCCGTTGGAATAACAGATTTCAGGCTGTCAGACTTCCAAATGCTACCGAAAGCACCTTTACCAGGATTTACAGCGCCGCCGGATTTAGCTTTCTCGCCAGCAGTTTTGCCGCCAAATATATCGGGTCCCTTCATCTCTTTCTGCATACGCCGTTCTTTCATGCGTTGCTGAAGTGCCTGAATACGCAATTGCTGTGCGGCCCGTTTTTCCTTCAATAAGACTGATTTTGCAGGCTCCGGGTCATAGACCTGAGAAATAGCGATAGTTGCAACTATGCCCGCAACAAACAATGCAAGGATGACAGCGGCAGGGTTTCCAGCAAAGAAACCGGGCGCCTTAAAGCCTCCTGTCACAACACCAACCGGCGCACCATTAGCAACCGCCAATTGTGCCCTTCTGGTCCGAACCTCATTCAGCAAAGCAAAGAATATTGTTAGACAGACAATAATAAACGCCAGCGCCGAAATTGACGGATCAATACCAAGACGAACTTTTTGTGATAAAATAATCGTCAATGTGGCATACTTCTGATGGGTAAATATCGAGGTATTATAATTTTCAAACGAAGCCAGGAATGCCAGCACCGCCGAAGACGCCATCGCCGGATACAGGAATGGCAGTTGAATTTTTCTGAAGGCCTGAATATGGCTGGCACCCAAATCAAGCGCCGCCTCGGTCAACCCCGTATCATAGCGCTGCAAACGCGCCACAAATACCAGCATGCAATAGGAAGCAATAAACGTGGATTGCCCAAGCACGGTCAGGAAAATACCATTGGCTAAAAAGCTATCGGGTGACAGACCCAATCTCCGATTAATTTCCGCCCAAAAAACCAGAGTTGAAATCCCGATCACCACACCGGGCACAAGAATTGGCGCAATGATCAACGTATAATAGGTTGCCCGCAACTTTGGCCATATTTGCGTCAGAACCAGCGCGCCGGCAAGGCCCATTGAAACTGACAATATGACCGTAAAAAAGCCCACATAAAGTGAGTTTTCCAAGCCTTCCAGAATGCGATCATCAGCAAACAGCTTGGAAAACCATTCAAAAGAAAAGACTTCCCACGGGGTAATCTGCGGAAATGATGCCGAGTTGAAGGCCGTTATTCCCATCAAAACCAACGGGCCAAGCAGATAGGTAAAGAACATCAACAAATACAGCGACATTCCAATGCGGATAAGAAGCGGCTGATCCCTCATTTGCCAATATCCCCCATGTTCACTTTAAACAAGCGCATGACAGTCAACACGATGATCAAACAAGCAACCAACAATACAATGGCGTATGCCGAGGCCTGAGGCCAGTTTCCGCCCGTATTAAACCACTGATACACAAGTTGAGTAAACCACAGGCTCGACGGACCGCCGAGAATTTGCGGCGCAGCCAATGCGCCGGCTGACAACATAAACACCATAGTACAGCCGGATGCGATGCCGGGTTTTGCATAGGGAATTACAATTCGTCGATGAATTGTCACCCAGGACGCACCCATATCACGCGCAGCTTCAATCTGGTTGCGATCAAGGCTCTCGATTACATTATACATTGGAAAAATCATCAGCAGGATATAGGCATAACCAAGCCCGGCATAGAGCGCCACATTGGCCCTGATAAAATCAATCGGGCTGTCAATGATGGCGAACAACATAAGGAATTCGTTGATAACACCGCTATCGCCAAAAATTATTCTAAAGGCAAAGGCCCGAAGAATTTCATTGATCCAATAAGGAATAATCAACAACAATACCAGAATGCGGACAAAGCCACCGCCCTTGGTCTGCCCCAGGAAATAGGCAATCGGATAACACAACATCAGATCAATTATCGTTACAAAAGCAGCTGCGATCAAGGTCCGCCCAAAAACGAGAAGGTCGACCTTGTTATAGCCGTCCTCATTTCCCGGAGCTCCAAACACCAGATAATCGTAATTTTCCAAAGTGTAATGATCCTTTGGACCGCCCATTTCCGGTGGAGGTAAATGTGGATGAAACGACAGATCAAACATATAAAGCTGCGGAAGAATTATCAGCATTACGGTCCAGAAGCCAACCAGTATGATCAGCGTCCACCCCATTAATGCGCCGTTTTTCCTGAAATAGTCTTTCATAAACCCGTTCATGACGATCACTCACTCGCCAGTTCGCCGGCAGGCACGATGACCGCCTGACTGGCATCATACTTTATCGCCATTGAAGTACCGGCATCAAACAGCCTTGCTTCCCCCCTGTTGGTCAAGGCCATTTTCATTTCCTTGCCCTCGGTTCCCTCAAGGAATACGTTATAGCTTTGCCCCTCAAACTCCGAATGATGGACATCAGCCAGTATCCGCGTATCAGATTCTTGCCCATCTTCAGACAAGTGTAGTGCCTCAGGTCGAATGAACATCATTACATCATCGCCAACGCTCAATTTACCTTGCGCATCGCTCGCTATACGCCCTCGCAGCAGCCCGGTTCGGTTGGTATCAACAACGGCCTCACCATTGACAATCTTGGAGACTTCCCCCCGGAAGCAGTTGTTTTCGCCCACAAATGAAGCCACAAATGCGGTCGCTGGGTCATCATAAATCGACTTACCATCGGCGATCTGGTCAATTATACCGGCCTTCATTACCGCGACATTGTCAGACATGGTCAGCGCTTCGCCCTGATCGTGGGTGATGTAAATAAATGTAATGCCGACGCGCTTTTGAATTTCTCGAAGCTCTGTACGCATATGCTGGCGCAACTTCAGGTCCAATGCCGATAGAGGCTCATCCAACAGCAAAACATCGGGTTCTGCACACAATGCACGGGCAATCGCTACACGCTGTTTTTGGCCACCGGATAATTCGGATGGGAGTTTATCACCCTGCCCGGTCAACGCAATCATATCGAGCAATTCATCGGCTCGCTTGCGCCTCTCGCCATGACTGGCACCACGGACTTCCATCGAAAATGCAATATTTTCCCAGACCTTCATCAATGGGAAAAGCGCCAGGTTTTGAAAAATCAGCGCTGTCGGGCGTTCATTAGGCCCCTTGCCAATCATGTTCTCGCCGCCGATCAATATATTACCGGCACTCGGCTCTAAAAAACCGGAAACTGCTCTCAATATTGTGGTTTTTCCGCAGCCTGAGGGTCCTAAAAACGAGAAAAAATCACCGCCCTTAATATTCACATTTGCTTCGCGAACGGCAACAAAATCACCAAACTTGATCCACATATCCTGTAAATCAACGCTTACACCAGAACCCATTGAGACCTCCCCAGATCAGGCCCTTTTCGAGCCAGCTATTTCGCAATTACTTAGAGCAAAATCGCAATATTTTTATATTCACCTCACAAATTAGAAAGGCAATCTCCGGGCAAACCTGCCCAGAGACATTGTTGAAGAATATACAATTCAAAAAGCTTATGAGCTTTTGAATTTGTTTACATATTCTGTACGCACTTTCGCATACCACGGAGCCTGTGGTGGCCACGGGTTAAGGTTGGAAAGAGCGTCCCCTGGATAAGCTTCTGCAAAGTTCTTTTTATAATTTGCATTAGCAGCCAGATCAGCACCAAGAACAGGCGAGTTATAACCATGCTTATTGATGGCTTCACCAGCTGGCTTGGCCTCATAGGCATATTCAAGGAATGCATAAATTTCGTCAGTGTTCTTCGCACCGATCGGCATTGAAATACCGTCAACCCATGCCATCGCACCCTCTTTAGGTGCCTGATACTGTACAGGCTCACCGGCAGTCTTGAGAGATAATGGTGGACCATCCCAAGCCTGACCAACAATAACCCCCTCTTTGAGAAGACCGTTCTTCTGGCTATCCGCATCATTCCAAAGAAGTTTGAGATTAGCTTTACGGGCAATACACCAATCGGTAACTTTTTGCCAAATCGGACGCATGGCAGCTTCTGATTCATAAGCTCCCCACATTGCGCCTTTCTCCAATTCGCCAATTGTTTCCATGTAAAGGCCTGCACACAGCATGCCGGAATGAGGACGAATCATAGTCTTGCCAGCATTGGCTTCTGACCAGATATCACCGTAACTTGGAACGCCACCTTCAGGAGCCCAAAGATCAGTACGCCAGGCAACACCTTCAGTACCCCAGATATGAGGAACCCAGTGAATACCCTTGCCGTTAAAGTTCCAACCATCTGAGCCGATTTTAGCCATAGCAGGATTGACCTTGTCAATCTTCACGCGAGCCATATCAAAAGGTTGCAGCAACTCAAGTGGACCCCACTCGAGGTTTTGGTTGTTGGTTGGTGAAACAAGATCAAAACCCTGGCCTTTATTGGCCTTCATTTTGTTGATGATCTCTTCGTTTGAACCAATGCCGGTAAAGTTGATTTTAATTCCGGTTTTCTCTTTAAATCCGGCAATAAAACCCTCTGGCAGATAGTCTGACCACATCAAAATGTTAATTTCGCTCGCAGCGCGCGCATTGCGAATAAACATTGGACTGGTCAAGGCTACTGCACCAGCTGCGGCACCGCCTTTAATCACTGTACGACGACTAAAGTCTTTAGCAGCCCGCAGTGTTGAGTTGGTTTTTTGTTTCATTAAGTATTCTCCCTTTTTAACCTTCAACAAGGTTCGTAAGAATTCGAAAGGTTTCGAATTCGGATAAGTCTGAACGATTTAACACACAATTTCAACGTGTTTATGACAGTTTGAGCGTGCATTAAAATATGATCGCCTCCTCACCGTGAACTCTTACGCGCATTTTATTTTCTTATTGCGCAAGCCAAGAGCAATTGTCACGGACTTAAGCTTCACTATACGGCGGTTAACGCATATTGAAAGGCCAGATTGGAAAATTAGTTAGATCCAGATCATTAAAGCACGTGATTCCAGAATGCTGCGTTCATCCAAACATCCAAATCATTTTATTTCCATCATAATATTTTATACTTTTTCATTAAAACAGCGTTTAGAATCAAACCAGTTTTGCTGCCTGACAAAGGTTGGCAAGTTTGGTCATTGCCAGTTCTCGCCCCAGTATAGCCAGCCCGCAATCAGGTGCTGCCAACAACCGATCATGGTCTATATGGTTCAATGCCTGCTGCAACCGCGTTTTAATGCCTTCGACCGTTTCCACACGGCTATCAGCAATCGCCACAGCACCAAATATTACGCTTGTACGGGTAAACTTTTCCAGCAATACAAGGTCATTATATCTGTGCGCATCCTCAAGCGACACCTGATTGATGGTTGACGCATCAATTGCATCGGCTAACAAAAAATAGCTGGATGGCTCTGCCTTTTTATAATCCGCATCATCAAGTTTTTCCGGATACCCGCAGCACATATGCATGATGCGGGTCACTTCATCCGGGACCCCGTGAAAACACCGATCAAGGCATTCTATGCCAAAATCAAGCGCCCTTGCCACATTGCGCGCAAAAACCGGTTCATCCACTTGAATATAGCGACAACCAGCCTCAGCCAGTGCCCGAATTTCAAAGTTCAAGGCATCGGCCAGATCACGCGCCAATTGTTTCTCGTCACTATAAAAATTATTGGCTGTCGTATCCATAATTGTCATCGGGCCAGGTACGGTGATTTTCACCGGGCGATCGGTAAAGCCTTGAGCAATTTCAAAATCACGATTGAGAAAATTATTGCCCTTTGGGGTGATCTTCCCGAAAATTGACGGAAGTTCCGCCTCATAGGCGCCATCACGCAAAACCCTTTTGGTCAGATTTTCAAAATCAAAACCATTCAAATGCCGGCAATGATAGTGAATATAGTTCTCCCGCCGCTGTTCCCCGTCGCTTGGAATATCAATGCCGGCCGCAACCTGATCGCTAACGGCCGCATTTGTTGCCTTTGCAAACAATGCCTCATCTTCATCGCTAAAGCTTTCCATTGCAGCACTGGCCTGCCGGGTGATGTCGCCCGCCGACGCAGTCAATCCGCCCTGCTGCTGAAACCAGTCAACTATCGGCACATAGTCCGGTTTCGGGTATGCTCCAATACAAGTCGTTGGAATAGCCATTGGTCCACCTTTCAGAACAAATCCATAATTCAAATCAAGTGGAATTCTATCAAAACAACAATACAAATAACGTCAATTAATGTCGCAAAATAATCATTGAATAATTCTCTGCAATGGTGAATATGCTGTTCAAAGGTTTGGCCCAAAGACGGGCCGGGATCAATTAAATACACTAGTTTAAGGATGCTGTTTTGCCAAAGCTGATTAAATGCATTTCCCCTGTTGATGGTTCTGTCTACAAAGAACATCCAGTTGCAACCACAAGAGAAATTCACGAAAAACTTTCCAATGCCCATTCAGCATTACCGGCCTGGAAAGCACTTTCTGTTGCAGAACGGGCGAAGTATTGCACCAAAGCGGTTGATGCAATGCTGGAAATGGCCGATGAGATCGGGCCGGAGCTTGCCTGGCAAATGGGCCGCCCTATTCGTTATGCAGCCGGAGAACTCGGCGGCTTCGAAGAGCGTGCCCGTTATATGATTGAAGTGGCAGCAGAAAAGCTGGCTGATGTCGACCCTGGCGATAAATCCGGTTTCAAACGCTATATCCGCCGCGAACCGCTGGGCACTGTTCTCACCATCGCACCGTGGAATTTCCCTTATTTGACAACCGTAAACTCGGTCATCCCGGCATTGATGGCCGGCAATGCAGTTGTGCTCAAACACGCCTCCCACACTTTGGCAGTCGGCGATCGTTTTCAACAGGCCTTTGATGCTGCAGGTATTCCCGAAGGCATATTCACCAATATTGTTATGGATCATCGCCAGACCGGCGAAGTGATCGGCGGTGGTTTTGTCAACATGGTTTGTTTCACCGGTTCGGTCGATGCCGGCCGCCAAATGGAAGAACTGGCAGTTGGCCATTTCATTCCGGTTGGCCTTGAACTAGGCGGCAAAGACCCGGCCTATGTGCGCGCTGACTGCGACCTGGAACACGCTATTGAAAATCTCGCCGACGGTGTTTTCTTCAATTCCGGTCAATCCTGCTGCGGGATTGAGCGAATTTACGTCCATGAGGATGTTTATGACGCATTCGTCGAAGGCATGGTGAAGGTCGCTAATACCTATGTGCTTGGCGATCCGCTGGATGAAGCAACCACGCTTGGGCCGATGATCAAGCCGCAGGCGGCAGATTTTGTCCGCAAGCAGGTGAATGAGGCAATCGCAGCCGGCGCCACCCCGCATATTGACCCGGCTGATTTTCCGCTCAGCAAACCGGGGTCAGCCTATATGGCCCCGCAAATCATGACCGATGTTGACCACACCATGTCAATCATGCGCGAAGAAAGCTTTGGCCCGGTGGTTGGCATCATGAAGGTTGCCAACGATGAAGATGCCATAAACCTGATGAACGATTCAGACCTTGGCCTGACGGCGGCAATCTGGACCCAGGATGTCGATGCGGCTGAAAGAATTGGCGACCGATTGGAAACCGGCACTGTCTTCATGAACCGTTGCGATTATCTCGACCCGGCGCTTGCATGGACCGGCGTTAAAAACACCGGGCGCGGCTGCACATTGTCTGCACTTGGCTATGAATCGCTCACCCGTCCAAAAAGCTTTCATCTTCGTACCGACACAAAATAAATAATTATCAGTTCAGGAACACACACCCACAGGAACACCTCCATGAGCATTTCCGCAAACTGGTCTTACCCAACATCAATTCGTTTTGGCGCCGGCCGCATTTCAGAACTTGGTGATGCCTGCAAATCTGCCGGTATTTCAAAGCCCTTATTTGTCACAGATCCGGGCATTGTATCCCTGCCAATCACCAAAACAGCGCTCGATGTGCTTGCCGGTGCTGGGCTGGAAACAGCTGTATTTTCCGATGTGCAACCAAACCCAACTGCCAGTAATGTTGAAGATGGCCTGAAGGTCATGCGCGATGGTGGCCATGATGGTGTTGTCGCCTTTGGCGGCGGCTCGGCATTGGATGCAGCAAAAACCATTGCCTTTATGTTAGGTCAGACCCGCCCGATGTGGGATTTTGAAGATGTCGGCGATTGGTGGACACGTGCCGACCCGGATGGCATCGCGCCAATCGTTGCGGTTCCAACCACCGCAGGAACCGGCTCTGAAGTGGGCCGCGCCGGCGTTATCACCAATGAAGATACCGAAACAAAAAAGGTTATTTTCCATCCGAAAATGCTACCAGCAGAAGTCATTTGCGATGCGGAACTAACCGTCGGCCTGCCGCCGAACTTCACCGCTGGCACCGGCATGGATGCGTTCATTCACTGTCTTGAGGCCTATTGCGCGCCTTCCTATCATCCGATGTCAGAAGGAATTGCGGTTGAGGGGATGCGTCTGGTCAAGGAATATCTGCCGCGCGCCTATAAGGATGGATCAGACATCGAAGCCCGCGGTCATATGCTTTCAGCCGCCGCTATGGGCGCCGTCGCCTTCCAAAAAGGCCTTGGCGGCATTCACTCGCTTTCCCACCCGGTTGGCGCAATTTATCACACACCGCATGGCCTCACCAATGCAATATTCATGCCCTATATGCTGATGCACAATCGTCCAGCAATTGAAGAAAAGATTGAGCGCTTGACCCATTGGCTGGGTATCAAGGGCAGCTTTTCCGGCTTCATGGACTGGGTGCTGGAATCAAGGCAAAGCCTTGGTATTCCTCACACTATCAAGAAGTTGGGAGTCGGCAACAATCAATTTACTAGGCTGGCTGAAATGGCGGTGGTTGACCCAACCGCCAGTGGCAATCCGGTCAAGCTGGAAGTAGCCGATTGCGTGAAAGTGTACGAACAGGCCTATGAGGGTAAAGTCGGGTAAAAATCCCGCTCTATTGCGCGGCGATCTTGATGTCCAGCAATCCTGAATCAATTCGCCGCCGCAGGTGATTGGTAACCTGTTGTTTGTCGGCGCAGGCAAACAGCCTGCCCTTGCACAAACCATCAAGCCGGGCGATGTCATCCCACATTTCGCTGGTTGCAAGGCCGGCAAACCTTAGCACCCTGGAGCCGAGAAATCCAATATCAACCGGCGTCTGATCTTTCATCACCCGCTCACCCGAAGGGCCAACAAAGCGCATCGTGTAAAACGTCTGATAGGGCAGCGCGCCGGGCTTGCCCATAGCACCTTCTCCAGCAATCTCCTCAACCATCGACCTGGTTACAAATGACTGATGGTCACCAAAATCAAGGAATACCGCCCCCCGACTATCAACCTGGCGCTGCCGCCCTTTAAAAAACTTGGAAAGGTCCTGCCTTGCAATCAAAATCCGGCGTAAATATTCAGCAATTTGCGGATCATTGTTAAACGGCTCACCCTTCAATACAATTTCAGGGTCTTTGCGCATATCGTAAGGGGAATGGGGATACATCGTCTGGATCAACAAAAATAACGGTCGGTTGTCGCCTTCTTTTTTATCAGCGATAATCTTTTCAGCAGCCTGGTAATAAAATCGGTCACGCATCTTGTAGCTTGATGCACCAATGGCATCTTTATCGTATATTTCCTGAAAACCGACCGAAGTTAAAAATGGGCCTTCATTCACAAAACCCTGTTCAAACGGCATGATTGTAACGGTACGATAGCCGCAATCAGACAATAATTCGGGCAATGCCCCACGCACTTTGCCCTCAAGCTCAATTGTCAAATAGGGGCTGCGCCAGCCAAATTCGGTTGCCGGCAACCCGGTCAGAAACGAAAGATTGGTAATCCAGGTGCCGCCACCGAAGGTCTCGACTATAAGCGGCTGCAACGGGCCATTGGCCTTTGCCATACGTTGGTTGAGTTTTTTACCGTTTTTCAATTGCGGAAACTTGGCTGGATCAGCCTGGGTTTCGCTTAATACAACGAATATATCGGGCGCATTGTCAGCGCAGGTAACAGCTTTTGAGAACGGCTTTTGCGGCTTTGCAGCAGCAAGGCGGCGTTCCATCTCTCCGTCGCTGAACATATATTGCAAGTCGAGCAGTGAGACAAAAAACGCCGAAACATGTCGGCCCTGCAGATAGTAAACATAGCGCCCTTCTCGCGCTTCACTTGGGTAGGTGACCGGCAACAAGAATGCCGGAAGCAAAATACCCGCCATCAAACGACGTGTATTAATCTCGATTTTCCTGTCGTAAATAAAAAGCACAATCGAAGCAACCATAATGACCACGGCAAATACCAGCGCCGGAACAACCAGGCGAGCATAGGTGCCAAGCAGAAATTCAGCCGCCCGCGGGTCACTACCAACAAACAAAATGTCATAAAAATGCAGCGAAAAGCCCTTCATCTTGAACTTAATCAGCGAAATAACAGTAACAAGCCCAACCAGCATAAACGCTGTATAGAGTGAAAATGCCGGGCGTTTTGACAGGGCAAACAACAGCGCCGAAATCAGAACGACAATCAAAAAGGCAAAGGGCAATGCGCCCCAATAATTTTCCAGATTATACAGGGCAAAAACAGCACCAGAACTAACCATCAACATAATTACCGGCCTGCGCGAAAAGGCGACAAGTTTTCGGAGCAAATCTTTCGGATGCAATTTTGCAGGCTGTGGTTTTGACATTTGGATAAATTAAGCCGTCCCGCTCCTGCCAACAAGCACTTCCACCAGAACTGGTTAATCACTCAAGTTACCCCATTTCCGATAATCAGCAAAAACAAACAAAGAACAAGCCACCTAAAAATTCATTTGAAAATTCTTGACCCAGATCAAAACCACGCGCGCTGCCCGCTGATACAAAACTGAATGTCAGGAGATGGTTTCCTGACCTTGGCAAAGAATCGCCAGAATACAATTGGCCTTGGGCAGATCTCAAGCTCCGGTCAATTTTTCGAAGGACTAAGATTATGAACAAAACAACTGGAGACAAACCAGCCGTATCCCGCAGAACCTTCATCTCAAGCACCGCAGCAGTGGGTGCAGGAATTATGGTGGCCGATGCGACCCTGAGCAAAGCAAAAGCCGCAAGTCACGGCGCAATGAAGGCATTGAGCGAAGCAGAAATTGCCGCCCTACCACGCGTAAAACAGGAAATGGTCGCCCCACCATTTTTGCCAAAACATGATCAGGTGGCAAAAGGCGGCCCAAAGGTTGTTGAAGTTCGCTTTGTGATCGAAGAAAAGAAAATGGTCCTCGATGATGATGGCGCGGAAATCTGGGCGCTAACATTCAATGGCTCTGTACCGGGGCCAATGATTGTTGTTCATCAAGATGATTATGTTGAATTAACTTTGGTCAATCCTGATACCAATGCGATGGAACATAATATCGACTTCCACGCCTCAACCGGTGCACTTGGCGGCGGCGGCTTAACCCACGTTTCCCCCGGTGAGGAATGCATGCTGCGTTTCCGCGCCACAAAACCTGGCGTATTTGTCTATCACTGTGCCCCAGGCGGCGCGATGATCCCATACCATGTCACCCACGGCATGAACGGTGCCATCATGGTGCTGCCGCGCGAGGGCCTGCAGGACAAAGATGGCAACTCGCTTAAATACGACAAGGCATACTACATTGGTGAACAGGACTATTACCTGAAAAAAGATGAAGATGGCGAATACATCAAATACGATAACGCCGCTGAAGATTACGCCGATTCCATGGAAACAATGGCAACCTTGATACCAAGCCATATCGTATTCAATGGCGCAGTCGGCGCATTGACCGGTGAAAACTCGCTTAAAGCCTCTGTTGGCGATGCTGTTTTGATCATTCACTCACAGGCAAACTATGACACTCGCCCCCACCTTATTGGTGGTCACGGCGACTATGTCTGGTCTTCAGGGTCATTCTCTGACGCTCCTCAAACCGGCCTGGAAACCTGGCCAATTGCTGGCGGGGCCTGCGGTGCAGCGCTCTACACATTCAGACAGCCGGGCGTATATGCCTATGTAAATCACAACCTCATTGAGGCGGTGCTGAAAGGCGCAACGGCAATCTTTGAAGTCGACGGCAAATGGAATGATGAACTGATGAAACAGGTCAAAAAACCGACCGCAATCAAAGCCTAACCAAAAGGCCTTCCCGGTGCTGGCAAATTATAACGCCAGTACCGGGAAGGCAATAATTAAATAATTGGGAGATTCTAATGAAACACTCAAAAATATTCTCGATTATTGCTGCCGGCGCTTTCCTGTTAACCGCATCTGCAGCTTTTGCTGAAGGTGATGTTGCCAAGGGCAAAAAAATCGCGAAAAAATGCGTCGCCTGTCACTCATTGGATGAAGGCGGTAAAAACCGTCTTGGGCCAAATCTGTTTGGGATTTTAAACAAAAAGGCCGCCACCAACCCGACCTACAAATATTCAAAAGCGATGGCCAACTCTGGTCTAACCTGGGATGAGGCTACATTCCTTGAATATATCACTAAGCCAAAAAAGTTGGTCAAGGGAACCAAAATGAGCTTCCCCGGCATCAAGAAAGCTACAAAACGCGCTGATCTGCTGGCATACTTCAAAACACTCAAATAGATCGAAAATCAGAAATGGCGATATGAACCACAAATCCGTCCTCTCAATTGCCGCATTTGCATTCGTTGCAATTGTAACACTTAATTGGTCAGAAATATCCCGTTACTGGTCGCCACCCTATAAATTACCCGATCTGGAAATGGTGAATGTAGAACCGGGCGCATACAATCTCACTATTCTGGTGCCAAATGTGTTGGAACGGGTTTACTACACCAAGCCGGTAAAAATAAAACAGCCATTTCAGATAAGCCAGCATGAAATTACCGTAGATCAATGGAACACCTGCTTTAAGGACGGCGGCTGTACGCACCCGGCCAAACGCAAAAAATACCAAAAAGGCGACCACCCTGTCACCCGGGTTTCCTGGGCTGATGCGATGGATTTCACCAAATGGCTATCAAAGAAATCCGGCGAAACCTACCGCCTGCCAACGGAAGAGGAATGGGGTTATTTTGCCAATTCAGGCAAAGGCTATACTGTTGATACAATTGAGAAATTAATCACCGACCGGCAAATGCTGAAAACAACGCCATTGAGCCTGTTTCGCAAAACCCGAAAAGTCGGTTCAATCGACAAAAACGACTGGGGCATCACTGATCTGACCGGCCCGGTATGGGAATGGACGATGACCTGCCGTTTCCCCTCTGATGATGCGAACCGCAAAGAATGGACAATTGAACAATTGCGCGATCCCAAACTCTGCCCCAACCGCATTGTACAGGGTGAAGAACGCGCCCATGTCCCTTTCTTCTTTGATGAGGTTTATACCGGTGGCTGCGGTACTGGCTCCCCGGTCGATAATATCGGCTTTCGTGTGCTGAAAGAGCTGAGCTGAATTGAGCCTGATTTAAAAATTATAGCCCACGAACAAATTTAACCAACGCGGCGCGTTGATTTTTGCTCAGGGCAGAAAACCTTGCTCGAGCATGCCTGGCCTCGCCGCCATGCCATAAAATTGCTTCAGTAATGGTACGGGCGCGTCCGTCGTGAAGGAAAAACCTGTTGCCATTGACCTTGTCGATCTTGCCAATACCCCATAGTGGCTGGGTACGCCATTCCCACCCGCTGGCCTGCGCCTCCGGACGGTGATCTGCAAGCCCCGCCCCCATATCATGAAGAAGAAAGTCAGAATATGGATAAATCGTTTGAGGCCGGCTATCGCCTTCCCTATCCTTGGTTGTAATTTTGTAAGATTTACGATGGCAGGAAACACAACCGATTTCAGAAAACAGTTTTTCGCCAACACGCTCGGCTCCAAACTTTATTTCGGCCCCGTTCTGGTCGGCGCGAAACCGGCTGACATATTGTGTGGTTAAACTCAATTCATCATCAGAGATTTCATTCTTCCCCGCATTTGCTGGTTTGGAACTGGTCGCTAAACAATCAGATTTATCATCCGTGCAAACTTGCGCCGTTTGCGGATAAAGGCTGGAACTTATGCCAATATCCTGTGCGAAGGCCACCGCCACCTGTTGCAACAAGTTTGGCTGCGTTGCCTTCCAGCCAAAGCGGCCCGGCACAATTTTACTGTTCACCACATCACGCACCATATTTGCCCGACCGGAAACACCATCTTTATCCTCGTCTCGTGGATCTTCAGCAGATAAAATATCCTCATCACGAATAGCCGCCAGCAAGCCAATACCGTGCAATGGCTGGGCAAGACGCGCTGAAATTTGCACATTCTTATGCAACGGGCCTTTCTTCAAATTGTCGAGCGAATAAACTGGTCGTTGCAGGATAACCACCTCACCATCATCCAACTGAACCAGCTTGTCGCGATACTCGACCAGCAGCCTGCCTTCACCCGCACCATCAATGCCCTTATCCTGCAATTGACGACCATAACGCGGCTCAGCAATGGATGCATATTCTTCCAACGCAAGCGCCATTCTTTGCGCCTCGTTTTGCGGAGCAATAGAAAACCGCAGCACGAAGGAAGGGTCATCCCGCCCATCAACAGGTGGGCGACCACGGCCATTGTTAATATGGCAGGCGGCACAGGAGCGACCATTATAAAGCGGCCCAAGCTTCACTTGTCCGGCAATCGGCAATTGCCACTGCTTGTAAAACAGCGCCTCTCCCGTTGTGGTTTGAGGGCTAACCAGAGCTGAGGCTAACAGTAGAAAAAGCATTTTTATATCCGACAAATGACCAATGAAGTCATATCCCATTCCGGCCAATTGTCACTTCAAACTTTGGTTAGCCGCGCTATCTGCCTAACATCACCTATCCCTGCACGACATCTTGCCGCTGGGAGCCAAGCCCTTCAATACCCAATTCCATCACATCACCGGGTTTCAAATAGACAGGTGGCTTTTGCCCCAGCCCAACGCCCGGCGGTGTACCGGTAGAGATAATATCGCCCGGATGCAAAGACATCAATTGACTGAGATAGGAGACCAGAAAGGCCACCTGATAAACCATTGTCTTGGTAGAGCCGTCCTGATAGCGGTGACCGTTCACATCGCACCACATGGCAAGATCGTTCGGGTTTGGCACTTCGTCTTTGGTTACCAGATAGGGACCGGTCGGGCCAAAAGTATCGCAGGATTTTCCCTTGGTCCATTGGCCAGAACGCTTGGCCTGGAAATCACGCTCTGAGAGATCATTGCAGACACAATATCCGGCCACATAATCAAGCGCGTCTTTTTCACTGACATATTTAGCAGTTTTGCCGATGATTACCCCAAGCTCGACCTCCCAGTCGGTCGCGAGCGAACCGCGCGGGATTTCAACAATATCATTCGGCCCAACAATGGCAGAACTTGCCTTCATAAACAAAATTGGCTCCGGTGGCACCGTTGCACCGGTTTCAGCCGCATGATCAGAATAGTTTAATCCGATGCACATAAACTTTCCGGTGCCCGCAACACACGGGCCAAGGCGCGGCGAGCCATCAACCAGAGGCAGCGAATTCACATCAATGGCCCCAAGCTTGGCCAACGCTTCTGGTGAAAGGTTTTCACCCGCAAGATCATCAATATGAGCAGAAAGGTCACGGACATTTCCATCCCCGTCCAAAAGCCCGGGCTTCTCGCTTCCCGCATCGCCAAAACGTAATAATTTCATGAACTTATCCTCTTCAAATGATTCAATCTATTAGAGTAATCACAGTGACCAGCCACCATCAATAATATGCGTTTGTCCGCTGGTGAAAGCAGACTCATCACTTGCCAGATAAATCGCCAATGCGGCAATTTCTTCCGCTGTGCCAAGCCGACCCATTGGCTGGCGTGCAATAAAGGCCGCACGCGCCTTGTCATAATCCCCCTGCGCCTTGATACGATCCTCCAACGAGGGCGATTGAATGGTGCCCGGGCAAATCGCGTTACAGCGCACACCGGTAGTGATGTAATCTGCCGCGACCGCCTTCGTAAGCCCGATAACTGCGGCCTTGGTTGTTGCATAGATAAACCGGTTTTGAACGCCCTTGATGCTGGAGGCGGCCGACGACATATTAATAATAGACCCTGCACCTTTTTCCAGCATACCCGGCAAAAAAGCCCGTATGGTGTGGAACATTGATTTAACATTCAAATCAAAGCCCATGTCCCACTCATCATTGCTCGCTTCCAAAATAGTTCCATGATGAACAAATCCGGCGCAATTGAACAAAATATCCACCGCTCCAAGCTTTTCAGCCATAGCAGAAATTGCGTTCGGATTGCGTGCATCCAATTGCGCTATTTCGATATTTATAGACAATTCAGGAAGATCGGCCAAAAGATCTTCATTCAGATCCGTGGCAATAACTTTTGCCCCTTCATTTGCCATAGCAAGAGTAGTGGCGCGGCCAATTCCTTGCCCGGCAGCTGTTACAAATGCGGTTTTGCCGTTTAATCGTCCCATACCAGAACTCCATATTCACTACGCCGTTTACAACATTGAATTTAGTTGCACATTCTACAAAGCAGCATAGGATGAAGAGCGACCATTTTACCACAAATTTTTGTGCAAATTCAGGCAATTTATGAATCATATTGACCTTTCAGGAATGAACCCTGCTGTTACCAGTGGCAGGGCAACCTATTGAGCACAATTCCCGCCAAAGGACACTCTAAACAACAAAGTCAGGAATTGCGCGGGATTGCCCTGATTACCGGCACCTTCATGGCTTTTGCGGTGCTCGATGCGGCGGCTAAATATGCGGCTATGACAGTTGCCCCGCTATTTCTGGTATGGCTGAGATTTCTGGTTCAGGCAGCCCTTATTCTGGTTCTAACCCGCCCCTCACAGTGGAAAGCAATTGTCACCTTTAAGCGGCCGGCAATGCAGATTTTGCGCTCGCTATTTCTTGTTGGCGCTACCATTTTCAACTTCTTTGCCCTGCGCGAATTGCAGCTTACTCAAACCGTCTCCATCCTGTTTTGCTCACCATTTGTTGTCACCATTTTAGGCGTTGTACTGCTGAAAGAAAAGGTTGGGCTGCATCGATGGGGCGCAATTATAGCAGGCTTTTGCGGTGTGTTGATCATATTCCGGCCCGGTATTACCGATCTGCCGATCGAAGTAATATATTCGTTCATCACCATGCTTTGCTATTCCGCCTACACCTTGACCACCCGCATGTTGGCACCAACCGAGACCGCCACCTCGATGGTCTATTTTCCAGCCCTGTTTGTATCCATCATCATGATACCCTTCGCACTTCCCTATGCGGCAATGCCGGCCAATGACGCAATTATCGCCATATTGATTGCGGGCATTATCGGCGCACTCGGCCATTGGTTTCATACAGCCGCCCAC
The DNA here is from genome assembly GCA_026981655.1 of Rhizobiaceae bacterium. Lineage (GTDB taxonomy): Bacteria > Pseudomonadota > Alphaproteobacteria > Rhizobiales > Rhizobiaceae > SZUA-100. Next base: position 1,759 of record JALSIJ010000104.1, on the reverse strand, counting down.
AAATACGCGCCCGCATCAACGCTTGCACCCTATATGTATATCGAGATTATCTGGATGATTATCCTGGGCTATATCCTGTTTAGCGATGTCCCGGATATGTACACTCTGACTGGCGCTTTGGTCATATGCGCATCCGGGCTTTACCTGCTGCACCGGGAACGTCAAAAGCAATCGCTCTGAACTTGTCGAAGCAGTTGAACAAAATCACCGACGCATTGCCCGGCCCGGCCCCCGGCCTGCGATGCGGTTTCATTCACATGAGATATTATACCGTCCTCATAAATCGAGCCCGCATCGCCAATCCGCGCGCTTTCAGCAGCTACCGTTGCAGCGGCAATATTGCGCTGATCGAGGGCCGGCAGCCTGGTTAGCCCTGCCCCATCCGCACCACCGCCCGCATCATGAAAAATTCCAGCTAACCCATCCACCTGCAGGGCCATGGCGGGCACACCGCCAACCAAACCACCATGCGAACCGGTGATAATGACGCGCCCTTTATCCTCTGGTTTTACCAGCGAGGCTGAATCAATCAGCACCACATCCGCTTCGCCCTTTTCGCCCGCGAGCAATATTCGTGCTTCCTCATAGCTGCCCGGATCAATCTGCACTTCTTTGGCCTTTAAAAGCAGATGCGCGGCCTCATCGCAGGCCTGTCCGCTCATCACCCCAAGTGCAGCAGCGCTCGCATTGGCACGCGAAATAATACCGCGCGCAAACATATCGCCAGCATCGCCTATTCGGGCCGACATCGTATCAATTGAGCAAGCCGCCATGCCATGCTTTTCCAGATAGGCGAGCGATGCAATACCGGCCTCATCCTTACAGATACCGGCATCATTTAAAATCACCGCCCGACACCCTGCCCCGGCCACCAGCCATGCGGGATATTCGCCACCATGCGAACCACAAACCAAAACCTTGCCACGGCAGGTATCGTCAAGTTTGGTTGCGCTATCAATGATTACAATTTCATTTCCAACATCAGGCACTTGCAATTTTCCCGTCATTCTCAAAACAAATGGATTTAGCAGGAAATTCAATTCCTGAACTCTTGAACCCCCAATACTATTGGTGCACCTTGTTCAAACGCAAATAAAAACATAAACCGGATTTTCATCCTGATAACAGCGAATAATTCATGCGAATAAACACCACCAGAAGCAATGTCGATACCGACAAACTTATTCAGCAATATGCCCAAATGCGCCGCATTCGCGCCTTTGAGGAAACCGCCATTGCCGCCTCAAAAGAGGGTTTGGTCAAAGGTGCGATCCACCCCTCAATCGGGCAGGAAGCTATTGCCGTAGGCGTTTGCGGTAATCTTGAAACCGACGATGTATTGCTCTCCACCCATCGTGGCCACGGCCACACTATGGTCAAAGGGGCTGTGCCGGTTGAAATGATGTGCGAATTGTTCGGCAAAAAAGGCGGCATTTGCAAGGGCAAAGGCGGTTCAATGCATATTGCTGATTTCCGCGTTGGCATGTTGGGTTCAAACGGCGTTGTCGGTGCCAATATCACCATTGCCGCCGGCGCGGCACACGCCATCAAGCTGAAGAAAAGCAATCAGATTGTATGTTGTATTTTTGGCGATGGCGCAATTAATCGCGGGCCGTTTTTGGAAGGGCTGAACTGGGCAGGCGTTTTTGATTTGCCGATATTGTTTGTCTGCGAAGACAATGGCTTTGCCGCAACCACCCGCACTAAAACCATGACATCGGGCGCTGGCCCTGCAGCACGCGCCGAAAGCCTTGGCATC
>JALSIJ010000103.1 GCA_026981655.1 Rhizobiaceae bacterium | reverse complement strand
GAGTTCCATTCGAAGTACTCTAAATTAAGCAAGCTCTATCCGATGCAAGATCTTCATCAAACGTCAATTTCTCCCGGTATCAGCTGGTATGAGGCAAGTGTCGATGAACGCCCTCAATACCCCACACTTAAGGGCGATCGCCAATGCGATGTGGCCATCATTGGTGGCGGATTTACCGGGCTTTCCTGTGCCTATCATTTGGCAAAAGCCGGTGTAGATGTCGTTTTGATAGAGGCCTGTCGGTTTGGAGATGGCGCATCGGGACGTAATGGCGGGCAGTTTGGCACCGGCCAGCGCGCCGGTGTATTAGAGCTTGAAAAGCAATATGGGCTTGAGCGCTCCAAAGCACTTTGGGATATTGCTGAAGATGCAAAAAGAAATATGCATGCGGTGGCCGAAGAGGGGGGCTTTGAGTTCGATTATTCAGTTGGGCAACTAACACCTATGCATAAAAAACGCTACGAAGCTGATGAGAGAGCCCATATTGATGCGGTCAATGAGCGCTATAATTACCATGATCTTGGCTGGCTTGATAAAGATGAAATGGCCGCAAAGCTGGGTTCAAACCACTATTTTGGCGGCGCATGGGATAAGGGCACAGGACATATTCACCCGCTGAAATATTTAATTGGCCTGGCAAAGACCACCAAAAAAATCGGGGCGAAAATATTTGAACAGACCCGCGCCATCAGCATCAAATCTCAAGGCAAAATACAAATTGAGACGCCAAATGGTATGATCACTGCGGATAAATGCCTGCTGGCACTTAATGGCTATCATGGAGACCTTGAGAAAAGCACGGCTCGAAATGTCATGCCGATACAATCTTTCATTGGGGCAACAGCGCCACTGCCGCTGGATAGCGCAATATTGCCTGGCAATGAGGCGGTAGATGATTCGCGATTTGTCGTGCGCTATTTTCGAAAATCAAAAGATAACCGGCTGTTGTTTGGCGGGCGTGAGGCTTATTCCACCGGTGATGCTGGCGATATAGAGGCCGGAATCCGCAAGCAAATGGTTGAGATTTATCCCTCTTTGAAAGATATTGAGATTACCCATGCGTGGGGCGGCTCTGTTGCCATTACCATGCAACGTTTGCCTTATGTTAGAGAGGTTGAACCCGGGCTTTGGTCGGCTGGCGGTTATTCCGGCCATGGGGTGATGCTTTCCAATTATACCGGGCGATTGATTGCGGAGAAGTTTTGCGGCGACAGTGCCCAACTGGACCATTTGTCTGAACTCAAAATCACACCATTTCCCGGCGGGAAAGCCATGCGCAGCCCACTGCTATTTGCGGCACTCACTTGGTATTCGCTGGTGGACAGGCTTTAACCCGGGCGCGTTACCCGACGAAGGGTTAAGTTTACCCGCCCGGCATTGTTAAGAACCATTGAGGTATCTGGGTATATTTTGTCGACCCCGTGAAACGCCAACCTTGCTTCACCTTCAAGAACGATCACATCGCCGCTTTGCAAACGAAGCGACCTGGTTGGGCCGCCGCGCGTGACCCCGCCAATACGAAACATACAATCATCGCCAAGTGAGATTGAAACGACCGGTGCATCAAAAATTTGCTCGTCGCGATCCTGATGCATGCCCATTTTTGCATCTAAATCGTAATAATTGATCAAACAGGCCTCTGGCCGATGCGGGTAATTCGCAATTTCCTGCCACAACTCCAGCAGTTGATCTGGAATTTTGGGCCATGTTTTTTTGGTCAGCGGGTGAAAACTTTGATAGCGGTAGCCATAATTTTTGTCTGTCACCCAACCGAGCGACCCGCAATTTGTCATTTTTACTGACATTGGTTTTCCGGTTTTTGGCATCTGGGGAATGTAAAGCGGTGCCTGGCGAACAATCGAACGAATCTGTGAAATCAACTGATTCTGTTGACCGGCAGATAGGTGATTTGGAAAATATCGAACTCCTTCCGGAAGCGAATTCATGCCAATATTCCTGATTTTGATCAAAAAAAGTTGTTTTTTTGCTAAACTTCCTGCTTTTAACCCTACACAAAGTCTTGCGCCAACCGAACCCTGTTCTTATATAGCTGGCAACGCAGGAAAATCATTTTCATAATGAAATTTCTGCCTGATCAAAATCAATGAGTAGCCCTACAATTTGGGGGCCAGCGGGGGCACCGGTTTTAGCGAATTTTTATAATCCGCAAATTTCCGATGCCCGGGATGCCGTATTCCGGTAAAACGGATGGGTCCGGTTGGCTCGCTGTACAGGAGAAATTAAAATGGCAAAAGTAATAGGCATTGACCTTGGCACAACAAATTCATGTGTTTCTGTTATGGACGGCAAATCGCCAAAAGTAATTGAAAATGCAGAAGGCGCGCGCACAACCCCCTCCATCGTGGCTTTTACCGAAGATGGTGAACGCCTTGTTGGACAGCCTGCAAAACGTCAGGCGGTAACAAATCCGGAAAATACCCTTTTCGCTGTTAAGCGATTAATTGGTCGCCGGTTTGACGACAAGCTGGTTAAAAAAGACCAGAAAATGGTTCCATATAAAATTGTCAAAGGCGACAATGGCGATGCATGGGTTGAAGCTGGTGGTGAAAAATATTCACCCTCTCAGGTTTCTGCAATGATTCTGCAGAAAATGAAGGAAACCGCTGAAGCCTATCTTGGTGAAAAAGTAGAACAGGCGGTGATTACCGTTCCGGCATACTTTAATGATGCCCAGCGTCAGGCAACAAAAGATGCGGGCAAAATTGCCGGTCTTGAAGTTTTGCGGATCATCAACGAGCCAACCGCTGCGGCCCTTTCATATGGCATGGACAAGAATGACGGTAAAACTATCGCGGTTTATGATCTTGGTGGCGGTACTTTTGATATTTCAATTCTTGAAATCGGTGATGGCGTTTTTGAAGTTAAATCGACCAATGGCGACACATTCCTTGGTGGTGAAGATTTTGACCTTGCACTGGTTGAATATCTTGCAAGTGAATTCAAAAAAGAAAATGGCATTGACCTGAAAGGCGACAAACTTGCGCTGCAGCGCCTTAAGGAAGGTGCTGAAAAAGCCAAGATTGAATTGTCATCTGCTCCACAGACCGAGATTAATCTGCCATTCATTACCGCTGATGCGTCTGGTCCAAAACATCTGGCCATGAAGCTTACCCGGGCTAAATTTGAATCGCTGGTTGCTGATTTGATCAAGCGAACAACCGGCCCGCTTAAGGCAGCTCTTAAAGATGCCGGTTTGAAAGCTGGTGAGATTGATGAGGTGGTTCTGGTTGGCGGTATGACCCGCATGCCTAAAATTCAGGAAACTGTGCATGAATTCTTTGGCAAAGAACCGCATAAGGGCGTGAACCCTGATGAGGTTGTTGCTATGGGAGCGGCCATTCAGGCTGGCGTATTGCAAGGTGATGTGACCGATGTATTGTTGCTTGACGTGACACCATTATCGCTTGGTATTGAAACGCTTGGTGGCGTGTTTACCCGGTTGATCGACCGCAACACAACAATTCCAACAAAGAAAAGCCAGACCTTCTCGACCGCTGACGATAATCAAAGCGCCGTAACCATTCGAGTGGCACAAGGCGAACGCGAAATGACCGCCGATAACAAGCTGCTTGGGCAGTTTGATATGGTTGGCATTCCGCCAGCACCTCGCGGTGTTCCGCAGATTGAAGTTACATTTGATATTGATGCCAACGGTATCGTCAATGTTTCGGCACTCGACAAGGGAACCGGCAAAAGCCACGAAATCAGAATTCAGGCTTCTGGCGGATTGTCAGACGAAGAAATCCAGCAAATGGTTGAAGATGCGGAGGTCAATGCTGAGGCTGACAAGGACCGTCGTGAGGCGGTTGAAGCCAAGAACCAGGCGGAAGCCATGATCCATTCGACAGAAAAATCTTTGTCAGAACATGGTGACAAGGTTTCTGATGAGGATAAATCGGCCATTGAAGCGGCAATGACGGAATTGAAAACTTCACTTGAGGGTGATGATGCAGAAGAAATCACTGGCAAGGCCCAAATTTTGGCTGAGGCTTCCATGAAAATGGGTCAGGCGATTTATGAAGCTCAACAGTCTGAGGAAGAGGCCGCTGCAGCTGCCGATGCGGCTGCAGATTCGGCTTCAACCGATGATGTGGTCGATGCTGATTTTGAAGAAATCAACGATGATGATGACACCAAAAAATCGGCGTAATCGAGCAAATCATTAATGCTCTAAACAGCGACCCCGCCCGTGAATAACTTCGCGGCGGGGTTTGCGTTAGGAACCGACAATTGCAATTGTTGGCGCACCGTTGAAAAACCGGGGGTCTGGCAGGTAAATGAGTAAAGTAGATTATTATGAAATACTGGGCGTCTCCATAGATGCCGATGCCAAGGTATTAAAAAGTGCTTTTCGCAAGAAAGCAATGGGCTGTCACCCCGACCGTCACCCGGGTGATGCAGATGCGGAGGCCCGTTTCAAAGAATTGAATGAAGCCTATGAGGCATTAAAAGACCCGCAAAAACGCGCGGCCTATGACCGTTTTGGCCATGCGGCCTTTGAAAATGGTGGCGGCGGCGCAGGATTTGGCGGATTCGGCGGCGGATCCATGGGCGATATTTTTGAAGATATTTTCGGCGACATGATGGGCGGTCGATCGGGCCGCAGTTCCAATGGGCGCGAACGCGGCGCTGATCTTCGCTTCAACATGGAAATTACCCTTGAAGAATCCTATAACGGCAAAACAGCCGAAGTGGAGATACCCACATCAGTTACATGCGAAACCTGCGATGGAAACGGTGCCAAACCAGGCACCTCTCCTTCAACCTGCAGCACTTGTGGTGGCAATGGCCGGGTTCGGGCCAATCAGGGTTTTTTCTCAATTGAACGAACCTGCCCGTCCTGCCAGGGGCGCGGCGAAGTTATTACCGACCCTTGCGAAGACTGCTCCGGCAGTGGCCGTACAACAGAAACCCGCTCGCTTTCAGTCAATGTGCCTGCCGGCATCGAAGATGGTACAAGGATCAGACTTGCCGGCGAGGGTGAAGCCGGTTTACGCGGTGGACCAACCGGTGATCTCTATATATTCCTGTCGGTCAAGCCGCATGAGTTTTTTCAGCGCGATGGTGCCGATATTTTCTGCCGGGTGCCAATTTCCATGACCACTGCAGCGCTTGGCGGTCAGTTTGAGGTCGGCACCGTGGACGGCGGTAAAACCCGCGTTAAAGTACCTGAGGGAACACAAGCAGGAAAACAGTTTAGACTTCGTTCTAAAGGCATGCCGGTTCTGCGTTCTACCCAGATGGGTGATATGTATATTCAGGTTTCAATAGAAACCCCGCAAAACCTGACCACCCGTCAACGGGAAATATTGAAAGAATTTGAACGGGTTTCATCAGAAGATAACAGCCCGGAATCGACCAACTTCTTCTCCCGTATGAAGGGGTTTTTTGAGAATCTTTCTGATTAGTTCGGTTTAAAGCTGCGAAACCATTCACTTCTTTTGATTATGGTTAATGGAAAATTAACGCCATCCGATGCTATTAATTATGGCAAGAGCAATTTAGTTTTTAAAAGGAAATGCCGTGACTATCAGGCTACATCAGGGCGATTTGCCCGATTTGAGCAATTATACAGGCTCTGTCGCGATTGATACTGAAACGCTGGGTCTGCACCCGCACCGAGACCGGCTTTGCGTGGTTCAATTATCGCCGGGTGATGGAACGGCAGATGTCATCCAGATTGCCAAGGGGCAAAAAAGTGCGCCCAACCTTGAGGCACTGCTTAAAGATAATACAAAAGAGAAACTTTTTCATTTTGGTCGCTTTGACATTGCGGTGTTATTTCATGCATTTGGCGTTGAAGCCACACCGGTATATTGCACAAAGATTGCTTCTAAACTGACCCGCACCTATACGGATCGTCATGGTTTGAAGGACCTTACCAGGGAAATGCTGGGTGTGGATTTATCCAAGCAACAGCAAAGTTCTGACTGGGCTTCAAAAACACTTTCTCAAGCGCAATTGGAATATGCGGCATCAGACGTGCTTTATCTTCATCAATTGCAGGAAAAGCTCGATCAAAGACTTTTGCGTGAAGATCGTCGCGAAATAGCCAGGGCCTGTTTTGAGTTTCTACCATCCCGCGCGCGCCTTGATCTTATGGGCTGGCCTGAAACGGATATTTTTTCACATTCATGAACTTGATAAATTGTGATTTCATAATATTACAGTTCGTGTCCTAATGTTACCACAAAACTGTATTTCAAGCTGCATTGTGTTACCGTGAGTAAATAGGGAAACTTATGGCCGTCACGTTTCATTGAAATCGTTTTATCGGGGATTTAATTGGCAGTTCCATATCCTTTAAAGGATCAGTCAGAAATCAAAGCGGAAATGCCAATGAGCGACAGCCTGTTTGTTCAGCCGGCTCCTTCTGCCAATATACGCCATGAAACCCATTTTAACCGGGCTCATCAACATTCCATATTTGTGAGCCTTTTGAAAAAGACCTTACCGGTAGCAGCACTTTGCATGGTTGTCTGGTTTGTAATTGTCGGGTTTGTAAACACCAGCAGTATTGGCGATATTTCAGTAAAAAGCTCTGGTATCAGTAACGGAATGCTGGTTATGGAGTCTCCAAAAATGAGCGGGTTTACCCGCGATAATCGGCCCTATGACCTGATTGCCAGTTTTGCAAAACAAAATTTGACAGAACCAAATATTATTAATTTAGAAAACCTGCGAGCAACAGTTCCAATGCAGGCAAAGGTTTTTGCTGACATCAAGGCAAAATCCGGCATTTATAACTCTGACAAGGAATGGCTTACTCTCAAGACTGATATTGAAATTAACAGTCAGGATGGAACCAAAATTATTTTGGAATCGGCTGAAATCGACCTGGCTAAGGGAAATCTTTCTAGCCAAAACCCGGTTATCGTTTCAACTTCAAACTCGCGGATCACTTCTGAAAAAGTAGACGTTACCGACAATGGGGCAAAAATTATCTTCAAGCAGAGGGTTAGAATGACTGTTTTGCCGGCGCAGGATGGAAAATGATCTGCTCCATTCAAACAATCGCCGCAATTTTCCGCTGTCAAATCGACAGCAAAGCACATGTTTGAAAGAACTGCCTGATGAAAGATAGCCGACTAAAAACAATCACCCGACTGAATGCGCGGCTTTTCTCCGTGCTTTTCATTATTATAGCAGGCGGGCTCGGAACCGCTGCACATGCACAAAGCATTGGTGCTTTTTCGGGGTTTAAATCCGGCAACAAATCGCCCATTCAGATCGAAGCAGACCGGCTGGAAGTTGTTGATAAAAAAGCCATTGCTATATTCCAAGGCAATGTAAAAGTTGTACAGGGCGCATCAGTGCTGAAGGCTGACAAACTGAAGGTATTTTACAACAAACCCGAAAAAGGCACCAAAAGCGCCGGTAACAGCAATGCCAAAAAGGGCAATTCGATAAAAAAACTCGAAGTATCGGGCACTGTTTATATTCGATCTGATGATAACGAAGCGACCAGCGATAGCGGCTGGTTTGATATGGTCACGGAAGATGTGGAATTGGCTGGTAACGTAGTATTAACCCAAGGCAAGAATATTATGACCGGCTGCAGACTTCGGGCAAACCTGAAAACCGGCATTGCTAAAATGATTAGCAATTGCGGCGGCAATCAGGGTAGTAAGACTGGACGGGTAAAAATGTTGTTTGAACCCAGTGCTACAAAAAAAACCAACTAGGGTGTAACTTCACAATAGTGCTTTTTTCGCAAAATTAGCGCATGTACAAATCCAATATGATCAACCCGCCCTCACAACGGAATGCTAATTGATTTATGAGCACGAAAACAAGCATTCCCCAAAAGGGCCAACCCAGGGACGCCCGACCCAAAGCCTCCCTGTTGAAAAACATGCTTTCAGGATTTTCCAAAAAAATCCCAACAAAAGCCAAACCAAATTTGGAGCACGCAAACAATGCGCCTCCTGGCCAAATTCCTCAGGCATCGGCCCATTCTGTTCTGCCTAAGGGTCGGTCACAAAATACTCCGAATACCCAAATCCATGAACCCCGCTCGCGCGAAGGTGTATTATTGGTTCGTGGTCTGGTTAAATCCTATAAACGCCGAATGGTGGTGGGCGGGGTTTCTCTTGGGGTCAGACGGGGCGAATCTGTCGGGCTTTTGGGACCAAATGGCGCCGGCAAGACCACCTGTTTTTATATGATTACCGGGCTTGTGCCGCCTGATTCCGGCGAGATCAGCCTCGATGGCCATAACATTACCAGCATGCCAATGTATCGGCGCGCGCGTTTGGGAATTGGCTATCTACCTCAAGAGGCTTCAATTTTTCGCGGTCTTTCAGTCGAAGACAATATCCGTGCCGTACTCGAAATCGTTGAACCCGATCGCAAGGAACGCGCCCGCCAGCTGGATGAACTTCTGGACGAGTTTAAAATTTCCCATTTGCGCAAATCACCATCAATCGCACTTTCCGGCGGTGAACGGCGGCGGTGCGAAATTGCCCGTGCGCTTGCATCCAAGCCGGCATTTATGCTGCTGGATGAACCCTTTGCGGGTATTGATCCGATTGCAGTTGGTGATATTCAGGAGTTGGTTCGCCACCTCACACGGCGCGGCATTGGCGTATTGATCACCGATCATAATGTGCGTGAAACGCTCGGATTGATTGACCGGGCCTATATTCTGGCGGCTGGCAAGGTGCTCACCCACGGCAGCCCGGAGGAAATTGTTAACAATGCTGATGTTCGCCGACTCTATTTGGGCGATCAGTTTACACTTTAATCAATAAATTTCCCTATACTCTCATGACGCAAGTTTCGGGCCAATTTGACGACACGTCGCCTGATAGCCTATGAAAACTACTTTTCACCCGGCATTTTAATAATATGCCGCCACTTTAATCGGGACGATTTAGCAATGGCCCTATCACCAAGACTGGAAATACGTCAGTCCCAGGGCCTGGTGATGACCCCGCAACTGGTGCAGTCCATTAAACTGCTGCAACTGAACAATATAGAACTTGCGGCCTATGTTGAAGCTGAGTTGGAGAAAAATCCACTCATCGAACGGCTTGAAGGTGATGACCCGTCAACCCGTGAAAAACGTGGTGATGACGAGACTGCAATAGATTTACCGTCAGACAGTTTGGAACATTCCACCACTTCCGGTGAACCGGCTGACTGGATGCAGGATAATCTGGAAACCAGTGCCAGCGCTATTTCTGACAAGCTTGATGCAAGTTTGGAAAATGTGTTTTCTGATGACAATGAAAAAAACCAGATATTAAACGCCAAGAGCGAGCCCACCTATCAAAACGACTCGTGGACCGGAGTTTCAGGTGGCACGGGGCCTGCAAATGAGGGCTATGATCTTGAAGCATTTATTGCCAGTGAAATAACGCTTCGCGATCATCTTGCAGGGCAATTGGCGCTAACCGGTACAGATATTGCCACCAATAAAATTGCCCATGAATTGCTCGATCATGTGGATGAAAGTGGCTATGCAAGGGCCGACCTGTATGACATCGCCGAACGGTTGAATTCGCCTCTAGCTCAGGTCGAGGCAGCGCTTGAATTATTGCAAAGTTTTGAACCCGCAGGCATTTGCGCGCGCGATTTGCCTGAATGTCTAAAACTGCAATTGCGGGAAAAGGACCGGCTGGACCCGGCTATGGACGCGCTGATTGATAATCTCGAACTATTGGCAAAGCGCGATTTTGTAGCCCTTATCAAGATTTGCGGCGTCGGTCGGGATGATCTTGTTGATATGATGCAGGAAATTCAAGCCCTCGACCCAAAACCTGGCGCCGCTTTTGAAACCATGCCGCTTAGTCCAATTGCACCGGATGTGCTTGTTTCCACGGCCAATGATGGCAGTTGGCTGATTGAACTAAACAGTGAGACCCTGCCGCGTATTTTGGTAAATCAAAGCTATTTTGCCAGGATTTCCAAAACTACAACTGATAAAAAAGAAATTGAATTTCTGAATGATTGCCTGCAATCGGCCAATTGGCTGCACAAAAGCCTCGATCAACGGGCGCAAACCATTCTCAAAGTTGCCACAGAAATTGTGCGCCAACAGGATGATTTTCTGGTCAACGGAGTGCACCATTTAAAACCGCTTAATCTGAAAACCGTTGCCGATGCTATTTCAATGCATGAATCGACCGTTTCCAGGGTCACATCAAACAAATATATGCTGACTGGAAGAGGTATTTTCGAGCTTAAATATTTCTTCACATCTGCAATTCAGGCAACCAGCGAAGGTGGTGATGCGCATTCGGCCGAATCGGTTCGCCACAAAATCAGGCAATTGATTGACGAGGAAGCACCGGCCAAGGTTCTCTCGGATGACAAAATAGTCACCAGTCTTAAAGACCAGGGCATTGATATTGCGCGAAGAACGGTGGCAAAATACCGGGAAGCGATGAATATCGCGTCCTCTGTACAAAGGCGCCGCGAGAAAAAGGCGCTTGCCGCATTGAAGTAACTAAGGAATTTGTTTCAGTTTTCGTGCTCATTGTACACCTTGACAAGTGTTTGCCAGCTGCATAAAACCCGGCCATATCGCGCCAAATATTGATATTTTACGCGGACTCTAATCAACAACTTTCACAAATTATACAAAAGTGCTTTTTCCCGACCTCAATAGAAGGTAGGGTCATAACAGGGTCTGGCGATTGTCAGAGCTTGAGACAGGCAAACACAAGGAATGATTACTGATGAGCTTACGCATCACCGGACTGCACATGGATATTGGGGATTCTCTACGGGGGCGCATTGAAGATCGAATAGATAATGCAGTTGCTAAATATTTTGACGGTGGATTCAGTGGCCACGTGACAATTGAAAAATTCAGTGCCGGGTTTCGAACAGACTGCCTGATAAATCTCGATACCGGTATGATGTTACAGGCAACCGGACAGGAACATGACCCAACAGCCAGTTTCAATGCGGCGGCGGAGCGAATAGAAAAACGCTTACGGCGCTATAAACGCCGATTGAAGGACCATCACACAAAAGCTGAAATCCCTCAGGATGCGGCTTATGTGGTTATGGAATCGCCTGAGGAAGAAGAAGAAATTGCAACTGATTTTGCTCCGGTTATAATTGCAGAATCATCCACTTCGATTCGCACGCAAACCGTTGCCATGGCAGTTATGCAGCTGGATTTGATGGATGGACCTGTGCATTTGTTCAAGAATGCAGCCAATGGTGGTTTGAACGTGGTTTACCGTCGTGATGACGGTAATATCGGTTGGATTGACCCTGATGCAACGATTGGCAAAAGCTAAAAACATTAACGACTTACCCATGTTTCAGCCCTCAATTGTAGATATTGGAGAGTTTTGATTTGGCCTTTGAAATCGAAAACCTTTTGGATATTGAAATGGTGTTGGCGGATGAAAATTCCAGCTCCAAAAAACAGTTGCTGCAGGACCTTGCTGAAAAAGCAGCACAGAAAACCGGTATTGATAAGCGCAGGATTTTTGAAGTATTGCTGCAGCGCGAACGGTTGGGATCAACCGGTGTTGGCGAAGGTATAGCAATTCCGCACGGGTGCTTGTCTGAGCTTGACGACATGTTTGCCATCTTTGCCCGGTTGAGGAAGCCGGTGGAATATGAAGCTCTTGACGATCAACCGGTCGATATTGTGTTTCTGCTGCTTGCCCCGGAAATTGATGGCGCTGACCATTTAAAGGCGCTTTCCCGGGTGGCGCGGGTGTTGCGCAATGAAAAACTGGTCAATGATATTCGGAATTTGACGGATCCCGAAGCTATTTACGCGCTGCTTACCCAAATCCCGGCTCAGGATGCTGCATAGTATATCGGCACCAAGTCCAGGGTCAGGACCCATTAACGGCTGATTTTTAAAATTTTGGTGCTTCCAACCCGGCGCTGCGATACGCAGCACTGAGGGTATTTGCCATTAAGAGCGCAATTGTCATCGGCCCGACACCACCGGGAACCGGGGTAATATGGGCGGCGCGTTCAACAGCTTCATCATAATCGACATCGCCAACAAGCCTGCTTTTTCCTTCACCGCGTTCTGGCGCCGGAATTCGGTTCACGCCCACATCAATAATTGTTGCCCCGGGCTTAACCCAATCGCCTTTAATCAGCTTGGGTCGCCCGACGGCCGCCACCAGAATATCAGCTGTGCGACAAATTTCGTCCAGTTTTTTTGTTCGACTATGGGCAATTGTGACCGTGCAATTGGCTGCAAGCAACAGTGAGGCAACCGGCTTGCCAACAATATTGGAACGACCAACGACAACCGCATTGAGGCCCGATAAATCGCGCCCTAAAGTTCTTAGCAACAGGATCATGGAACCCGCGGGTGTACACGGAACAAAGGCGGTGCCAAGCTCTCCCGAGGTTAGTTTTCCCACATTGATATAGTGAAAACCATCCACATCCTTATCAGGATTAATTGCCTGAATGACCTTACCCTCATCAATGTGAGAAGGCAGCGGCAATTGAACCAGAATTCCATGAATTGCCGGGTCGTTATTCAGATCATCAATAATGGCAAGCAGCGCCTGCTGGCTCGTATCATCAGGTAAAGTGTGTTGCACGGAATGAAACCCGCATTCCCTAGCCCGCTTCCCCTTGGAGGCCACATATACCTGACTTGCCGGATCCTCCCCAATAATAACCACCGCAAGGCCTGGGATAACGCCCGTATCAGAGATGAGCCTGGTGCTTAAAGATTTAACTTCCACCATCACTTCTTCAGCAATGGCTTTTCCGTCAATTCGTTGTTCCATTATGGTGGCTCCTGGTCGTACACACAGATCAAATTTGCCTTCGAAAGATAGGCACAGGTGAATTCCATACTCAAATTAAAAAACGACAGATATTGACACCCTTGCGCCTTTAAACAGAAAAAATTGCCTATCCGCGAAATTGGCGTGACAAGGGCTTAAAATTCTGACTGAATGTTGAGATGAACCACCTCATTTTCATGATGCAACATTAATGACCCGATATTCAGCATTTGAAGTGATCAAGAATGCCTTTACCGGCAATAAAGGCTGGCAACCGGCATGGCGAAAGCCTGAACCGAAAAAATCCTATGATGTGATCATTGTCGGTGGCGGCGGGCATGGGCTTTCCACCGCCTATTATCTCGCCAGCGTTCACAAAATTACCAATGTGGCAATTGTCGAAAAAGGCTGGCTCGGTTCGGGAAATATTGGTCGAAACACAACAATTGTGCGTTCCAATTACCTGCTACCGGAAAATACCCGATTTTATGAAAAAAGTATGCAATTGTGGCGGACGCTTTCGCACGAACTAAACTACAATGTGATGTTTTCACCGCGCGGCGTTTTAAATCTCGCCCATACGCCCGGGCAGATGGACCTTTTCGCGGAACGCGGCAATGCCATGCGATTGATGGGTGGAGATGCGGAACTGCTGGACCGTGATCAGGTGGCACGCGCCAACCCTGGACTGGATGTTTCGGGCAATGCTCGATTTCCAATTGAAGGTGGATTGTTGCAACCATCGGCGGGCTCTGCACGCCACGATGCGGTTGCATGGGGCTTTGCTCGCGGGGCCGATCTACTGGGCGTTGATATTCTGGAAAACTGCGAGGTTAAGGGCTTTTTGCGCGAGGGTGACAATATTGTCGGGGTGGAAACCAATAGGGGCGAAATTCGCGCGGAAAAAACCGGCATCGCTGTGGCCGGTTCCACATCGCGGGTAATGCGTTTGGCAGGCATCAAAAACCTGCCAATCGAAAGCCATGTGTTGCAGGCATTTGTTTCAGAATCGCTCAAGCCGGTAATCCCGAATGTGGTAACATTTGGCAATGGCCACCTCTATGCTTCCCAATCGGATAAGGGTGGCCTGGTATTTGGTGGATCGCTTGATGGTTACAACACCTATGCCCAGCGCGGCAACCTGCCGCTGGTTGAAGAGGTTATGAGCGAGTTTACCGCAATGTATCCGGCATTTGCCCGGCTTCGATTATTGCGTTCGTGGGGCGGCGTGGTGGATATGTCGATGGATGGCAGTCCGATCATCACCAAGGGGCCATTGCCCGGCATGTATTTAAATGCCGGCTGGTGCTATGGCGGCTTTAAGGCGACACCGGCATCCGGGTGGTGCTTTGCCCACACCATTGCCAATGATGCGCCGCATGAAATCAACGCACCGTTTTCGCTGGAGCGCTACAAACAGGGCCGGCCAATTGATGAACTGGGAGCCGGGCCAACCCCCGGTTATCATTAGACATGCTTATTGATTGCCCTTGGTGCGGCCCGCGTAGTGTCGAAGAATTTTCCTATCGTGGTGATGGCACGCTGAAACGTCCTGCATTGTCTGATAACTCAATGAATGCAGCCAGTGCCTATGTTTATAACCGGGAAAATCCGGCTGGCGACCATATGGAAATCTGGCATCACGGCAATGGGTGCCGCTCTCATATTCTGGTTAAACGCAATACTTTGACCCACAAGATTTTGTCCTGCGAATTGCTTGGCCCCTATAGCCCCAAACGGAAGAAGAAAAAATGAGCGGCTATCGTATTTCTTCTCCTGATACCGGGGTCAGGATCGACCCGACTAAGCTGTTGAATTTCAGCTTTAATGGTCGCACTTATTCAGGGTTTGAGGGTGATACGCTGGCCTCTGCCCTGCTTGCTAACGGGGTTGGTGTACTTGGACGCTCGTTTAAATATCACCGCCCGCGCGGTCTGTTTTCTGCCGGCCTAGAAGAACCCAATGCGCTGGTAACACTGCGACAGGGCAGGCGCAGCGAGCCGAATATCAAAGCAACAGAGATTGAACTCTATGACGGCTTGATTGCCAAAAGCCAAAATTGCTGGCCCTCACCCAAATTCGACCTGATGGCGATCAATCAACTGGCAGGCAATGCGCTTTCCGCCGGATTTTACTACAAAACATTTATGGGCCCGAATGTATTTTTCAACAAAACCACCGAGGTCTGGTGGCAGTTTGAGAAAATTATCCGCCGCGCCGCCGGTCTGGGAAAGGCCTCACTTGAGGCGGATCCCGATATTTACGAACGCATGCATGCGTGGTGCGATGTTCTGGTTGTCGGTGGTGGACCGGCGGGGCTAATAGCTGGCGAACGCGCGGCTGAAGCTGGTGCCAAAGTTATATTGTGCGAGCAAATGGCCGAGACCGGCGGCTCACTTGTCGGCAGCAAAGATTTAATTGATGGCATGGAAGGCGATGAATGGGCTAAAGCCTGCATAGAACGGCTAAAAGACCATGAAAATGTACGTATACTCACCCGAACCACTGTTCAGAGCTATTATGATGATAATCTGTTGCATGCAATCGAACGGGTTGCAGACCACAAAATAAAACCCGATGCATTTGAACCCCGTCAGCGCTCCTGGAAAATACGGGCCAAATCCGTGATTATTGCCACCGGTGCGTTCGAGCGACCACTGGTCTTTTCCGGCAATGACCGCCCGGGTATCATGCTTGCCGATGCGGCCCGCCGGTATGCGGTTGAATATGGCGTTTTGCCGGGCAAGCTGATCTCGATATTCACCAATAATGATACGGCCTATCATGCCGCGCGCACGATGGCTGACTGTGGTGCCAACATCAAAACCATCATTGACGTGCGGCAACAGGTTTCTGGCGAAATTCGCGCCATTGCAGCATCAATTGGAGCTGAATTGCTGGTTGGAGATGCCGTAAGCCGCACCAGCGGCCTGCAAAAAATATCCGCTATTCACGTGGGTCACTTCAATGCGGATAGCAAGCTGGTTGCGCCTTCCACCCACAGGATTGAAACTGATTGCCTGCTGGTTTCGGGCGGTTGGTCGCCCGCCATTCATTTAACCAGCCAATTTGGCGGCACCCCTATATGGGATGAAGGCCTACAGGCATTTTTGCCCGGTAAAGCTTTGCAGAACTGGTACGGGGCCGGGGCGATGGCTGGGAAATTTGGCCTTGCCAATACACTATTATCTGCCACTGATGCCGCGAAATCAGCACTAAAATCCATCGGAATAAAACCAAAAAAGCTAAAGCCACCTATAGTTAATTCAGAAGAAATATCAGTTCAGCCTGCGGCCGTTTATGAAATAAGACGGGCTATTAAAAAAGGCAAAAGTTTTGTTGATCTGCAGCATGATGTGACGTCAGAAGATGTGCGGCTTGCCCACCGGGAAGGTTTTATTTCGGTTGAACATCTCAAGCGCTATACAACACTCGGAATGGCGACCGATCAGGGCAAAACGTCCAATGTTACCGGGTTGGCTATTATGGCCGAGGCGCGGGGCGAGGCCATTGAAGATGTGGGCACGACGAGATTTCGCCCGCCATTTACGCCGGTTACCCTTGGGGCGATCGCCGGTGAAAACTATGGCCATCTCAAACCATACCGCCTTTCTCCGATGAATGACTGGCATATCGCCCGGGGCGCAAATATGTATGCAAACGGGTTATGGATGCGACCCGAGACCTATAATCAATCCGGTGAAACCGTTGAGCAGGCCTATATTCGCGAGGCTGGGGCCGTTCGAAAAAGCGTCGGCCTGGTCGATGTCTCCACCCTTGGAAAAATTGACGTGCAAGGACCCGATGCGGGCGAATTCCTCAACCGGATTTATTCCAATGGTTTTGCCAAATTACCCATCGGCAAGGCCCGCTACGGATTGATGTTGCGCGAGGATGGTTTTTTGTTTGACGATGGCACGACATGGCGCCTTGACGAAAACCATTATTTGATGACCACGACAACCGCCAAAGCCGGCCCGGTGATGGAGCATATGGAATATCACCTTGATGTTGTCTGGCCGGAACTGAAGGTCTCGCTGGTATCTGTTACCGACCAATGGGCAGGAATTGCGCTTGCCGGACCGAATTCCAGAAAAGTGTTGGAGGCTTGTGTTAGCGGCACTGATATGAGTGACAAGGCTTTTCCGTTCATGGGGGTTCGAGACGGCGAGATTACCGATATTCCAATAAAGATCGCCCGGCTTTCATTTTCCGGTGAGATGGCATTTGAGGTGTTTTGCGGTGCGATGCACGGCCAGGCCTTATGGGATGCGCTGATGGATGCCGGAAAGGCTTTTGACATTACACCCTATGGGCTTGAAGCGCTTTCCACCCTGCGCATCGAAAAAGGCCATGTGGCCGGGCCGGAACTTAATGGCCGCACAAATGCCAATGACCTGGGTCTTGGTGGCATGGTTTCAACCAAAAAACCGTTTATCGGTTCTGTGCTGGTTCACCGTGAGGCGCTGAATGAAACCGGACGTAAGCAGCTGGTTGGGCTGCGCTCGCTGGATGGCCAGAAAATTTTGGGCGGCAGCCATATTGTGGCATCGGCGGATCAGGCCCAACCGGGCGAAAGCCTTGGCCATACAACATCGGCATGTTTCTCGCCGGAATTAAATTGCTATATATCGCTTGGACTGCTGAAAGATGGCCGCGCGCGGATTGGTGAAAAACTACATGTTACCAGCCCGGTGCGTGGAACTCATGGTGCAGTGGAAGTTGTCTCGCCCCATATGGTTGACCCGGATGGGAGACGAATGCATGGTTGAAAAAACCTCCCCGTTGGATAAACTGTTAAAGACCGGCCACTACGGCAAGCCTGAAAATACCGGCGAGCAGGCCGATTTGAAAATATCGCACCGGACTTGCGAAAGCCTTGTTCAAGTGACCGCCTGGCCCAAAACCGGCAAAGGCATAGCCACCACGCTGGAAAAAATGACCCACTTATCATTGCAAGGAGGTGACGCATCGCCTGCCAATGAGGACTTT
This sequence comes from Rhizobiaceae bacterium, assembly GCA_026981655.1. Classification (GTDB taxonomy): domain Bacteria; phylum Pseudomonadota; class Alphaproteobacteria; order Rhizobiales; family Rhizobiaceae; genus SZUA-100. Next base: position 4,031 of record JALSIJ010000103.1, on the reverse strand, counting down.
ACCATTATGCCAACTGGACCCGGGCAATATTTGATCGAGGCCCAATCTGGTGATGCAACCGGCCGGTTCCAGAAAAAAATCATTCCTGCCAAGGGTGCGGTTACCGATCTCACCCATGCCCGGGTGGTCATCCGTATTTCCGGTGATCAGGCAGTATGGGTTTTGGCCAAGGGCATCGCGATTGACTTTTCCCTGCAGGCTTTTCCCGTAGCGACCAGCCGTAATACTGCACATCATCAAATTAGCCTTACCATTCACCGGGTGAACGAAAACACATTTGATCTGTTTGTCTTTACCTCACTTGCGTGCTCATTTTGGCATTGGCTGGATAGGGCCGCTAAAGAAGTTGGTTATGAGATCGTTAGGAATGTTAAATGAGCAACAAACCTCTAACTGGGTTGAAGGTTGTGGAAATTGCCTCGATCGGTCCCGGCCCCTTCGCTGCCATGATGCTGGCCGACCATGGGGCCGATGTGGTGCGAGTCGACAGGCCGGGTGGCGCTAATACCGGCGTATCGCACCGTCAAAAAGACCCACTATTGCGCGGTCGACGGCTGGTTGAACTTAACCTGAAGCAAGCAGAAAACGTGGAAAAAACCCTGCAGCTAATCGAAAAGGCCGATGTCATAATTGAGGGTTATCGCCCCGGCGTGATGGAACGGTTAGGGCTTTCCCCAAAGGTTTGCATGGGCCGTAACCCGGCGCTGATATACGGGCGGATGACCGGTTGGGGACAGGACGGCCCACTGGCAAAAGCCGCCGGGCACGACATAAACTATATTGCCCTTACCGGTGCGCTAGACACGGTTGGCACCAAATCCTCCGGGCCTGTGCCGGCACTGAACCTGATCGGTGATTTTGGTGGCGGCGGCATGTTGCTGGCCTTTGGTGTGGTCAGCGCGGTGTTAAAAGCCAAGCTCACCGGCAAGGGCAGTGTAATTGATGCGGCAATGGTGGATGGCGCCGCGCTTTTGATGACCATGCCATTTGGGCTTAAGGCGGCCGGGTTTTGGCCCGGTGGGCGACAGGAAAACCTGCTCGATGGTGGCGCGCCATTTTATGGCACCTATAAAACCCTCGATGACAAATGGATAGCAATTGGCTCAATTGAACCACCTTTTTGGCAGCAGCTTTTGCACCTGCTTGAGCTTGATGAGGAAAGCGTCAAAGACCGAATGAATCCCAACCGTTGGCCGGTAATTCGAACCATTATCGAAAACAGAATTTTGCAAAAAACCCGTGATGAATGGGCAGCAATTTTTGCTGGAACAGATGCCTGTTTTGCGCCGGTGCTTTCAATGAATGAGGTGGTTGATAACCCACATAATATGGCGCGTAATATTTTTCAAAATATGGACGATATTTTGCAACCGGCACCAGCGCCACGTTTTGATGGGATAACGCCTGAAATCGCACCGATAGAGCTTGACCCCATCGACATAGAAACTGCGATCACCAGCTGGGATTAACTCACAGGAACATTTTGAATTTCACGCAGTAACTTACGATGGATTGCGCGGGCAAAATCCCGATAGCTTGCAGCCCGTTCAACAAAGGCGAAATTACCGCCAATCACCCGATTACGCATATAGTAGTAAAGATAACGCACTTCATTTTGGATGGCGAGGCCATTGATGGTGATGCCTGATGCGGTAAGCCTGTCACGCACTCTTTCCACTCGCTCGCCATTATTGTTTTCGCCATCGGCGACAATATCAATGACGTTGCGCGTTGCTTGATATGGGGCTTTATTCAAGAGCTGCTGGCCAAAACTCAGCATACCTGAAATTGATGTGGCGCCTTCGCTTGTTCGACGGGTTGTGCGTGCAATCAGCCCCGCCAATTGTAAAGCGTCGGCAGGTGTTGCTACCCGAATCCACGGAACCACGATAATCTGACTATCCCGGTGCGACCATTGAACGATGGTCACGCCAATGGCACCATAGGGACCGTTTTTAATTGCATTCAGTATTGCCGGATGGATAAAGGCCGCCGACATACCAGCCATTTGGAGGGCATATTCCTGTTCATCAACGCTGTAGGAACAGTCAATCGCCAAAACAAGGTTCAGATCGACACGATTATTTTGCTGGGCCTGAGGCACGCTTGCAGGAATAATCAACAGTAATAAGGCGATCAATCCGATCAGCGCCCTATTACTGAAAACTTTCATTATTGAACTGCCTTATCCCGGTGCAAGCCCACGCAGTCGTTCAGAACGGCGCCGCAACAATTCTATCGTTGCCAGCAGGCAAATTGATATGGCAACGAGTATGGTCGCAACTGCTAATATTGTCGGAGATATTTGCTCGCGAATACCAGAGAACATCTGACGTGGAATGGTTCGCTGATCCACATCAGCAAGAAACAGAACCGCCACAACTTCATCCAGCGATGTAATGAACGCAAACAGGGCACCGGAAATCATGCCGGGCATAATCAGCGGCATGATAACCCGGTGAAAAGTGGTCCAGCCATTGGCACCCATATTTTGTGAGGCGCGAATGAGAGATCTGTCAAAGCCGGAAAGGGTGGCCGTCACTGTGATAATCACAAATGGAATACCAAGCGTCGTATGTGCGAGAATTATACCAAGGAAAGTGCCCGACAGGCGAAACTCCGCCACGTTCCAGTCAAGCCCAATGGCACTTACAACAGCCTGAATTCCATTGATAACAAAATCAGGCAAGATCGCCATCGGCGACGAATAGAAGAAAAACATCCCCGTAGCGGTGATCACCAAAGGCACAATCATCGGTGAAATCAGCAGGCTGGTTATCAGCGATCGATAGGGCATTTCAGGCCGCGACAGGCCAAGGGCCGCAAGTGTGCCAAGACCGGTGGCCAAAATGGTAGCAAAAAATGCGATGAAAAACGAGTTGCGGGTTGCCCTGACCCACTGGGCATTGTTCCACATATCAGACCACCATGCAGACCCAGCCGCTAGCGGGTTCTGCATGCCATTGGTGACAATATCCTGATACCAGCGGGTTGAAAATGCAGCTGGATCAAAACTCATCATACCGGATGTGAATGAGAAATACGGCTCAACATTAAACGATAACGGAATGATGATAATCACCGGCATTATCAAAAATACAAATATGAACGTGCAGATGGTCAAATAGATATATTGCCAGATCCGTTCCAGCGTTGTCGCATAGGGTGGCAATTCATTCATAAAGAATAATGGTGTGCCGAACAAAAAGGCAAAGCCGATTACTACTGATACAGAACCAACAATTGCCAATACTGCCACGCATGCCACAGCAAACAGGATATATCGTGCTTTAATTTTTGAATTTTTCAAATCAATCACCCGAAGCTTAGTTTGTCGATGCCGACAAATTTATTATACAGCCAATAAAGCACGAGAACGATTACCAGCAGAATGGTTCCAAGGGCAGCCCCCAGGCTCCAGTTCAGCGTTTTTTGAATGTGCCCAGCAATCAGATTTGAAATCAGTACGCCATCTGCACCCCCCACCAGTGCCGGGGTGATATAGTAGCCAATGGCCAGAATAAACACCAACAAAGTACCCGCCGCAATACCGGGTAGGGTCTGCGGGAAATACACTCGGCGGAAGGCCGTGAACGGCGTTGCCCCCATTGAACGTGCGGCACGTAAATATGTCGGTGGGATGGTCTTCATAACCGAGAATAATGGCAAGATCATAAAGGGCAGCAATATATGCACCATGGCAATAATTGTACCGGTTTGATTATATATCAGCTGCACCCGGCTTTCATCACCAATGATACCGATGAAAACCAGAATATTATTGATAATCCCTTTCGATTGCAAAATCGCAATCCACGCGGTCGTTCGCACCAATAACGATGTCCAGAACGGCAACAGCACCAGGATCATCAGCAGGTTTGAAGTTGCAAGCGGCAGTGTCGACAAAAGATAGGCGACTGGAAATGCCAGCAAAAAGCATAGAAAAGTTATAATTGCCGATAGCCAAAGTGTTTTCCAGAAATTCGACACATATATCTGATAAATTTTATCAGCCTCAACAATCTGTTCTG
>JALSIJ010000102.1 GCA_026981655.1 Rhizobiaceae bacterium | reverse complement strand
AGCGGCCAATAACCTGATTTTTGATTGGGAAATCGGTGATGAGGCATTGGCAGATGCGGCAATTGCCAGTGCTGCCAATCTGGTAAAAATGGACATCACCAACAATCGGTTGGTGCCTAATGCGATGGAACCGCGTGCCGCTCTTGCCATCTATGACGAGGCTGAAGAACACCACACGCTTTATACAACCAGCCAAAACCCGCATGTGGCCAGACTTATCCTTTCGGCCTTTTATCAGGTTGCCCCTGAGCATAAATTGCGGGTAATCGCGCCTGATGTTGGCGGCGGTTTTGGTTCCAAAATCTATGTTTATCCAGAAGAAATTGTTTGCCTTTGGGCCTCCAAGCGCGCCGGTGTGCCAGTTAAGTGGACCGGAACCCGCAGCGAAGCATTTCTGACAGATGCGCATGGCCGCGATCATGTATCAACCGCCACAATGGCATTTGATGCAGACAACAACATCACCGGATTGAAGGTTGATACCATCGCCAATCTTGGCGCTTATATGTCGCTGTTTTCATCTTCGGTACCGACTTATCTTTATGCGACCTTGCTTTCCGGCCAATATGCAATACCGGCTATTCATGCCAATGTGCGTACGGTCTATACCAATACTGCACCGGTTGATGCCTATCGCGGTGCCGGTCGCCCGGAAGCCTGCTATATTATGGAACGGATGCTGGAAACGGCAGCACGGCAATTGGGTGTAAGCCCGGCAGAACTGCGACGGCAGAATTTTGTCACTGAATTTCCATATCAAACGCCGGTTATCATGGCCTATGATACGGGCGATTTCGGCTTGTCGCTGGATAATGCGATGGCAACGGCCGATTATGCGGGCTTTGAAGCGCGTCGCACGGAGGCCGCATCGCGCGGCAAACTGCGCGGCATCGGTCTTTCCTGCTATATTGAGGCTTGCGGCATCGCGCCTTCAGCAGCCGTTGGTTCGCTTGGAGCGGGCGTTGGCCTTTGGGAATCCGGCGAAGTGCGGGTTAACCCGGTTGGAACCGTTGAGATTCTGACCGGCTCGCACAGTCACGGGCAGGGCCATGAGACAACTTTTGCGCAATTGGTATCCGAGCGTTTTGGCCTTCCAACCGACAATGTGAAAGTTATCCACGGCGATACCGACAAGGTGCAGTTTGGCATGGGAACCTATGGTTCGCGTTCCGGTGCTGTTGGCATGTCGGCAATTTCCAAGGCACTCGACAAGGTTGAAGCCAAGGCCAAAAAGATCGCGGCACATTTGCTTGAGGCCGCAGATACCGACATTGTTATACAAGACGGCGAGGTTAAAGTTGCCGGAACCGATAAAAAACTGCTTTGGCATGAAGTCTGTCTTGCTGCCTATACGGCCCATAATCTGCCAGAGGGTATGGAACCGGGCCTGAAAGAGGGCGCGTTTTATGACCCGACCAACTTCACATTCCCCGCAGGAGCCTATATTTGCGAGGTGGAAGTTGATCCCGATACGGGCGTGACCGACATCATTCAGTTTGTTGCGGCAGACGATTTCGGCCAGATCATCAATCCGATGATTGTTGCAGGGCAAGTGCATGGCGGCATTGGCCAGGGTATCGGTCAGGCGATGTTGGAAAATGCAGTTTATGACGATGATGGTCAGCTGCTTTCGGGCTCATACATGGATTACACTATGCCGCGTGCCGATGATCTTCCATCCTATCAGGTCTCAACAACCGAAACCTTCTGTCCGGGCAACCCGCTTGGCATTAAAGGCTGCGGCGAGGCTGGCGCGATTGGTTCGCCACCTGCGATCATCAACGCCATCACCGATGCTATCGGAAATAACAATCTTGCCATGCCGGCTTCTCCACAAAATGTGTGGGCAGCAATTCAGGCAAAGTAATCTAACAAATGTTGCAGTAATTCGCAGCAGGGAGAAACAATATGTACGAAACAAAATATCATAAGGCCAAAAGTGTAAAAAAGGCTGTCAAAAAAATGGGCAAGGCCGAAGATGGCAAATTGCTTGCGGGCGGCATGACATTGATACCAACCATGAAGCAGCGTTTGGCATCACCCTCCGATCTGGTGGATATTAGTAGTATTCCCGATCTTTCGGGAATTTCCGTAAATGGCAGTTCGGTGAGCATTGGTGCCGCAACAACCCATGCCGAAGTAGCTGGAAGTGCCGAACTGGCCGCTGTCTGCTCTGCACTTTGTGAGCTGGCCTCTCATATTGGCGACCCGCATGTGCGCAATCGCGGCACCATTGGCGGTTCCATTGCCAATAATGATCCGGCAGCTGACTATCCGGCTGCGATGGTAGCGCTCAATGCAACGATTGTTACCAATCAACGTGAAATTACTGCAGCTGATTTCTTTCAGGGCCTGTTTGAAACAGCCTTAGACGATAATGAGGTGATAACCGCGATAACATTTGATGCGCCTTCAAAAGCTGCGTATCAAAAATTTCCTAACCCTGCCTCGCGCTATGCGATGGCCGGTGTGTTTGTTGCGCAATCTGGCGATGGTGTTCGTGTTGGCGTAACAGGCGCTGGTGCTGATGGCGTATTTCGCCATGGCGAAATGGAGCAGGCTTTGGCCGGAAACTGGAGCGCAGATGCGCTTGATGGCTGCTCAGTAGATGCGGGCGATCTTCTTTCCGATATTCATGGCGATGCGGAATATCGTGCCAATCTGGTTAAGGTCATGGCCAAGCGAGCGGTTGCTGCTGCTTAATTTGCCGCATATTGATTGTGATAGCGAGAGAACTTCGAGCCGCCGTCTATGCGGCGCGCTAGAGCACTTCCCGAAAAGTGGTAGCCTGTTTTCGGATTAGAAGTGCGTAGAAACAAATAGTTAGAGCGCTGGAGCAATTCAGTTAACCGCGAAAGTGCTCTAATGCAGGCCCAATGCATAGCATTGGAATTGCCGTAAATAAAAAAAAGGCGGTGCCGGATAATTCCAGTGCCGCCCTTTTCGCACACCCCAGCCGAAGTATGCTTTTCGCTTATTTAGTTAGATGCTTTCATGTTTACATGAAAGCAGTCAGGCCACTCAGAGTGGCCCGGTGCTTATGCACCGCCCTCGCGGAGGCCGGGAAAAACCCGATTAGCCGTGAGCGAAAACATTCAGTGTGTTTCCATCTAAAGATGAAACGCTCTAGTTAAATTAAGGCCAATTGAAGCCTTCAAAAATTAATCCCAGTTTTTTGATGCGTCGCTGATTGGTCGACCGGCTTTAACATCGGTGATAGCAGCGGAAAGCAAGGTGTACTCACGACAGGTAATGCCGCAGCGTATTTTGATTTCGCTCAGCTGGTTTTCAGCAGCTTTGAAGTTTTTGCGTGAAAGATAAGCCTCGCCCATATATTCGCGTACCAGCGTATAATCAGGATCAATTGTCAGTGCCTGCTTGTAATAGCCAAGGCCCACGTCAATGCGGCCAGCCTTACGATGTGCATAGCCCAGGTAATTGAGAATTTTTGGGCTGTTAAGATTGGATGCAAGGGTTAGCACTTCAATCGCTTCGCCATAACGGCCATCAAAGGCCAACATTCTGCCAGCGCGGAAAATATTATCATCACTTAATTCAGATT
>JALSIJ010000101.1 GCA_026981655.1 Rhizobiaceae bacterium | reverse complement strand
TTTGCCCTGCGTCGCCATCGTGCGCAACACATCCTTGGCATGAATGAAGCCAATTATATTGTCCGGTTCATTTTGCCAGACCGGCAATCGCGTATAGGGGCTTTCGATAATTTTGGAGACAATCTTTTTCGTTGGCGTGTCGATATTTATGCTTTCCATTTTTGTTCTATGGATCATCACATCGCTGACTTCGAGTTCATGCAAATCAAGCAATCCACCCAACCGGTCGCGATCGTCCTTAATCACTGAGCCATCACGGTGCAAAATATCAACTGTGCCGCGAAGTTCCTCATGGGCCGACATCATCGGCGATTCCTGATCGAGGTTGACACCACAAAGCTTGAGTATTCTGCGCACTAACCCGGTTACAAGGCCTGTGATAGGGCTGAAAATTGTCACAACCCAGCGTATTGGCGTGGCAACCCGCAAGGCGATGCGGTCCGGATCGGAGATCGCCCAGGATTTGGGCAATACTTCAGCGAAGATTACCACAATAATAGTCATGGTGATGGTTGCATAAACCACGCCGGCAGCGCCAAACAGCTCGATAAAAAAGCTGGTTGCCAGTGCGGATGCGAGAATATTGACGAGATTGTTGCCAAGCAGAATTGCGCCGATCAGCTTGTCGCGCTTTTCGATTAACCGGTTAACCAGATGGGCTTTTGCATTACCGTTTTTTTCCATCGCCAGCATTCTGGCCCGGGACGTTGCCGTAAGCGCTGTTTCAGAGCCTGAAAAAAAGGCAGATAAAACAATAAGGATAATGACCGCCAGCATTACGGAAAGGAGGGAAATAATCATGACGGATGCTCTTCTTTCAGAAAGCTCAAAACTTGCGAAGTGGCGATATTATCGGCGATAAATGATTGGCCGATGCCTTTGGTCAATATGAAGTTTAATTCGCCTTTGGTCACTTTTTTGTCCTGCGCAATATATTCCAGTAGCTTTTCAGCCGGCGGCACTTCACCTGGGATTTCAGAAATAGAGGTTGGGAGTCCCACCATTTTAAGGTGGCGGACAACCCGTTCAGCAGCTTCCGGGCCAGCCAGATTGAGCCGGTTTGAAAACTTGTAAGCCAGCACCATGCCGATGGCGACCCCTTCGCCGTGAACAAGCCGGGTGCTGTCATAATTTGTAGCACCTTCAAGCGCATGGCCAAATGTGTGGCCGAGATTGAGCAGCGCGCGGCAGCCATGTTCGCGCTCGTCTGCGGCGACAACGGCGGCCTTTGCCCGGCAGCTTTCGGCAATTGCCTCGGCGCGTGCCGGGCCACCTTGTTCAATTTCCAGCCAGTTTTCTTCCAGCCAGGTGAAAAAATCCGGTCGATCTATCAGCCCGTATTTGGCAACTTCCGCGTAGCCGGCGCGAAATTCACGCGGGCTGAGGGTGTTGAGTACGCCGGTATCGGCCAAAACAAGTTCCGGCTGATGAAATACACCGATGAGGTTTTTCCCGTGCGGTGAATTTATTCCGGTCTTGCCACCAACGGAGGAATCCACTTGCGCCAGCAGGCTTGTGGGCAATTGAATAAACTTCATACCGCGGCGAATAACGCCCGAGACAAAGCCCGCAAGATCGCCAACCACGCCGCCACCAAGTGCTACAATAGCATCGCCACGCTCCAACCGGGCGGCCAGCACTTTTTCCACGACCTGATGAAATTGTTCAAAGCATTTGGTTTTTTCGCCCGCAGGCACTTCAAATGCCAACCATTCAATGCCCGCACGATCAAGGCTATCGGTCAGGGTTGCCAGGTGCAGCGGGCCGACATTGCTGTCAGTGATGATAGCCAGACGTGCGCCGGGGGCAGCCAGCGCAATAAGCTCGCCGGCGCGCTCAAGTAAATTGGAACCCACATGAATGTTGTAGGAGCGATCGTCCAAATTGACGGATACTATACTATCTGAACTATCTGGGTTTTGTGAACCAATACCCTTCGGCATATTTATTTGCTTTCCTGTAAATTGGTCTGCTCACCGGATGATGCAGGTATCTCTACCAGCTTCTGGTTTAGCATTTGGATAATTTCGGCCGCAATGATGTCGCGGCTAACGTCGTGAGATTCAAAGCGGCAATCGGCTTTCGCATAGATCGGATTTCTGGTTTCCATCAAATCTTCAATCACCTTTCTCGGGTTGGAATTTTGCAATAATGGTCTTGTTTTGCGCCTTAATACCCGCTGCATAACGAGATCAATATCAGCATCCAGCCAAAGCGACACGGCTTTGTTTGCTATTGAATTTCTTGTTTCCGGGTCCATAAATGCACCGCCGCCGGTTGCCAATACCTGCTGGCCCTGACCCAGCACCCGTTCAATGACCTTGCGTTCGCCGGTGCGAAAGTAGGGTTCGCCAAATTTTTCGAATATTTCTGAAACACTTAAATCGGCCGCCAGTTCAATTTCAGTATCCGCGTCAACAAATTCCATATTCAGTAAACGCGCCACCCGGCGGCCAACAGTAGATTTTCCAACGCCCATAATTCCAACGAAAACAATCGAGCGACCGTTTAAAGCCTGCTTTACGTCTGTGGCAATTTTTCCGTTACCTATAATATTGGTGATGGAACTCTGGCCCTCATTTTCCACCTGGTCGTGCTCATTGGTAGCGCTTGTCATTGTCTGGCGTTCTTTTATATTCTGATCGAGTTGAGGTCTTAGTATAGATAGGGTTGTTAAGTCTTGCCAATTTTATATTACTCGCACATAAGTAAGAGGTAATGCAAAGATATTTCGGGTAATGCCTGTTCGAAAAATTTGCTAAATTTGATCTTTTTTGGAGAGCGCCGGGTGCCAAGTTTAATCCGTTTTTTGGTTGTTATCGGGGTTATCGGTGGTTTGATTTATGGCGGAATGCTGGCGCTTGCGCTTACGGTTGAACCCAATCAGCGGGAAATGACGATAAAAATTCCTTCCAAACGTATCAACAAATAGGGGCGGATATATGCGTCCACGCGATGAATACCTGATAGAGGCATTCATTGAAATGTTAAGCGCCGAACGGGGTGCTGCTGAAAATACACTTTCATCCTATTACAAGGATATTGATGATTTTTCTCAATTTGCCGGTAGTAAAAAAGCTGCATTGCTGGATGTAAATGCTGCTCATATTCGTGCCTATCTTGAGGTGCTAACAAAGCGCGGATTTGCGTCGTCCTCGCAGGCCAGAAAACTTTCCGCGCTCAGGCAGTTTTTCAAATTTCTCTATAGCGAAGGTATTCGTTCAGATGACCCGAGTGGCCCTCTCGACAGCCCCAAACAGGATAGGCCGTTGCCAAAGGTTTTGAGCGAGGCGGATGTTGAAAAATTGTTGCAATATGCGGAAAAAGAAGCACTAGCACTCCATGATCGCCCGCTTGGAGAATTGCGGGCAAAACGAACCTATGCGTTGCTGGAAGTGCTCTATGCGACCGGGCTTAGGGTGTCGGAACTGGTCAGCTTGCCGATTGTTGCAACCCATAAGGATAAGCGGTTTATCATTGTGCGCGGTAAGGGCGATAAGGAACGGATGGTGCCGCTCAGCCAAAAGGCAAAACTGGCGATGAGCAATTATCTGGAAGCCCGGTTAAAACGTGGG
>JALSIJ010000100.1 GCA_026981655.1 Rhizobiaceae bacterium | reverse complement strand
GGTGCAAATGGCATTTAAGGCCGAGGCCGATCCACATAATTTGATGAACCCCGGCAAAACCAGCCAGCAGGAAGCTGAACAGGTTTTGGCTGAATATGGTGTAGGGTAGCCAGAGTTAAGCCACCCGGTCGCCTTTTTTGACCTTGACCGTGCGGTTGTCGACTGCGGGTAACATATGGGCAGGATCGCGGGTGACCACAACATCGACCACGGATGGGCGGTCTTTCACAGCCATCGCTTCCTTAAGGGCTGCTGCTATATCGTTCGGGTTTTCCACCCTGATGCCATGACAGCCAAAGCTCTCGGCAATTTTTGCATAGTTCATTTCGACCAGATCGCTGGATTGGTAATTGCCAGCTCCATACATCAAATGTTGCAGGGCTTTCACATAGCCGGATGCCGCATTGTTGACGATGACAATTGTCAGGCCAAGCCCCATGCGTTTGGCTGTTTCCAATTCCCCCACCACCATGTTGAAGCCGCCATCACCGGTAACGCCGATGACCGGGCGGTCGCCGCCAGCAATTTGCGCACCCATAGAACCGGGCAGGCCATAACCGATTGAGGCAAATCCACGGTCGGGCACAAAGCCGCGTCCGGCGCGTTTGGTGTCAAATATCAACCCGCCCCAATGGGCCGCAAAGCCGCCATCGGCAATCAGCAGGCCGTCTTCGGGCAGAGTATTGCTGATTTCATGCATCAGCCGTGCCATGTTGATGGGGCTTTCATTTGAATTCAGTCTTGCGTCAACGGATTTGCGCCATTTTTCCATTTTGGCCGGAATTTCAGTAAGGTATTCCGCACGCTTGGATTTGATCGCGTCTGCTGTCGGGGCCATCGCCTCTTTTAGATCTGCGATGGTTGAGCGGGCATCGCCCCATAATTTCAAGACAGCCGGGGTGGTGCGTTCAAATTCTTCGGCGACAATATCGACGTGGATAATGCTCTTGCCTTTTGGTGGCACCGTATAGCGTTTGGTAGCGATTTCGCCTAGTTTGCAGCCAATCACCAGCAGACAATCTGATTGTTCGATCAAATCATTGGCAATGCGGTCATAGCGGCCAAACAGTCCGGCATTAAGCGGGTGATTGCAGGCAATCGCGCCCTTGCCGGTCATGGTGTGGGCAACGGGAATGGAGCAGGTTTCGGCAAAATCCTGCAAGACCTCTGCCGCATCAGACAAATGAATGCCGCCACCGGCCAAAATCAGTGGGCTTGCGGCTTTTGAAAGCATTTCAACTGCACGCGCCAAAGTATCCGCATCCGGGCGACAACGGATTGCCGGCGAAATTGATGCATCTGGCGTGTCGGCAAAATCTGCCGGGTCAAAATCATAGGTGTCGTGGCTGATGTCTTCAGGAATATCCACAATCACCGGTCCGGGTCGGCCACTGGTTGCAACGGAAAACGCGCGGCGGATGATTTCCGGTATCCGGGAAATTGATTCAACGCGGAGCAATTCCTTGCAGGCAGGGCGCAGCATTTCAACCTGGCGGGTTTCCTGGGTCATGTTTTTCCACGAGTGATCGCGGTGACTATCGGCGACAATTGCAACAATCGGGGTGCCGGCATTCAAGGCTTCCACAAGGCCGGTGAGCAGGTTGGTTGCGCCCGGTCCAAGGGTTGCATCAACCACACCAACACGGCCTGATATTTTCGCGTAGGCATCGGCTGCAAACATGCCGCAACGCTCGTCATTGATCAGATTGTGGTTCATGTTGAGTCGTCTAACCGCATCGTAAAAGGGCAATAGCTGAAAGCCACCCATGCCAAACATCGGGCCAACACCGCAGGCACGCAGGGTTCGGGCGATGGCTTCACCACCGGTCATTGTGGTGTTTTTATTGTCAGTCATGGGGATTTCTTCTTATTTTTGGGTTTAATTTTATTTTGTCATCCTCGGGTTTAACCCGAGGATCCAGAATGTTTGAAGCCAGGTCTTGAATGCCGATGGTTTTCTGGACCCTCGGCTCGGTGGCCGAGGATGACGAAGGAGGGTGGGCAAAAGCACAAGACCAAGTCGAATTTTGCATCTCACCCCATCTTTCGAACGGCTGCGGCGATATTATTGGCGGTCACGCGCACCTGATCTTCGAGCGGTGGTGAATATGATACCGGCGAGCGCGGTGCGCCGAGGCGTTTGATCGGCGCTTTCAATGATGAGAACATTTCTTCAGCAACGCTTGCAACAATTTCTGCACCAAAACCGGAAACGCTTACCGCCTCGTGGGCGACCAGCAGGTGTCCGGTTTTTTCAACCGAGGCAAATACGGCCTCCTTGTCCCAAGGCCAAAGGGTGCGCAGGTCTATCACTTCGACTGAAGTTCGTTCACTCGCCAGTGTTTCGGCTGCTTCCATAGCCACATGAACCGTGGCCGACCATGAAACAATGGTGATGTCGCTGCCTTCGCGAGCAATGCGCGCCTTTCCAAGCGGAATGGTGAAATCATCCTCGTCGCTCACATTGCCGGTGAGCGCCCAGAGGTTTTTATGCTCCATAAATACGACCGGGTCATCGTTGCGAATGGCGGTCTTGAGCAGGCCATAGGTATCTTCCGGCGTGGAAGGGGCAACCACCACAAGGCCCGGAATATGGGTGTACCAGGATTCCAGCGATTGCGAATGCTGGGCGGCAGAAGAACGCCACATGCCGATCGGCTCGCGCACCACAAGCGGAACTTTTTTCTGCCCGCCAAACATAAATCTTGCTTTGGCTGCCTGATTGACCAATTCATCAATGGCGCAAAGGGCGAAGTCTGAAAACCGCATTTCAACCACCGGTCTGGTGCCCATCATCGCAGCGCCCACGGCACCGCCCATAATGGCGGCTTCAGAAATTGGTGCATCAGAAATCCGGTCTGCGCCAAACTCGTCTGCAAGGCCGATATATTGGCCAAAAACACCGCCACGGCCAAGGTCTTCGCCAATCGCCCAGACCATTTCGTCGCGGCGCATTTCTTCGGCCAGCGCCCGCTTACCGGCTTCCAAATAGGTCATCTCGCTCATTGGTTCGCCCCCGTTGTATCGAGGTCGCTATCCTGAACATCGCTGAAGGCTTCGCTAATATCCGGCCAGGGGGCATTTTTTGCCACCTCATAGGCCTGACGGATTTCCTCCAGGCATTTATTGGCCTCATATTCAGGAACATCGTCTTCGATGCCGGTTTGCAATATTGAATCAAGACAACGCTTTATCGGATCACCCTGCCATTTTGCCTCAACCTCTGCGCTATCACGATAGGCAGCCGGATCAGCCGCTGTATGGCCGGTTAATCGGTAGGTTTTTGCCACTAGAAAACGTGGGCCACCGCCAGCTCTTATGTCGTCGATCAACTCGCGTGCTACATCGTCAACCACGGCCACATCATTGCCGTCAATTTCGGTAGAAGGGATGCCAAGGCTTTCGGCGCGTGCTGCAGGGCCAGCGCCCGATGTCATGGTTTTAGTGCGGGTGGTTGCGGCAAAGCCATTGTCTTCGCAGACAAACAATATCGGCAAATCAAAAACGCCTGCCCAATTCAGCCCTTCCAAAAACGGCCCGCGATTAATTGCGCCATCGCCAAAAATACAACATACAATCTGATTGCTTTTCTTCAGCTTGATGGCGTGTGCCGCGCCGGCGG
>JALSIJ010000099.1 GCA_026981655.1 Rhizobiaceae bacterium | reverse complement strand
GATGGATCTGGTTTTTGCCGGAACCATTATAGTCTTTTTCTGGTGGTTCTTATTGTTGGTTTGGCTGGTGGTAAAAATTACATCGCCTGGTCCGGGAATACTTTCGCAGGTTAGGGTTGGCAAGGATGAGAAGCATATTGTGCTTTATAAATTCAGGACCATGAAGGAGGGCACAAAACAATTGGCCTCTCATGAAATTGGTAAAGCCAGCATCACTAAAACAGGACATATATTGCGGAAAACCAAAATTGATGAATTGCCTCAAGTTTTGAATATCTTGAAAAATGAAATGAGTCTTGTTGGCCCCAGGCCCTGTTTGCCGGTTCAGGAAGAACTTATCGCGGCGCGAAAAAAGCGTGGAATACTGAATATCAAGTGTGGCATTACGGGTCTGGCGCAGGTGCAGGGTGTTGATATGGAGAACGTCGAACGGCTGGTTGGAATTGAAGAAGAATATATTGCCAGACGTACGCTGTTGCTTGATATTAAGATAATTCTTGCAACTGCAATTGGAAGCGGGCAGGGGGACAGGGTTCGCTGAGTAAAATTACAGATTAATTGCTTAAATAAACTTCACATTCTTTCCTCATTCGTGAATTTGGGCGGTGCATAAGCACCGGGCCACAATTCATAGCCTGACATGCTTCCATGTAGATGTGAAGCAGTCTAATGCGGCTTGTTTATTTCTGCGATTGGAAAGTTTGCTCATATTTCATGGGGATTAGAGATCCAACTCAGGCATTTTTAGCAATTGTAATAATCTTTGTACCAGTCCACAAAGTTAGCCACACCTATATCGATTGCTAACCCCGGCTTATAACCCACGGCATTGATTAGCGCGGATGCGTCGGCAAATGAATCCAGAGCATCACCTGGTTGATGTGGTAAAAGGTCAAGTATTGCTTTTTTGCCAACTTTCCTTTCAATCGCTTCCACATAATCCATCAGCTTAACCGGGCTATTATTACCAATATTGAACAGCCTGTATGGGGCATAGGAAGTCGCGGGGTCCGGGTTGTTGCTGTCCCAGTCTGGATTGGGCTTGGCAATGTCAATGCTGGAACGAATAACGCCCTCTATAATGGCGTCAATATAGGTGAAATCGCGGGAATGATGGCCGTGATTGAATATCTTGATAGGCTTGCCTTCAATTATGTTTTTTGTAAACAAAA
This sequence comes from Rhizobiaceae bacterium, assembly GCA_026981655.1. Classification (GTDB taxonomy): domain Bacteria; phylum Pseudomonadota; class Alphaproteobacteria; order Rhizobiales; family Rhizobiaceae; genus SZUA-100. The sequence goes on along the minus strand of JALSIJ010000099.1, from coordinate 2,457 downwards.
ACAAAGCCATATCCGGGCGGCCCCACGGGCCATATACCGTAAAGAAACGCAATCCTGTTGTTGGAAGGTCGTAAAGATTGCTATAGGCGTGGGCCATCAACTCATTGGCGCGCTTGGTTGCTGCGTAAAACTGCAATGGGTGATCAACACCATGATGTTCTGAAAATGGCATTTTGGTATTTGCGCCATATACGCTGGATGAGGAGGCATAGGTGAGATGCGCAATGTTGGAATATCGACAGGCTTCCAGAATGTTGGTGAAAGCAACTACATTGCTTTCCACATAAGCATGAGGATTTTCCAAACTGTAGCGTATTCCGGCCTGTGCTGCCAAATGCACCACGCGATCAAATTTGTGATCTGCAAAGCAGGCGTTTACAGCATTTCGATCAGCGAGATTTTTTCGGATCGAATGATAGTTTGCCCCCAATTTATCGGCAAGTTCCTGCAAGACTTTCAGCCGCGCTTCTTTGATCTCGGGGTCATAATAATCATTGACCACATCAAAGCCAACAACATCGCAACCGCGTGCGAGCAATGTTTTGGCAATGTGGAATCCGATAAAACCTGCGGTGCCGGTTACCAGCCAGCTTTGGGGTTGATCATTTGTGTCTGTCATTGATTTTTTCCTGATTATCGGCGCCCGCTGATGCTTCCTTTTGGCAATATACCCTTTAGATTGAAGAACAAAGATGAAAATTTTCCCAGTTTTTGAACTGGCTTGCTGTTTTTTCAAGAAACTCACTGTATCCAACCGCAAGAATCAGATCGTCCGGCTAAAACCAATTATTGAAAACATCTTATTGCTTGAACATTTTAGGTAAGATACTGGCAATATAATTATTATCAAGGAATTGAGGCGCGATTGGCGATCAAATTGGTCGCGTAGGGCCCGCAATTAAAGCTTAAGGGTTTTTAAGTGGAGTTAGCCGTTCGCAATTTTGTATCTCAGACTTGCTGTTTATTATCCATTTCAATTAATGCTAACAAGTGTATTGTGCTGCAAAAATTATTTCCTCAAAATTTCGAGATACCGATGCCAAAAATTTCTCAATTAATGTTATTGGTTGAAAAATATTTTATATCCATTTTTTTTACAACCATTATTATTGGTACGGCATTTAACCAAAGAATAGCGGGCCCACTAACGTTATTTTTTGCAGCTACCGCCTTGTTCTATGACTATTTCGCCACATCCAACAGAAACACTTCTCTGTTTAGAAATATAAGGCCTAGCCGCGAAAACTATTGGTTATTGTTGGCTCTTGTTTTTTCATTCTGGTCGTTCGCCAGTTTAATGTGGGGGGTTGGCGGAATTGAAGTTTATGATAAGCCTATCAAACAGATTTCTTATTTGTTAAGTGCGGTTATTTTATTCAATTACGTTGCCAGGCACCCGCAGGAATTCCAGCCTGAAACCGGGGTTATATTGCTGATCATATTCGCTTACCTCGTAGACCAGCATTTTTTTGGCCTATTGGAAAATTTGCGCAAATCTATCAATCTTCCAAATTTTTATAATCGGATAAATGTATCCATCGTCTTGTTTGCTATTTGCATTGCCGGAATTATTATCAATCAATACAAAAATAATAAGCGTACACTGTTCCTGCTGGCATGCCTTGCTATTTCCACTGGGTACTTTTCATTAAATTCGTATAGCCAAACATCTATGTTGGCTTGGGTGATCGGATGGTCAACACTGATCGTGTGCTATTTTTCTGGCAGAATTGTTTGTTCCATTATTCTGGCTGCTCTTGGGCTTGCCCCGCTTATCGTCGTTTCTGGAGTTTATTTTGGCAATGACTTGCTTTTTAATCTGGTTTCGCTGGACACAGCGTTGGTACAAGAATCTTTTAGCGGGATCAGACTGGGCATTTGGCAGGAAACAATCAGATTAGCGCTTAATCACATATTCATCGGCAGCGGAAACAATGCCCTTTATACTATTTCCAGTGTTTATCCGTTGAAAAGCGAACTGTTCCCCGGGCAATTGTTGGTTGCCAATCATCCACATAATGCGTTTTTACAAATATGGCTTGAATTTGGCTTGGTTGGATTGAGCCTGGTAACAATGGTGTTGCTGGCAATCTCTCTGTCGATTTCCCGAATTCGCGGTCCCGTTATGGCGCCGGTGATCGCCCTTTATGCTGCAATAATATCTGTATCGAGCGTTAGTCATGGTGCCTGGCAATCATGGTGGATGGGAACACTGGTGCTGCTGGTAACTATGACGATTGCATTCACTATCAAACGAAAAACCTAATTGCTGGTTTTTCGATTGGGTGCTTTTGAATAAAGTTGTTCCCGATGGTTTGCGCAGCTCTCAACGGACCATTTTCGGGGTTGGTCATTCTGCGTCAATTTTTATTTTGGTTTGTGGTTGATGTTATGGATTTTGGTTGTTGTTTTGCGGCATTTACAGGGGGAGATCATCATGTTAGTGCGAGGCCAATC
>JALSIJ010000098.1 GCA_026981655.1 Rhizobiaceae bacterium | reverse complement strand
GATCTCATTCCCGGAAGGCTGGGCGGGCACGTGATTGCCTCGCAAATCAGCATTCCCGATGCTGGTCCGGTGCCGGATAATGTGCATTATCACAAGGTGCTTTTTCAGCTGATTTATTGCTATAAGGGCTGGGTGAAAGTGCTCTATGAGGACAATGGCCCGCCGATTACGCTTCATGCCGGAGACTGTTTTATGCAGCCGCCAGAAATCCGCCACCGGGTGCTGGAATCATCTAAAGGGCTTGAGGTGATTGAAGTCTCGGTGCCGTCTGAACATATCACCTATCTTGACCACGAGATGGAACTGCCAACGCCAGAGCTTAGGCCTGAACGGGAATATACGGGCCAAAAATTTGTCAATCATCAGGCTGCAAAAGCACAATGGGCGCCCTGGCGGCTGGCCGGGTTTGAGGCGCGTGATCTGGAAATCAACGCGGCCACCAATGGGGTGGCGGATGTGAAAGTTGCCCGGGTTAAAGGCAACCGCGCACCGATTACCACCAGCCATGATTGCCCGATGATCTTTAATTTTGTGCTTGAGGGTGAGATGAAATTGCGGATTGAAGAGGGTGAAGCGGAAGTGCTTGCCGCGAGCGATTCATTCGTTGTGCCCGCAGGCATGAAACATACGATATTTGATTATTCAGATGATCTGGAAATTCTGGAAGTGGCACTTCCGGCGGCTTTTGAGACTAGGGTTTGGTGAAAGCGGGCTTATGAGAGTGATCTGACAAATAAGGTTCATCTGTGTCGACTGCTTTATTATCCTTCACACCAACCCAACCTCTTTTGCATATTTGGTCGTTGTGTAGACGGGCACATTTTCGGTAAAGCCTTTTAGCGGAATCTTATCGACAAGATGCAGGTTCCGCGTGGTTCTTTCTTTGAAACCCGGGCCAACAATCAGCGGTACTCCGACGGTTTTTGTGGCTGCCTCCAGCCTTGCTGCCATATTCATGGCGCTGCCGATTGCTGTATAATCAAAGCGCAGGGATGAACCATAATTGCCAACTGTGCAGACGCCAGTTTCGAGCGCCGCACCAATTTGCAGCGGTGGCAGGCCGCGCTTCACCAGTTCGGGGTTTTTCGCATGTATTGAGGCAATAATGGCTTCAGCTGCAGCCAGCCCCTTATCGGCATGGTCCGGTTGGTCAATTGGAGCATTCCAGAAGGCCAGCACCGCATCGCCCATAAATTTATCGACGGTGCCATCATACTTAAAAATCTGATCATTGGCGATGGAAAGCAGATGATTGATTAAATCAAACATTTGGTCAGCGGATAAATCCTGGGTGGTTGAGGTGAAATTCCGCATATCCATTAGCAAAACGGTGATTTCACGCTTCTCGCCAGTTAACAATGCTTCGCTGTCTTGCTCCATCAGCTGTTCGACAACTGTTGGCGACATGAATTGTGAAAATTGCTGCACCAGAACAGAGCGCCGTTGTTCGGTGGTTTTGTATAGCGAATAGGCCTCCATAGTGATGACCATAAACAGACCAATTGCCGGCTGGACTGATTCATAGAGCTCACCCCACCATAGATAGGCAATAAATCCTGCAATCAGTGGTGCGGATACGATCAGTGTCACCAGCGGAACTGATAGAATGAAGCTGCGAAATACAAATCTTGATGACAGAATAATCAACAAGGCGGACACCAAAAACCAGAGCCGTTCAATCGACAGTCCGTTTTCAGGTTTGGATAAAAATGCGCCGACCAGTAATTGTTCGGCTATTAGCGCGTGGACCTCACTGCCCAGCCGCTGGGTTTTGGAAGGCGTGGTATGGAACTGATCCAGACCAACCGCATTATTGGATATAATGGCGATGGCATTTTTTAAGGCAGGCTCACTGGTCCCGTCGAGAATATTGAGTGCTGATATTTTTGGAATGCTACCTTTTCGTTCCCAAAGAATTATTTGCCCCTGTGGCTGTAAGGGTAATATTGCTGTGCCGATTTTAAGCGCATCAAATCCTTCGCCGCCCATGCGAACGGCATAATTTCCAGCACCCGCGTAGAGCCTTACAAGCTCCAGCGCAAATGACGGCCACATTTGATAGCCATCACCGGTAGATTGCAACCAGACCAGGGGCAGTTCGCGCAAAACACCGTCCTTATCGGGAGTGGCGCGGATAATGCCAAGGGCTGATGCGGATTGGTTGAATTTGGCAAGGGAGGCAATGACGCCGGTAAATCCGGGTAAGCTCTTCGGTACGATGCCGACAATGGATGGGTCTGCCTTGGGGTGAATGTTGGTGTTGGTAAACTCATTGCCCAGGCTGGCCGCCAGGACGGTGGGCATAATTGCAAGCGCCTTTGCCAGTTCATCGTCGCCCTTTGGCCCGTTTGGTGCTGTATCTGGCTCTGGAAATAATAGATCCAGACCGACAACTGCAGCACCCTGATCCTTTATACCTTTTACCAGATCAGCGACCACGCTCCGGTTCCACGGCCAGCGGCCATATTTGGCCAATGTCACATCATCAATAACGACAAGCTTGATCGGGCTTTCGTTTTCGCTGCCGGGGCGGGGGGCGAGGGTTTGGTAGGCGTCAAAAGTTTTGCCACGCAAAAGTGAAAGCGGGTTTTCAAAAATAATATGGCCGATAAACAGTAACAGGGCCAATACAATAGGGGCGTAGCGAATTCTCGAAAACCGCATGGATCAAGTTCTATGTATCAAGAGCATCTGGATTATTATTCGGGGCGGTGTCTCGAGTTGCAGGCGGCAGCAAGTTGTCAGCAGTATCCACGCCGTTGAAATAGTCTTCGAGGAATTTATTGAAGTTTTCCTTGTTTTCAAAGCGCGGAAACTCCTGAAAAACTTCCAGTTCGATTTTGGCGTGGCGACGGCCTTTCTTTATACCGAGAAACGACCAGAATTGATCATAAATACGATATTGGCTTTTGCCCAACCCGTCGACCTTCAGCAATACAACCGGATGGTCTGGAAGTGCCTTGACCATGTCGTAGGCACCGGTAAGGTAGGGTGGGATTTCTTCTTTTTCGCCCTTTCTGATGCTCCCGGCAGGAAATATCAGAATCGAGTTATCGTTTTGCAAAACCCGTTTCATAATATCGAGCGTTTTTAGTTTCTGTTCCTCCCGGCGTTCCGGTGCCCAGTCTTTCGGGCTGCTCATTGGAATGGTGCCAAACAACATCATCGGATATTTTTGCAACCAGTGTTCATATTCAAGATAGTAGGCTGTGGGGCGAATTCGCGTCACCGTATAGAGCGATGTCATTATCAAAGGCGGGTCGTTGCGGCTGACATGGTTGGATAGAATAATTGCACCGGTAAGGTCCTGCAATTGTTCTTTGTTGGAACAGCTGACATTGTAGAACAAATCGTAATAGGGCCTGATAAGTGCGAAAACGAGATGCCGAAGAAGCTTACCAAAAATATTGTCTATTACTTTTACGCCACGTTTTTTGGCTGGTGGGTTTGTCATGCGACCCTTTCGATAGGTTCAATATTGTATGCATCTGGTCAAATTATTATACCGGAAGGATCTGGACGAAATAAACATTGAATTCTACAGACAAGCGGCTGGAATTGGTGGGATCGATGGGCAGACAAGTGTGGTTGGTCCGGTAATAGTGGTAGTTGCCGGTTCAGTGGTTGTTTGAGTTTGAGCGGGCACGGGGTTTTCGACGATGACCACCTCTTGCTGTTTTTGCGAACCAAGCGGTATAATCGGGTTTCTTCTACGATCAGGCGCTCCGGTTAAACTTGGAAGCGAACCATTTGAGGATTTGCAAAAACCTGTCGCGTCCTTGCTGCCATCTATGCAATTTGCCCTTGCTCTCAAGCCCTTACCCTTGCGCCCAGGAATACCATTGCCGGCAACCCTGTCGCGACTGTCCAGCAGGTCCATGTCATCCTCTTTGGACATTTCAATTTTAAGGGTTTTACCGTCGGAAATACAGGCAAAGCCGGGCTTGGTTATGATGCGTGTTTTGCCGTTAACACTACACGACATTCTGCCTGCGCGTAAAATGGATTTGGTGAAAGCCCTGGTTACTCTGGTATCCAGTATACCGCCACGAATACCCAATACAATATGGGGTGTGGTGACTTGCATTTTTCCGGATTTTGAAATTTGTCCGCCATAAAACCGGACTAGACCACTGTTCATATTAACCGCGACCTTACCCCTGTTTCTTCCCGGTTGATAAACAAATTCATCAATAACGAGTTTTGAGTTGGGCCCGATTTTTGCACTCGATTCATCATCAAACACGATCATGCCTAGCCCGGTTTTATTGCTCGACAGACTGTCACCAAGTGATATTTTGGCGCCGACGGACAGGTTTTTACCATTGTTTACAGCAATTTGGGTTTGCAGAGCCGTCATGGTGCCGACAACTTCAGCAGTTGCCAGATTTGGAATCGCTACCAAGGCAAAAACTGTTGATCCAATGAAGGCCAGGTATTTAGGCATGTGCATGATAATTTGCTCCATTTAACGGAAAGTATAGGTGTAGCTTAACCCAATTCCGTAAGATGTCTGGTTGCGGCTTGAATCATCAAGGGTAAGCTGCCGATAAAAAGAAGTAAGATCTATCCGATTGGCTTCGTTCAGCTCAAACGTGTGATCCCAGCGTAATTGCCAAAAATTTCCGTCAAATGTTGTTCCGGGTGTGGCGTTTAAATCGGGTAACCGAATATGGCCACCACCAATGCTGGCTCGATGCGTCCAAATGATGCCGTCTGGATTGGAAACAATCAGGCCCGCATAACTGAATTCTCCATCAACCGAGCGGCCAACTGACGTGCCACCATAGGTGTAATCGAATTGTGTTCTAATCGCTGCTCCAATTGCATTTGCCGCGCTTAGCCGATAGGCACCGCCAGCCTGGGCTCGAACGCGGTAATCTGTGAATAACAGATCGGAGGCGGAAAGGTCAGCAAGGCCGAAATTGGCAAAAACCGTCGTGTCGGCGGTTGGTTGTACTGTGAATTTGGAGAAAAGACCATATTCCTGAATGGCCGCGTTCTTTTGGAAGCTGCTATAATCTCCATAGAGTGACAGCGACATGCGCAATGAGGATATTCCCGAGTTCGGCAGGCCTTTTTCCCAGGACAGGCCCAAGCGACCTGAAGGGGCCGTAAAAACGCCACCGCCACCGCTGAGATCAAAATCGCCGAACAGGCGGGATGCCCGGGCCCGGATTGAAATCATGATCGCATCATCGGTGGGCGTTTCGAGATTGCGGCGCAAAACTGCGTTGATTTCTCCATATGGATTGAAATCTGTCCGGTCTGAAATAGCCGCAGAGCTGGAAAAGTTGGTCTGGATGACTTCAGCACCGGCAGTAAACGCGATATAGCCGCTAACGCCGCCGATGTTTTTGCTAATTCGCTCACGCAGTTTTTCAGCTTGCCCTATTTCCCTGAGGCTGAGCGTCCCAATTTCAAGAGCGTATTCAATATGGCGCAAAGCAAGGTCATAGGACCCTACGTGATTATACAAGCGGCCGGCGACTAATCTGGCCTGTGCGTCACGGGGAAATGTGATTAAATGTTGTTCTATTGTGGAAAGCGCCTGATCGTATTGGCCAGCTTCAACTGCAATATTGATAAACTCCGTAAGGCTTCCCGGATCGCGTGGATTTGCAATGCGATTGGCAAAAGAATCCTGGTAGGCGGAAGCAAGGGCGAAATTTATGCCGATTGTTAGCATAGAAGTGCCAATAATCGTGGTCTTTATGAGACTATAAAAATTACTTTGCATAATAAGAAAACCCAACAAAACCCCAGATGGAACCAAATAATGTTTAGTTCCTTTGTTCTTTTAATATATTTGTAACTATTTTGGTAGTGCATTCAGGGGTTTTGCAGCCCTTAGGTTAATACCTGTGTTAATTATGTCATAGTGCGATAATGGTCACAATAACTCGAACTTGATATGCGGTTTTGCACGCGTCAGGAGCGCAAGTAGAATTTTGGAAAAAATGGTTCACATATGAGGTAAAATCATTTAAGTTTCATTTGCAACTAATTTTAAGGTTTTAAGCATGGCAAAGAAATTCGCGTCTCAGGCAGATATGGACGAGAAAGAGATTTCATTTACGGAAATTGGTAAAGATTTATGGGCTTTTACCGCCGAGGGTGACCCGAATACCGGGGTTATTATTGGTGATGACAGCGTGATGATTATTGATGCGCAGGCAACGCCGAGGCTTGCCAATGTGGTGATCGAAAAAATCCGTGGCGTGACCGATAAGCCAATCAAACATGTGGTTTTATCGCATTATCATGCGGTGCGGGTGCTTGGGGCATCGGCTTATAATGCGCCCGAAATTATCATGTCTGAAAAAGCTCGTTCGATGGTTGTTGAACGCGGCCAAGAGGACTGGGACAGCGAATTTGAGCGTTTTCCGCGTCTGTTTCAGGGGCACGAATCCATTCCGGGTCTCACCTGGCCAACTACAACTTTCAATGATCGTATGAGCGTCTATCTGGGCAAGCGCCGGGTTGATTTGATGTTTATGGGCCGGGCACATACGGCTGGTGATATTGTTGCCTATGTGGGCGATGAGAATGTTATGTTTACCGGTGATATTGTTGAATATAAATCTGCCTGCTATTGCGGCGATGGACATTTCAGCGACTGGCCGGACACATTGAACGAAATTCGCGCATGGGACGTAGATGCCATTGCTCCGGGCCGCGGTGATGCACTTGTGGGCCAGAAAATGGTCAATGCAGCGCTTGATTCTACAGAGGACTTCGTTACCACGACCTATAAATCGGTGGCCCGTGTGGCGCTCAGAGGTGGTTCGTTGAAAGAAGCATGGGATGCATGCCGCGAAGTCTGCGATCCAAAATTTGGCGATTATGCAATTTATGAACATTGCCTGCCGTTCAATGTTTCGCGCGCTTATGATGAAGCCCGCGATATGGACACGCCTAAAATCTGGACTGCTGCGCGTGATATTGAAATGTGGGAGGCTTTGCAGAGTTAGGGGATGCGTATCAAGAACTGGAAAATCGCCTGTCTATAGGCCGTAATTGTGTTGGTTCCTTCTTATACAGCCGCTTGTCTAACGGAACAAATGGTTTGGGTGGTGCCAACTCTGGCAGCTGCAAGATTTTTTGCTGCACATATTGGTCTGCAAGATAGTGAAGTTACCCAAAGAGTTGATGAGGATGGGGATGCAGATACTGGAGAAGGGGAAGATGTTGTTGATTCTTTTGGGGACTTCACCAACTAAACCAAGCATTTGTCGCGATGTCATATGGTATTCACATCATAAAGGCGGATGTTTTTATCCATGGTCATGATTGTTAAATTTTGCATTTGCGCTTGTACGACCAGCATACGGTCGAATGGATCGCGGTGATGATGGGGCAGGTGGGAGACTTCAAGCGCATGTTCGGGAGAGATTGGCAAGACGTTGATATTGCTGGAGTAAATTTGTGCCAGCAAATCGTCGGGCATTGGCAATTTTCTAATCGAGGCTTTAATTGCAATCTCCCATATGGATGCAGTGCTGATGAAAAGCCTGCTGTTGCTTTCCAATATGTCTTTGTGATGGTTTTGCAGACGTTCAGAACCCGTCATGTCCCAGAGCAAAATATGAGTATCAATCAGAAAGCCGCCAACACTCACTTGATATACTCATCCCATTCAGGGCCCAACTCATCAAAATCATCCGGGACTTCAAACTTTCCCTTCCAAATACCGTGCAGGGATTTCTTCTTTGCTGGTTTTTCGGCAATGATTTTCACATATGGCTTGCCGTGTTTGGTGATCGCAATTTCCTCTCCATTCGCTGCTTTGCGAAGGATTTCGGAAACATTGGCTTTCATTTCAGCGACGGTGATGTTCATGACACTCTCCAGTTATGGCCATAATATAGGCCAGAATATGGATATTTGCAAGTTTGAGACGAGATAGAAAATGCCCAAAATCTTTGAAACGCCGCTCTATTCTTACGCTCGATCACCCGATCAGGATGCGGCAGCGCCCGTTCGTCACCCGGTTGTTGTGGTGGGTGCCGGGCCTGTTGGTCTGGCTGCTGCCATCGAACTTGCACAAAGCGACGTGCCCGTATTGGTGCTGGATGATAATGACAAGGTCTCATGGGGATCGCGGGCCATTTGTTTTGCCAAACGCCCATTGGAAATTCTTGACCGGCTTGGCTGCGGCAATGAATTTGTCGACAAGGGCGTTCAGTGGAATTTGGGCAAGGTGTTTGTTGATGTTCAAAAAATCTACGAATTTGACCTTTTACCGGAAGGCGGCCATCAGCGACCGGCCTTTATAAACCTGCAGCAATATTATTTTGAAGAATATTTGATCAACCGCCTTCGTCAATTGCAAGATGAAGGCAAGCCGATCGAATTGCGCGGTAATAACAAGGTTATTGCGGTTGATGCGCGTGAAAATGAGGTGGGCATTACCATTGAAACACCGGAAGGTAATTATTCCATTTGTTCGGATTGGCTGATCCCGTGCGATGGGGCTAATTCGCCGGTGCGTGCGATGATGGATCTGGATTTTGTCGGTCAGGTCTTTGAGGACAATTTCCTCATCGCTGATATTGTCATGGAGGCTGATTTTCCAGCTGAACGGCGGTTCTGGTTCAATCCGCCGTTTAATCCGGGTCAATCGGTTTTGCTGCACAGCCAACCGGACAATGTGTGGCGGGTTGATTTCCAGCTTGGCTGGGACATCGACAAGGAGGAAGAGGCGAGGGACGAGAATGTCTCCCGGCGCCTAAAATCAATGTTCGGTGAGGATGCTGAATTCGAGCTTGAATGGGTTTCCGTTTATACGTTCCAATGTCGGCGGATGAAGAATTTTCGTCATGGCCGCGTGCTGTTTGCCGGTGATGCGGCGCATCAGGTTTCGCCCTTTGGTGCGCGCGGGGCTAATTCAGGCTTGCAGGATAGCGATAATCTGATCTGGAAATTGAAGCTGGTGATGGAAGGCAAGGCACCGGAAAGTCTGCTTGACAGTTACAACCATGAGCGGGTTTATGCGGCAGAAGAAAATATATTAAATTCAACGCGCTCGACGGACTTTATCACACCAAAATCCGAGATCAGCAAAGTGTTTCGCGATGCCGTGTTGAGTCTTGCAAGCGAACATGAATTTGCCCGTCCGTTGGTCAATACCGGCAGGCTTTCAGTGCCGGCAACCTATGATAATTCTCCGCTCAATGGCCCGGATGTCGATGGTTTGCCAGGTCGTACCAGGCCGGGTGCCGCTGCCAGTGATGCGCCGGTGGGTGATGATTGGCTGCTGCAAAAACTGGGTGGTCGATTTCAATTGCTGACCATAAATACGGATGGGCCAAAAAGTCTGAAGGTGGATGGTATTCCGGTTGAGCGGCTCTCGCTTTCTTGCGGTGAAGGGCGATTGGAAGAGCTTAAAGAGCGCTATTTGGGCGAGCGTGATTGTGCGGTTTACTTAATGCGACCAGACCAACATATTGCAGCGCGATGGATTAGCTATGACGAACAGGCAGTGCGCGATGCGGTTAACAAAGCTGTTGGCAAGATTTAGGGGGTAATATCATGGCAAAATTGAATTTGTCTGCGAATATCAATGACCCGGATGGCTTCTATAGTGAATTGCTGATGGCCCATGAAGGCTTGAGCAAAGATGAGAGCGATGGGTTGAACGCGCGGTTGATCTTGTTGTTGGCTAATCACGTTGGCGACCGTGAAATTCTCTTAGAAGCGCTTACCGCTGCGCGCGGGAAAGGTGAAGTCAAATAGCAATATCGGCCCTGCTGGTCATCTTCGCTAAAAGTTCAATCACGGGTAGTTTCACATTACGTCACACCATTGTGTCTCGACAGTGATGCCCGCCACATCCAAAATTGCACCAAATATGCGATTTGCCTAACTGATTGGAGCAATTATCCGATGTTGAAACAAACCATATACTCCCTTTTAGCCATTGCCTTTGTCCTGCTTGCGTTCAATGCGGAAGCGCAGGAAGTTCCCGGCGCGCATCTGGCGATTAAGAGCCCGGCTATCCTGGAAAAAAGTGAAATCAACAAGGTTTATGATGAGCTAAAAGAACGAATGGCCGGAGGCTATGAGCTTTCAAAACTACCAATAATCAAGAATTACCAAAGCTGGAAACAGTATAATAATCAGCCCTATATATCGGCCACCCACGGGCAGCGATATGTCAATAATTATGCCAACAGGTTGGTGACCAATTATGGCAATTTGAAAAAAGGTGGGGCCTATCCGGTTGGAACTGTATTTGCAAAGGATACAATAACAGTTACTGCGCAGAAAAAGACCTATCCGGGGGCCATATTTATTATGGAAAAATTGGCCAAAGGCAAAAGTCCGAAGACGGCGGACTGGCGTTATGTGATGGTTTTACCGGATGGCTCTATGTTTGGTGATACGATCGGGGATCAGCCAGAAGAAGTTGAATATTGCTATGCCTGCCATATTCAAAAATCCCGCCAGGATTATGTATTTTTCGTACCCGGAAAATACCGCGCTGATTAGGGTCAGGGCCCATTAATTTGATCCATTCTGCGCTCGGTAATTTGATTGCTGAATAGAAGAAATATCGCAGGCAATATAAATATTTTCAAGATATTACGACGTATTCAGCAATCAAATTACCCGCGCCCAAAGGGTTTGAAAGGAAGCACACGCCTGAAAGTTATAAATGCTCGAAAAGGTACCAACCTGTCCTTGCGCTTTATTTCTTTCATTCGAATACTTCTTTTCAAACAGAATTGTATTAAATTAATGAGTCCTGACCCTTGTAAAACTGGTGCTGGTCTCAAAGTGACGAGTTGCCGCATTTATATATTAGCAATGCGTAATATATAAATGGCAATGAAATTGCAAGAATTGAGGTCGACATGAAAATTTCCGGCATTTTGGGCATGGCTTTGCTTTTAATAGCTTCCACTGTTGGGCGTGCTGACACATTGTTGTTGGTACAGGGCTATCAGGGTAATGCGGGAAGCTGGCGCCAAAGTGGTATTACAAGGGTTCTGGAATTGGACCACTGGAAAGATGCCGGCCATCTGTACATAACGCCTGAGGGGCCCGCGAAATGGCCTGCTGGAAACTCCGATGGTAACCGGTTTTACACGATTGATCTGCCAACCGAAGCGCCAATTCCGCTGCAGGCGCAATATCTTGCTTCTTATGTCAAATTAATCTCAAAAAAAGGCGAGAAACTGATTTTGGCTGGGCATTCGGCCGGTGGCGTGGTTGCCCGAACCGCAATGGTTACCTATCCGGATTTGAGAGTTGACAAACTTATTACTATTGCCAGCCCGAACCACGGAACCGATCTGGCGGAAACCGGCCTTGCGGTTGCCGATAGTCCTGTTGGGTTTTTCGCCCCAATGATGGGGGCCGGCAGTATAACCCGCTCGCGCAATCTTTATCGTGATCTGGTGCGTGAGCGACCCGGTACATTTTTGCATTGGCTGAACACCCGAAAACACCCTGACTCACGCTATGTGGCGGTTGTTCGTGCATCTAGGAATGGCCGCATTGGTGACAATGTAGTGCCTGGATGGAGCCAGCCATTGGATGGAATTTTGGGGCTTGAAAAGCACAATGTGAAAACAGTTGTGGCACCGGGGCCGCATGAGTTAACCATTGCCGATGGTATTGCAATATTGCAGGTGGTTGGGTCCTGATCCTAGGCGAGTAAGGCCTGTTCAAGGTCGGCAATCAGGTCATCGCAGGATTCGATGCCGACTGATAGGCGAACCAGATTTTCGACAACACCGACAGCTTCGCGGCGTTCCACAGGTACGGTGGCATGGGTTAAAGATGCCGGATGCTGTATCAGGCTTTCCACACCGCCAAGGCTGACTGCAAATTGAAACAGATTGGTGCGTTGCAGTAATTTATCCGCGCGCTCTTGCCCGCCTTTAACCAGCAGGCTGACAACAGCACCAAATCCGTTCATCTGCTGTTTGGCGACCGCATGGCCCGGATGATCCGGCAACCCTGGATAAAGCACGGTTTCAAGCCCAAGGCGGGTTTGGTTCTCTGACAGGAAATTGGCAATTCTGGTGGCGTTTTCGCAATGTCGCTGCATTCGAATGGGCAGGGTTTTCAGCGAACGTAAAAGCAAGGCGCTGTCATTGGGGCTGAGAACAGAGCCAACCGCGTTTTGCAGGTAACGCATTCGATCGGCAATGCCTTCGGGTGCCGATGGGGAAACGGCTGCAATGCCGGCCAGCAAATCTGAATGACCGTTTAGAAACTTGGTTGCAGAATGCATGACAATGCTTACACCCAACTCCAGCGGTCGTTGGCAAACGGGTGATGAAAACGTATTGTCGCAAACGGTGAGCGCATTGACTGAATTGGCGGTCTCGACAATCGACCTAATGTCGACGATTTTTGTGAGCGGATTTGAGGGGGTCTCAAACCAAAGCATCGCTGTATCATTGGTGCTTGCCGCTTTAACAGCATTGGCATTGGAAAAATCAACAAAAGTTACCTTATGCCCGCTGGTTTTTGGGCGAAGGTCGGCCAAAAGGCGATAAACGCCACCATATAGATCGTCATGGGCAACAATATGTGATCCCGCATCCAGCAGTTCCAGAATTGTCGCGGCCGCAGCAAGCCCGGTTGGAAAAGCAAAGGCGGTTTCAGCCGATTCAAGATCAGCAACGCACGCCTCTAACGATAGACGGGTTGGGTTTGCGGGCCGTGAATAAATATAGCCCTTGTTTTCGCCAATACCATCCTGGACAAAGGTGGAAGCTGTATAAACTGGCGCTATGATAGCACCGGTCAGGGGATCAGGTTCCTGGCCCGCATGGATGGCGCGGGTATCAAACCCAAGTCGATTTGACTTATTCTTCACACTGATGCTCCCTGTTATTTACCAATGAGATGCGCCCATTTTTGATTGGGCACAATCCTTTGTGTTATCCTGATAAGGTCGTTACTGAAGTCTGACAACTTCATTATTGAAAATCAACGTATTACCCGGTGGAGAAGCTTTTGCCCCATATTTGTTTTGACGTTTCGATTGAAAACAAAATTGCTCATTTGGTGATGAAGCGGCCGGAAAAGCGCAATTCGATGATTCGCGAATTCTGGACCGAGTTACCGGAAATTATCCGCAAAATTGACGCTGAGGCTTCCGCCCGGGTGATCGTTATATCATCGACCGGTCCGCATTTTACCGGCGGCATTGATTTGATGATGTTGGCGGGCGAGTTGGCCGATGACGGCAGTTCTAAAACCCGAATGCAAAGGGCTGCCCGGTTCTTGGGACTTGTGAAAGAATTGCAGGATACGTTTTCAGCTCTTGAGGACTGCCGCATTCCGGTATTGGCGGCCATTCAGGGCGGTTGTATTGGTGGCGGGGTAGATCTGGCCACCGCCTGTGATCTTCGATATGCAACCAGTAATGCCTATTTTACCATTCAGGAGATCAATATCGGCATGACGGCCGATGTGGGTACGTTTCCGCGCATTGTTAAATTGATGCCGGAAGGGGTGGTTCGTGAGCTTGCCTATACGGGTCGCAAACTCACCGCATCGGAGGCCTTGCAACACGGGCTGGTCAATCAGGTCTTTGATGATCAGGCGAGCCTAATTGCGGGGGTTATGGAGGTGGCCGGTGAAATCGCCGCAAAAGCACCCAATGCAATTATGGGCAGCAAGCGGATTATCACCTATGCACGCGATCATTCGACCGCTGATACGCTGGATTATATCGGGGTGTGGAATATGGCGATGCTGCACCCGGAGGAAATAATGGAAACCATGGCGGCAAAACAGCAAAAGCGTGCGCCTGAATTTATTGATCTGCCGGAGAAAATTTTAAAGTAAGGCCGATTGGCAATTCATCTCAAATGAGAGGCGGGAAGGGGGCTATTTTTGCTTCGGCATCAATCCGTTTTTGACGATCCAGAAAAAAAACGGATAGGGCATAAGGCGTAAGAACTTTACAAACCAGACGAGCGGTTTGGGGAAATTCACTTCGTATTTTTTGGCGGCTAACCCGGTAATTATTTTTCGAGCGGCCGTGTCGGGCTCAAGAAGAAATGGCATTGGAAATTTATTTTTGTCGGTCATCGGCGTGCGTACAAAGCCGGGATTGATGATTGTTATATCAATTCCCTTGGGGGCCAATTCCAGTTTGCTTGCTTCTGCCAGTGAAACCAGTGCTGCCTTGGAGGCATTGTAAGCGCCGGCGCCGGGCAGACCGTTATAGCCACCGAGTGATCCGACCCATGAAATGTGCCCCGAACCACGATTTGACATGCTTGGAACTATGGCGGAGAGGCCATTGGTAACGCCAAGATAATTGGTTTCAATAATCGTGCGAAATGTCTCTGCAGCTGGCTTTGCCGTGGTGCTTGCCGCACTCACGCCTGCATTGAATATAGCAAGATCAATCGGGCCGAGATTTGCCTCAATGTGGGTGGCACATTCAGCCATAGCATTGGCATCGGATACATCAAGCGGGTAGGTGCGGACATTGGCAAACTCATCGGCAAGCGATTGCAGCTTGTCTTGCGAGCGAGCGGATATGGCAATATTGGCACCTGTCGCCGCCAGTTGATTGACAAGCTCCCTGCCAATGCCTGAGCTTGCGCCGGTGATCCAGATTACATTCCATTTTAGAGATTTCATTTCCAGCCCTGACTTTTAAAGATTCCTGCCTGACTGCCGCCCGTGGAAAATGGAGGGAAGATTTGCGCAGTATCATTTGCTACATTTACCAAAATTGTGCGATTCGTTTCACAATACTCTATTCAATAATTTGAGGTTTTCATGTTGGACATTATTTCTTTCGATAATTTATTTACCCTTTTTATGTTGATAATGCTTCAGGCTGTGCTCGGCTTTGATAATCTTTTATACATCTCGATTGAATCGCAGAGGGTAGAGCAAAGCAGGCAAAAGTTTGTCCGCCAATCCGGTATAATCGGCGCGGTGGCACTACGAATTGTTTTGCTGTTTGTTATCATCAACGCAATTGAGTATTTTCAGGATCCCTTGTTTGCTATTGGTTGGACAGATGTTTTTGAAGCGAATTTCAATGGTCATGCTTTAATCGTCCTATTGGGTGGCGGATTTCTTGTTTACACGGCGATGAAGGAAATCTCCCATATGCTGGTGGTCGAGGAAATCGGGCAGGCGAGCAATGGCGGGGTGCGCTCGGTAGCATCGGCCATTACCTGGATTGTGGCGATGAACCTGGTGTTTTCATTCGATTCAATTCTGTCTGCGATAGCGTTGACCGATGTGTTTTGGGTTATGGCCGCGGCAATCATTTTTTCAGGCGTCTTAATGTTGGCGTTGGCTGATCATGTTTCAGAGTTTTTAAAGAAAAACCGGATGTATGAAGTGCTTGGATTGTTTGTGTTGTTCATTGTTGGGATTATGCTGGTATCTGAGGGTGGGCACCTGGCGCATATCAAACTGTTTGGATATGCGGTTGAAGCAATGGCTAAATCAACGTTCTATTTTGTGTTGATCGTCATGATTATTGTGGAGATTGTTCAATCCCGATATAAGAAAAAGCTGTTGGCCCAGAAAAAGCATGAAATTAACTCTCCCGACTTTATCGCTGAATAGTCGGGAGCCTTTTCCGGGTGGAACTTTCATATTTCGCACTTGCCTGCGTCACACTCACTGCCTTACTGGTGGGGTTTTCCAAAACGTCGGTTGGTGGCGTCGGAATTTTGGCGGTGTTGTTGATGGCAATGGCATTCCCCGGTAAGGCCTCGCCGGGCGTATTGCTACCAATGTTGATTGTCGCCGACATATTTGCGGTTATTTATTATCGCCGCGATTGCAAATGGTCGATATTAATCAAAATACTGCCAATGACCGCAGTTGGCATATTTATCGGCTATCTGCTGGTTGATATTATTCCCTTTGAGATTTTTGAAAAGGTAATCGGAGCGATTATTCTGGCTATGCTGGTGATGGGGCTGGTGCTTGAGAACCACAAACAGAGTTTCGCATCCATTGGTATCTGGACATATTTCGTCGGTATTATCGCTGGTGTGGTAACGATGATCGCCAATGCCGCCGGGCCGGTATTCGGGGTTTTCCTTTTGCAAATGGGGCTGACGAAACAAAGTTTTGTCGGCACAAGAAGCTGGTATTTTCTGATTTTGAATATTTTTAAGGTGCCGTTTTCGGCAAATCTGGGGCTGATAACCGCCGATACACTGCTGTTAAACCTGTTATTTATTCCGGTGATTTTTATCGGAGCAGTATTGGGCGCAAAGTTCCTTAAAATGATCAATTTGATCGTGTTTAAATGGCTGATCAGAATTACCGCATTAATTGCTGCGGTGCGGCTGATGATTTTTTGAATAGTTAAGACGGGAGAGATAAATGGTTTCACGCAGGAAAATAATAGCGGGCATTGCTTTGGGCGGTGTGGGTGTTGCAGGCTATTTGGGGTATAAAATGCTGGTTCCTCCCCCGGCAATCATTGGCTTTGAGCAGAGCGAAAAAGAACTTGCTGCCGCCCGTGAGTTATTGAAGGCTTATCCGGCGGTTGATGTGCATTCTCATCCCGGGCGAACTTTTGTTGAGGACGCTGAAGGGCTTTCATGGAAACTTAAACTCTATTCAATGCGTGGCTCATTTGAAGAACGGGTTGTCGCCGATATGATTGCCGGCAATCTGGCCGCATGTAGTTTTTCTGCTGTTGCTGATTTTCCAGTGCTGGATCTTGGCGAAAGCGGACTTTCTGCTACTCGTGAATTCGAGAAAGACGAGGCGTGGAAATACCATCTGGCGCAAGTGAAGAATTTGAAGAAGCTGGTTGAAACCGGGCTGGTGTCGTTGGTGATGAAACCAGCAGATATTGCCAAAGCGCATAATTCGGGGAAGCCGGGGGCGTTTTTTTCCGCCGAAGGTGGAGACTTTTTTGACGGCAAGATTGCACGAGTGGAAAAGCTGTTTGAACAAGGGTTTAGAATGCTCACGCCGATGCATTATCGGGTGAATGAGATTGGCGATATTATAACCGCAAAACCTGAACATAATGGATTGACCGAGTTTGGCGGCAAGGTCATAGCCGAACTTAATCGTGTTGGTATTATGATAGATATTTCCCACGCATCGGAAAAGACCGCGTTCGATATGATCGCAAAAAGCAGCAAACCGGTATGCGCAACCCATACCCATGTGAACGGCTTGGGGTTTGATCATCCACGGTTTATTTCTTCCAAGTTGGCAAAAGCCACGTTTGATAGCGGTGGATATATTGGTGCATGGCCTGCTGGACTGGGTCTTGGCACAATGGGGGATTACATAGATCGTATTGAAGAACTGATCAAATTTGCCGGTTATGACCAGGTGGCAATCGGATCTGATATGGATGCCAATTACAAACCCGTTTATGATAATTTTCGCAGTCTGCCAATATTAGTGGGTGAATTGCTGAAGCGCGGCCATAAGGATGTTGATATTGCAAAACTGATTGGTGGTAATTTTATTCGGGTGTTTGAAGCGACTCTTGCCTGATTGTTTTGTTCGCAAAAGCCTCGGCCTTTGCAAGCAATTGTTCGTTTATGCCGGTTTCAAAGCCCTCGCGTTCAAGAAAGCCAACCAGCTTGCCGGTATCGAGATTTCCCGGTGCGCCAGGGGCGAAGGGGCAGCCGCCCAGGCCCGCAATGGATGCATCGAATGATCTAATGCCATAGGCAAGACTTGCTGCCACATTAGCCAGCGCATTGTTATTTGTGTCGTGGAAATGCCCGGCCAGATTTTCCACCGGTATTTTGGTGCATACCGCATCCAGCAGGGCCGAGATGTCGTTGGCACTGGCCTTGCCGATTGTATCGCCGAGCGAGATTTCATAGCACCCGGTATCCAGCAAGCGTTCGCAAAGCGATGAAACATGCAGCGGGTTGACCTGGCCATCAAACGGGCAATGGGTAATGCAGGATATATAGCCACGAACCGGGCATTTTGCGTGGTCGGCAATAGCAATGATTTCGGTCACTTTTTCAAGGCTTTCGGCAATTGTGCAATTGAGATTGCTGCGGCTGAAGCCTTCGGTGGCCGAGATAAATACGGCCACTTCGCTGGCTCCTGCCTCCAGTGCCAAATGCAGGCCTTTCAGGTTTGGAACGAGGGCCGCATAGGACGTGCCGTGTTTTCTTTTGATGCCTTTAAATACTTTAGCTGAACCGGCCATTTGCGGTACCCGTTTTGGCGAAACAAAACTACCGACTTCGATGTGTTTCATGCCGGTTGTGGAAAGGTGGTCGATAAGCTCGACCTTCCAGCTGGCCGTGGTTTCTATTGGCTCATTCTGCAATCCATCGCGCGGCCCAACCTCGATGATCTTGATGTATTTACCCATTCACCTATTCCAATAGATTGGCAGGAGCCACTGGGTCAATATTGCATGGATATTCGGTTGTCGTGAGACTTTTTTGCAGATGAACTTTTTTCATTCATCCTTTGGTTAATTCAGTTTACTGTTTTGATTTCTGCAAATATAATTCACTGATGGATGAAATTCGCGATTGCCAACCTTCAGATGTGGAAAATATTGCCAGCCTTTGGCATATTGCGTGGCACAGTGCGCATGGTGAGATTGTACCTGCGGAACTGGTGAAATTGCGAACACTGGACAGTTTTATTCAGCGCACGGGTGATCTGGTTGACCAAATCAGGATTGGCGGCAAGGGAGCGGTGCAGGGCTTTTCAATCACCAGAGAGGGCGAATTATACCAGCTCTATGTTTCGACAATGGCGCAGGGAACCGGATTGGCGAAACGGCTGATTGATGATGCTGAATCTCGAATTGGGGCCGGTGGGCATTCCCGTGCTTGGCTTATTTGCGCGGTGGGCAATGAGCGGGCTGCCGCTTTTTACAGAAAGTGCGGTTGGGAGCTTATGGAAACTGAAACCCACGAATTGGATACATTGGGCGATGCTTTTATGCTTGATTGCTGGCGGTTTGAGAAGGCGCTGTAACGCCAATCGGTCTTAACCGTCTCGCATTTCAGCCAAAATCTGTTCGGCAAATTCAATGCGTACGTTATTTGCTTCAACCATTTTTATCGCCAATACTTCAATTTCTGCACCCACGGCACCGGCAGCCAGCGCCACATTATTGGCGTGCAGGCTCATATGGCCGCGCTGAATGCCCTCGGTTGCCAGCGCTTTAAGCGCCGAAAAATTCTGTACCAGACCAACGGCTGCAATGATACTCGCCAACCGGTCGGCTGAATTGATATTCATGATTTTCATCGCCATTTGCGCGCTCGGGTGCACCCTGGTGGCGCCGCCGACAATGCCAACCGGCATGGGCAGTTCCAGCGAACCGGTAAGATTGCCCTCGTTGTCTTTTTCCCAGCGGGTGAGGGCGGAATATTGACCGGAGCGCGCCGCATAGGCATGGGCGCCTGCCTCCACCGCTCTTGTGTCATTGCCTGACGCCAAAACCACGGCCGATATACCATTCATAATGCCCTTGTTGTGGGTGGTGGCGCGGTAGGGGTCTGCCACAGCAAAGCGCCCGGCGCTGATGATCGCATCGCGGGTCGCTTCACCACCAATTGCACTAGCAGGAAAGGAGGCGCGGGCGCGCACCAACCGGCGGTCAGCGAGATTGGAGAGAATGCGTAATTCAACCTTGCCGCCAGTCCAGTCCTCGACTTTACCGGCCAGTTTTTCAACCATCGTATTGACCGTATTGGCCCCCATTGCATCGCGGCAATCGACAATAATATGGGCCACAACAATGGGTGGGACGGTGTCCAATACCCGTACTTCAAGATCGCGAAAACCGCCGCCTAACTGCACAAGTAATGCATCACATTCATCGCATATAGATTTGATTTCGCTTGTTTTTTCAAACAGCGCGGCGCGGGCGGCAAACGGGTTTTCAAGTCCGGAAATCTGGATTTGGCCGATCATGCAATTTTCGTCCTTGCTGGTGAAAATACCGCCCGTATCGCGGCATTGGCGGGCCCCATTGCAGACCGCTGCAATGACGGAGGATTCCTCCGTTGCCATTGGCACAAGCACTTCTTCATCGTCAATGATCAGGTTTGTTGCAATGCCAAAAGGAATGTTCATCGTGCCAATGACATTCTCACAAAGGTGATCTGCGGTCTCGCCAAGGGGGGCGCTAGCCGCTTCAAAAGCGGTTTTTTGCTCATTAGAAAGCCCGGTTAAATCGGCGATTTTTTCCAGCCGTTCAAGGCGGGAAAGTTTGTGGAAGCCTGAAATGCGTGATGTATTTATGGGCACGTTTATTCTCTCGATCTTTTCTGCTGTTGTTTGGAGCTTAGGGCTAAATATTGGCGTTGTCACTTCAGCATGGAGGCGTGCGCATCAGACCTGCAAGGGTTTTGACTTCCTGTCCAATGCCATGCGCTTCCACCTGATTTGCTGCGGCCATACGCACCTCATCAGGCTTGTTTTGTGCAAGCTTCCAGGTGCCATCAATGGTGGCCACCTGCATTGAAATTGGTACGATCATGCGTTGCATTTTTGCCAACACGGGCGGCGAAACCTTGTCCATTTTCCACGGCTGTTTGGGCGCAAGCCTTGTTTCAAAATTGTTGGAAATATGCTCCAAAATGCCCGGCAACTTGTCTTGCGCCAGGCGCTGCATTTCTCCGCGCAGGTGTACCGCCACATAGTTCCAGGTTGGCACCTGATCATCGACCTCATACCAGTCTGGCGAGATGTAGCTGTCGGTGCCGATAATGGAAATTACCGCTTTTTGTGGGTTTTCCAGCAGTTTTAATATGGGGTTGGAGCGCACCAGATGCGCTTCCAGATATGCGCCATCTTCAGAAAGCAAAAATGGAATATGGGCGAGTAGCGGGCCGTTTTCGGCATTCATCGCTAGGGTGCCAAAACTGCGATCACGGGCAAAATCAATATTGAGCTTATCAGAGGCTTTGCGGAAATTTAGATTGGGATGCATGGGAACTCTCGTATTTTCAAGGTCTGTTTGGACTTTGAACCCGGTTGTTAGCTTAAATCAAGCTTCAATCACCTCAACGCCGAAATCTTGCAGCTCGGCCAGATATTCCTCAAGCGAGACAAGTCCAATACAGGCCATTGCACCGGTGAGGAGTTGCTCGCCCCTTGCCAGTTTTTCGGCCAGGACAATTGCCGGAATGGTAGGAATATGCGGGCCATATCCATCTTTGGCGATGATGAACCATGTGCGGGTCAGGTTTTCGCCCGCGTGTCCTTTTCCAGAAATGATCATATGCATACCACCGTCAGCGCTTCCGAAAATATCGAACCAATTGCTGATTTTCAGCATCGGACCAGCCAGCCGTTTTAGCGGTAAAGGGATGCCCATGCGGACCATCCATGAAAGCCACCATAGCCCCAGATGAAGCGGTGATAATTCAAGCCCGGCCGAGAACTGAATTTTCTCGATGCCGTAATGTTGAGGCAGAAGATCAAGATCGGGAATATCGCAATTGGCCATCCATCGTTTGCCAAGGCCCGGATAATCCTGCTGGTAAATATCCTGCCATCCGTGCGGGTGTTTGGTAGCACTTGCAAAGGGTTGAAGCTCTTTGCCCACATAGCTTAAAATGCCCTTGGTGGTGGCCAGTCCGCGTTCGGCCTTTTGCCCGGGGCTAATGCCATATTTAAGCTGGTCGATTGATGAAAATTCAGATTTATAGTGCTCAAGCACGGCGGATGAAAGCCCCGGCACGGTGCTTGCGCCGCTGATGACGCACATATTGCTGGCTTTGGCTGCATCGTCCAATTGGCTGATATTGGTGACAAAATCGCGGCCGTCTGCAAGGTCGATATAGTGCGCATTATTGGCAATACAGGCTTTGGCAACCGAATAGTCAGCCCCTTGAAACGGCCCGCAGGTGTTGATCACCACGCTGGGTTTGAGCCGTTGCAATTGCTCATCAAGCGCTGTGTGAACATCAAAAACTGCCACATTTGCCCGTTCGCCAAGCGCGCTTGCCAAGCTTTCGGCTTTTTGCCGATTGCGCCCGGCGATGATGATGCCAAGACCTTTCGCCACCAGTGCCCTGGTAATGCGTTTGCCGAAATTGCCGTAGCCGCCGAGGACAAGGATGTTATGCATCAAGTGATATTTCTGTAATTTCAAACCTGCCGCCATAGGAATATAACTCGCCAAAAAGCGGGTGGGTTATGTTCATGAACATGGAAAATTCATTGTCGGATATAGCGCGTTCTTCGGCATTGGCTTGGCCAAATAACAGCGTAAAGGGTAGGGGGATGCGTTTGCCAAATATCCTGATGCAATATCCACGATGTTGCAAAAGCACACGAGTGCCATCATAGGAATATGCAGCGCGCCAGCCAATGCCGCTTGAGGTCCATTCCACCACCTCACTTTCCCCG
>JALSIJ010000097.1 GCA_026981655.1 Rhizobiaceae bacterium | reverse complement strand
AACCGGCACCGGCGCCGACATTCAGCACCGATTGGGCCTTGCCCAGCGCGCGCTCAATTGCCCGCGAAATTCGCGCATCAGGCTTGCGAAGATCTGCATAATTTAGGCCGATAGTGTCGTATAATGCAGGCATTTCAAGTGTTCCCGATCGACTAAATATCTAAGAGATAAAACATTTGACTGATAGTACATGAGCCGCAATGTTTTGTATGCGGATTTTTGACAATCCGAATGGATCACAAACCACTGATATTTTTCAACTGCTTTCGAAACAGGCCCTAAGACGGAGGTAGCGGCCGAGAGTGTTTACCGGTTCAGAGCATGATATAATCTGTGCTATGTATTTTCAGAATAACAATCAATCACGCCCAGGCAGCAACGGAGTTAAAAACATGAATGAGCCAGTTGCTAATGACATAAATGTCAACAAACGCACGCTTGGAAAATGGATTGCATCGGGCTGGCTGTTTTTCTTTACTGTTCTGTTTTTCATATGGTGGCTGATACCGCAGGACTTGACGGCTTCAATCAACAGCGTTTCTGCCCGCTTGGCTTTTGCCTTTGCCCATATATTTTTAGCCAGCCTGCTTCTATTTGTTGGATTTTTGGCGGTAGGTGCTACCCGTTGGCAAATTGAAACCAAGGATAGTTCTGCCAACCCGGCAAATTCCGGCAACCGGGCTGCGGCAATAAATGTGCACAACCGCGTCCATGCCCAGTTTTTGAGCAACACAACCGAACAATTTCTCATGTTTGCCGCTGCACTGCTTGCTGCTGCGCTATTTCTGTCGGGATCATATCTGCGCATCATCACACTAATGACCATAATGTGGATATTTGGCCGCTTCTTTTTTTGGGGTGGTTATTGGTACACCGCCGTAAAAGGCTTGCCGACTTATCCTCGAGCTGTTGGCCTTGGAATGGGGTTGCTTTGCACCTTGTCGCTGGCCTCAATTGCCGCAATTGGCATCAGTTTGAATTTCCCAACCTTCGCTATGGTTTATGAAAATCAGGCCATTTTATCGCAACCGAGTGCTTTCACCTGGGCTAATATTATTATTTGGCCAAGCAGCGTAGTTCAGGGCAGTAATATTTTCCCAATCGGCATTGTCAGTCTAATCATAACAATTACCGCCGCCCTGGCTGTCTTGCCGCGTTTGGCACCACCAGTTGTTCCAATGGCGCTGATCAGCGTAATCGGTTGGCTTTGGTTGTTGTTTTCAGGAACAATTCCGATCCGGTTTTAGATTTTTGCCGGAATCCACCTGAACCACCCTACCCCCTTAACCGCTCATTTGCCGGGTCAAACGGGCTTTCCTCGATGATCGTCACTTTGTAGCTCTCCCCCAGAATAGTAATTGAAAGTTCCGTACCGATTGCGGAAAGGCGTGGTGGCACCATTGCAAGCACCAGAGATTTTTCGACCCGCCAGCCATAACCGCCGGAGGTGGCGCGCCCAACAAGTTCATCACCCAGATAGATTGGTTCAGACCCACGCGCATCAGCGTCTTTAATGCCGTGCACTTCCATCGTCACCAATTGCCAGTTTTCGCCCGCTTCACTGCGTTTCAGCAGTGCATCACGGCCGATAAAATCACCCTTGTCCGGGTGAACAAAGCGCTGCAGGCAGGATTCGTAGGCTGAATATTCAATCGAGAGCTCGCGCGGTACAAGTCGATAGGATTTTTCAAGCCGCATGGCATCCATTGCGCGTATGCCGAACGGCTTGATGCCAAACTCTTTGCCGGCTTCCATAACAGCATCAAAAATAGTATTTTGCATATCAATCGGGTGATGCAGTTCAAAGCCCAACTCACCAACAAAGTTGACCCTGAGCGCATGGCATTCGGCTAAACCAACTGAAATCGGCTCGCCGCTCAACCATTTGAAATTCTCATTGGAAAGATCGGTTTTAGTGAGCTTTTGCAAGACCTCACGGGATTTCGGCCCGGCCAGAACCAGCACTCCATAGCGCTCGGTCAAAGGACGAAAAGAAACGCTGCCATCTTTCGGCAGTGCTTTTTTCAGATAATCATGGTCATGACGCTCCAGTGCGCCAGCGGAAACCAGATAGAATTTACCCGGCTTCCATTCATAGATGGTGAATTCAGAGCGCACCCCACCTTCGCTGGTGAGCAAATAGGTCAGCCCTACCCTTCCCCTCTTTTTCGGCACCTTGTTGGTGAGCAGGCCTTCCAGCCATTCACGCGCACCGGGGCCAGAGATTTCGCATTTGGCAAAGGCCGACATATCGAGCAGGCCGACATTTTCAGTGACGTTTTTCACCTCATTGCCCACATGCTCAAAATAGTTGGAACGGCGGAACGACCAAAGCTCTTTAACTTCGCCATTTTCATCCGGCTTGGGGTGGTTGTCGTTCAACAACACATCGGGCTTCTCCAACTCATCCACCTTGATGGTATAGCCTTCGGGTGCAAACCAGTTTGGGCGCTCCCAGCCATAAACGGAACCAAACACCGCACCCAGCGCCTTCATTCTATCATAACAGGGCGCGCGTTTAAGGGGACGCGCGGCAACCCGTTCCTCATCCGGGTAATGAACTGCAAACACTTTGGCATAGGCTTCTTCGTTCTTTTCCAGCAGATAGCCCTTGCCCGCATAGGGGCCGAAACGGCGCGGGTCGACGCCCATCATGTCAATTGAAGGTTCGCCCTCGACAATCCATTCAGCCAATTGCCAACCGGCACCGCCTGCCGCAGTAATACCAAAGGAATGCCCTTCATTCAGCCAGAAATTGGGCAGATCCCACGCAGGGCCTATAATGGGTGAACCATCCGGCGTATAGCAGATCGCGCCATTGTAGATTTTCTTGATACCGACTTCGCCAAAAGCTGGCACCCGCTCAATTGCGGTTTCAACATAGGGCATCAGCCGGTCGAGGTCTTCCTGAAACAGTTCATATTCGGAATCATCGGTTGGAGAATCCACATAGCAGCACGGCGCGCCAACTTCATAGGGACCAAGCAGCAGGCCGCCATTTTCCTCGCGCATATACCAGGATGAATCACTTTCACGCAGCACGCCCATTTCCGGCAGCCCGGCCTTTTGACGTGCAACAATATCCGGGTGCGGCTCGGTAACGATAAACTGGTGCTGTACGGGAATGACCGGAATATCCAAACCGACCATTGCGCCGGTCTTGCGAACAAAGTTGCCGGTGCAGGAAATCACATGCTCACAGGTAATATCGCCCTTGTCGGTTTTTACCAGCCATTCACCATTTTCCTGCAGTTCGATCGCGGTGACTGATGTATAGCGATTGATCTCAGCGCCAAGTTCACGCGCACCCTTTGCCATCGCCTGGGTCAGGTCTGCCGGTTGAATATAGCCATCTTCCGGGTGCTGTATCGCGCCGATCAGGCCATCTATATTGCATAATGGCCAGATTTCCTTCACTTCATCGGGTGTCAAGAATTTGACATCCACACCAATGGTTCGGGCAACGCCTGCATAATAGTGATATTCGTCCATTCTATCCTGCGTGCGGGCGAGGCGAATGTTGGACACCGCAGAAAGGCCCGCGTTCTGCCCGGTTTCCGCTTCCAGCTCGCTGTAGAGTTTGACCGAATATTTGTGGATCTGGCCAACAGAATAGGAAAGATTGAACAAGGGCAACAGGCCTGCCGCATGCCATGTAGAGCCGGAGGTCAACTCCTTGCGCTCAATCAACACGCTGTCGGTCCAGCCTTTTTTTGCCAAATGGTATAATGTTGAAACGCCAACAACACCGCCACCAATTACCACTGCGCGCGCATGGGTTCTCATCCAGATTTCCTAACTTCGCCAAATTTATTTACAGCAAGATTTTGCCCAATATCCTGCAGATTGCCATAGCGGCGCTTATCTAATTGCGACATTAAATTTCGACATCACCTTAGGCGGCATTTTTTTAAACACAAACAAGATACTCAAAGCCCGTGGAGAGGGGCAAGTTAACGGGATTCCAAACAATTTGAGTTAGACTTGAGGCAAATGTGAAACAGCGCAATTGCGCAAACTGGTTGATCTCAGATTGTATAAACATGCTTCAAAAAGTTGAAGAACCGCAGAAAACCAAGCCCGTGGGGCCATTATGTGTCGATCTTGACGGCACATTGATCAATAGTGACACGCTTTATGAGTTGATCTTCGCACTTATCAAGCGCAACCCGCTATGGATATTTTTTCTTCCCGTGTGGCTAATGAGAGGTAAATCTCAGCTGAAAGAAGAAATTGCCAATCGGGTGGAACTTGATGTTTCCACACTGCCTTATAATGGCGAATTTATCGAATATTTGAAATCTGAAAAGGCGCGGGGGCGAAAACTGATACTCGTCACCGCCACCCATGAGACAACAGCCAATGCGGTATCCGCCCATTTGGGGCTTTTTGATGAGGTTATGGCCAGCAATAAAAACATCAATTTGCGCGGCAAGGCAAAAGCCGCCGCATTGGTGGAACGATATGGCGAAGGCGGATTTGACTATGCCGGCAATGATGCCAGTGACATTAAAATCTGGAGAAAAGCCAAAAATGCGATCGTCGTTAGCCCGGATGCAAAGGCGCTAAAATGGCGCGATTCGCAACAGGGCGACGCGCTATTGTTTGATCAACCAAAACCGTCGATAAAAACCTATCTCAAGGCGATACGCATCCATCAATGGCTGAAAAACTCATTGATTTTCGTGCCGCTTGTATTAGACCATCGGATATTTGAATTAGACGTTATCGCCAATGCTTATTTAGCGTTTATCGCATTTGGCCTATGTGCCTCAAGCGTATATCTGCTGAATGACCTGATTGACCTTCCAATAGATCGTAAGCACGCGAAAAAGCGGAACCGACCGTTGGCGGCGGGCACTATTCCCATCAAGCATGGCGTTATCATGATGGTTTCCCTTCTGGCGCTATCATTTGCTTTATCTCTAACGCTACCCATCGATTTCACCCTGACTTTGCTGCTGTACTATGCGGTTACGCTTTCCTATTCACTCTATCTAAAAAGAACCCTGCTGGTCGACATCATGACCCTTGCCGGGCTTTATACAATAAGAATTATTGCCGGAGGTGAAGCAACAGGCACTGATATTTCCTCATGGCTTTTGGCATTTTCAGTATTCTTCTTTTTCTCGCTTGCTCTGGTAAAACGCTTTGTTGAGCTAAGCGATATGGATGAAAATGCGACCCGCGCCACAACCGGACGCGGATATAGAAAAATCGACATTGAAACAATCGGTCAAAGCGGCATTGCCTCGGCCTTTGCCTCGGTATTGGTGCTGGCGCTTTATATTGATTCTGCTGAAGTTAAGGCGCTCTATACATATCCACGGATGATCTGGCTGCTGTGCCCTCTGGTGCTTTATATTATCGTGCGCATCTGGATTCTCGCCCGTCGCGGCGAAATGGATGACGACCCGGTGGTGTTCATCATGAGCGATTGGCGCAGCCAGATAATGGTTGCGGCCGGTGTCGCCTTGATGGTTTTTGCAACACTGTATTAGGTCATCAATGGAACACGAAGATTACCAGAGCTGGGGCCGAAATACCCACATTGAACGGCAAGCAAAGGCCTGGCGATCAGGTGATCTGAACAATGCCAGCTTAAGCTCGCTGCCATTTGGAAATGGGCGCTCGTACGGCGATAGCTGCCACAATGATCAGGGCATGTTGCTGGATAATCGCGCCCAATCAAAAGTCATTTCATTTGACGAGACCGTCGGCGAGATTTGCTGTGAGGCGGGTATATTACTGTGTGATATTCTTCGCCATATCACTCCGACAGGTTGGTTTTTACCGGTGACCCCGGGCACGCAATTTGTCACCCTTGGCGGAGCGATTGCCAATGATGTGCATGGCAAAAACCATCACCGCACCGGTACATTTGGTTGCCACGTTGAAAGCTTTGGTTTGGAACGCTCCGATCAGCCGCCGTTGGAATGCTCAAGACAAGAAAACCAGGTGCTGTATTGCGCAACAATTGGCGGGCTGGGACTGACCGGAAATATCACCAGCGCCACCATCCGCTTGAAGAAAGTTCATTCCATTGACATTAAACAGCAGTCCATCAAATTTGAGCGGTTGGGCGATTATTTTGATATGGCTGAAGAGGCGGACCGCAACAATGAATACAGCGTTGCGTGGATTGATTCACTCGCCAGGGGCCAAAAACTTGGGCGCGGTATTTTGCTAAACGGCAATCATGCCAAGAATGGCAATCTTGGCTTTTCAACCACGAAGCCGTTTCTTTCCGTGCCGTTCACACCGCCAATATCTTTGATAAACGGTTTGGCTTTGAAGGCGTTTAATCAGCTTTATTATCACAAGCAGCAAAAACGTGAAGTGATTAGCCAGACAAAGTGCAGCAGCTATTTCTATCCGCTAGACGGGATTGGAAAATGGAACCGGCTCTACGGCCCCAAAGGGCTGTTTCAGCATCAATCTGTTGTGCCATTGGAAAATGCAGAGGCTGTCGTATCAAGCCTGATAAAGACCACCCAAACGGCCGAACATGGTTCGTTTCTGACTGTTTTAAAACGCTTTGGCGATGTCGCCTCCCCCGGCTTCATGTCCTTCCCGCGCGAGGGTTTTACGCTGACACTGGATTTTCCGAATTTTGGGAAAAGGACCCTGGCACTGTTAAATGACCTCGACCGGATAACCATCAATGCCGGCGGTGCGATCAATCCTTATAAGGATGCTCGCATGTCGGCAGATACATTCAAACAGGCCTTTCCCAATTGGCAAGAACTCGAAGCACTTCGCGACCCGGCCATCATGTCTGATTTCTGGCGACGGGTTGCCGGTTGAACTGCATATCAGCTCAAGGCATGTGGTTTTATTTTTAAGACTTGAGAGTTCTCACTTGATGGCCTTTTTTTGCAAACCAAGACAAATCAATACCTTACCTGTCAATTGATACAAATTTATTTAATTCCCACCACAAATTTCCACCGGTCCTTTACCAGGTTTTTTCACGCGAATGTAACAGCTTTTATATAGCCTCCTCCCTATTGGGGCGACGGTTTTGAGGCTGTTAATTTTGGGGTTCAAAGGCAATGAACTATATTCACTTTATTCTGTTCACGGTCTTTACCAATGCAGCCGCGCAAATCATGCTGAAATATGGGATGACCAATCTCGGCGCGATTCAAATGGTTTCTCCAGTGACCATTCCAGCCGTCGTCCTTACTATCATCAAAGTCGTATTTAACCCTTGGGTATTCGCTGGATTGCTAACCTTTGTCATTTCAATGGCATCACACCTTTATGTGCTGACTAAAGTCGAATTATCCTTTGCTTACCCCTTCCTGAGCCTAGCTTATGTGGCGGTCGCTATCGTCGCTTGGTTGGTATTTGCCGAAGACCTGAACGGTTGGCGGATTGCCGGAATCGGCTTCATTTGCATCGGCACGGTTCTTATTGCCCAGGGCGGAACCAAAGAACACGAACCAACCAAAACAGCTCAATCTAATCAACACGTGGCATCGGTTGCCGGAGAATAAAAGCATGAGACACATTATATATGGTGGCGATGGGTTCGTCGGCAGTTATCTGGCAGCACAGCTTACAAAGGACGGCGAAAAGGTCGTCGTTGGCGATATTAAGCGCAGCGACCATGCCCATTACCATTCGAAAAAAAATGCGGTTGAATTTGTTACCCTTGATGTGACCAGGCCGGAAGATTTCGACAAAATCGAAATCAAGCCCGAGGATGCTATTTATAACATGTCGGCCATGATGTTGAGCCCGATTGTGACCCGCGCTGAGCGCTATGATTTTTTCTGGCCGGTCAATTTCTTCGGTACGCGAAACATTTTGAATGCAATGGAAAAAGCGGGCGCTAAAAACCTCGTTCATTTTACGACAGACATGATTTATGGCCACACAATATTCAACCCAATGACCGAAAGCCACCCGGTCGCACCGATTGGCGAATATGGAGAATCCAAGCTTGCAACCGAAGTATTGGCAGCTGAATGGCGTGAAAAAGGGTTTAATATTTCGCTGTTTCGTCCGCGCCTGATTATCGGCCCCGGCCGTCTTGGAATTCTGGAAAAGCTATTCAAACTGATCGACTATAACCTGCCGGTTCCAATGATCGGCTCCGGTAAAAACCCGTATCAGTTTATTTCCGTGTTCGATTGTGCGGAAGCCGCCCGTCTTGCGTGGAAAGCAGGCTTTCCAAACGAGGCTTACAATCTTGGTTCAACCAACCCGCCACCGGTGCGCAGGCTTTTGGGCGATCTGATCAAGGAAGCCAATAGCTGGTCTATCCTGCTGCCAACGCCTGCGCCACTGGTTAAAATGACCTTGAATATGCTGGACTGGATGAACATGCCAATTATGGACCCCGAGCAATATATGATTGCTGATGAGGTTTGCATTCTTGATTGCTCAAAGGGGGAACGCGAGCTTGGCTGGGTTCCGCAATATCGCGATGAAGATATGCTGATTTCCGCCTACCGGGAATATCGGGCCAATAAGGATGCGGGCAATGATACCGCTCACGGTACGGCGCCCACGGCCGAGGCCACCTGAATTTTGAATAAAAGAAATTTCATCCGTTTTAACCAGGATTAGTTCAATGCTTGATATGCCAACCAAAACCATCGTTGAGGAAGAAGCCCGCACTATGAGTGAAACACCAGCACTTGCCGGCATCAACAAACCCGCATTGCTGGGCGTTGAAGAGGCCAAATCAATGAGCCTCAAGCAGATGACGGATCTTTTCAAGGCCCACCTCAATCCGGGCCAATATCATTTTATGAAGCTGCTGGGTTTTCATAAAGTGAAAATCGAACGCGCTGAAGGCATGTATTATATCGACGATAAGGGTCGCAAAATCCTTGATTTTTTCGGTGGCTTCGGCTCGCTCGCATTTGGCCACAACCACCCACGCATTTTGACAGCCCGCAAGCAGTTTCAAGACGAAAACCGCCATGAAATTGCTATGGCTTTTCTATCACAATATGCATCAGCTTTGGCACACAACCTGGCCACCATTTCGCCCGGCAATCTAAATATGGTGTTTCTTGGCTCATCAGGTTCTGAGGCAATGGAAGCTGCAATCAAGGTTGCAGAACAGGCGCAAGGGCCACAACGCTCTAAGGTGCTTTATGCGGAAAACTCCTTCCACGGTAAAACCAAGGGCGTGTTATCATTGACGGACAGTCCACTTTATCGCTCTGAGTTTAATCTGGTCAATAATGTTAAAAAAGTACCGTTTGGTGATATTGAGGCCATTCGCACAGCCCTCAACAATGACCCGGAAATTGGCATTATCTGCCTTGAAACCATTCAGGGTGGCGGCGGCATTATTCAGGCGCCTGTTGAGTTTTGGCAGCAGTTACGCGCGCTCTGCGATGAAAAAAATGTTTTATGGATTGCCGATGAAGTTCAGTGCGGGCTTGGCCGCTCAGGTCGTTTCTATGCGTTTGAACATGCGGGCGTCGTGCCGGATGTAACGGCATTGGCAAAATCTCTCGGCGGCGGCAAATGCGCTATGGCGGCAATGATCACCACCACAGAAATCTATATGAAAGCCTATGGCAAACCGGCCAATGCGATGATCCATGCGGCAGCCACCTTTGGCGGCATTGGCGAAGCCTGCATTACCTCAATCGAAGGCCTCAATATTCTCTATGATGAAGACCTTATCGGCAATGCGGCGCGTTCCGGCGACTATATGTTGCAGGAACTTAACCGACTGAAGGAAAAATATCCAAAGATCATCAAGGATGTTCGCGGCCAAGGATTTATGATTGGTCTGGAGTTGCAGGATTTCTCGCAAACCCTGCCCTTCGCCATCAAGACTGCCGTATCACTGCTGGACGCCAAGCTCAAAGGCTCACTTTCCGGCTTCATCGGGGCAGCCCTGTTGCGCGACCATGATGTGCTGGTGGCATTTACCGAATATAACCGCAATGTCATTCGCCTTGAACCACCGTTGATTGCAGAAAAGCAACATGTGGACCAGTTTATCGCCGCTCTCGACAGTGTCCTGGGTGAAGGGGTGGTTAAAATTGTTACCAAGTTCCTCAAATCTCAGGTCGGTTAAGCCCGGTTGAATTAAGTTTGAATGGATGGCCTATGAGCGTCACAAACGATAATCAGCAAAAAGAACTGTTTTGGTCTCCCAAAGCAGTAATTGCATTAATGCGGCCGATCCTGTCTAAATCAATATTGGAACGGCTGTCTGTGATATTGTTTGTGTTGTTTGTAATCGCAATTGCGGTTATCGGCTTGAAAAAGCCCGAATATAACTGGGACATGGCACCCTATATTGCCGCCGCCATTCAAACTGATGGTAGCAGCGCTAAGGAGTTACACCAAAAAGCATGGAATATGATCGAGGCGCGCGCTTCGCAAAATCAGATATACAATCTCAAGGCCGGAAACCCCTATAATCTGCATCTCTATGCCAACCCGGATGCATTCTATTCGATGCTGCCTATGTATGAGGTGAAAGTTGCCTATATTTCGGCCGTGCAGTTTTTAGGAAAGATTGCCAATCCGGTTGATGCAACCATCTGGATCAGCGTAATTTCGTCGCTGATTTTTGGCGGAATTTGCCTCGTCTGGATGATACGCGGTGATTTTGCGCAGGCGGCACCCGTGGTTATCTCCATCATGCTGCTGGCGGGGTTTTTCTATATGCCGCGCATAGCGACGCCGGATTTAATGTTTGCAGCATTCTGTTTGGGAGGAATTTACCTGCTGTTACGCGGTAATGATCTTGCGGCCCTGCCCTTGCTGTTTATGGCGTTCCTGGTACGCCCGGACAATATCATCTTCCTGTTCGCATTATGCCTTTCGGCAATCTTGTTCAGCCAAAGGAAGCTCGGATTGTTTGCACTTTTCGGCGCGGCCCTTGCCAGTTATTTCTGGATTACCAGCGGCAGTAATCACCCCGGATGGTGGGCACATTTCTATTTTTCCAATGTGGAAATACAAAACACAATGGTTGATTTTGATCCAGATTTTTCTATTCTGGATTATTTCAAAGGCCTTGCTCGCGGCATCTCGGTAGCGCTGCAAAACAATAATTGGCCCAAACTTATGCTGGTTCTGCTATTCTCCTGGGGCATGCTGGCGCGTGCTGGCATGGCACCGAACCGTCGTGCAACCGCAATGCTGGTTGCCATTATCCTTAGTTTTGTCGGCAAGTTCATCACCTTCCCACTGCCAGATGACCGCACTTATTTTGTCTTTGTCGTGGCTTTCGCGATGATCTTGCTAGAAACTTGGAAACCACGGCTGGATTTTAGCAAGACATAAAAAACCGGGAGCATTTTTGCCCCCGGTCTGTTGCGTTTTATATTATTGCTGGTCTTAGCGCGGAGGCAAAGGCATCCAGGCTGGAACAGACACAGCCGCATGGGCAAACTGTGGCAGTTTGGCGGACAGGTCTTCCATGTTTTTAATGTCTGCATCATTGAGCATTTTCTGAGTAATCAGCGTTGGCGGAATGATCACATTCTGGCCCGGGTCTTCACCTGCAAGCAACATTGCCAGAGTGCGCACTGAAACTTCGCCCACAACTGCAGGGTTGGTTGCTGCGGTTGCAACCCATGCACTACCGCTCTCGCGCATTGCTGAAATATCAGCTGTGGAAACGTCAGCTGAATAAATCTTGATCTGGCTGGTAAGGCCAGCCTCGTCCACCGCGATTTTTACGCCTTTTGCAAACTCATCATAGGGTGCAAACATCACAGTAATATCAGGATTTGCCTGCAGAACAGAACGCGCCTGATTGGCGACCGAGTTGGCGATTGGATTGTCCAATGTGCCAAACACCGCTTTTTCGTCAATGCCTGAATATTTTTTCTTGAATTTCACCCAGGTCTCATCACGACGATCGAGGGGTGCAATACCAGGCACATAGACATAGCCCGCTTTAAAGCTTTCACCATTGTCCTTAATGGCCTGTTCAAGCGCCAGTCTTGCAAGGTCGCGGTCAGATTGTTCGACCTGTGGTACTTTCGGGTTTTTAACATTCACATCAAAAGCCACCACTTTAATGCCCGCATCCAATGCGCGTTGCACGGCTGCCTGCATAGATTCAGTTAATCCATGCTGAACGATGATACCCTGAACACCAAGAGCGATGGCCTGATCGACCATATCAGCCTGAAGTGCTGCATCCTGACGACTGTCAAAAATTCGCAGATCAACACCAATGGCTTTGGCTTGCGCTTCTACGCCTGAAAGATAGGCCTGAAAGAAATCGCCGGTTGAAAGATAGCGCACCAGGGCAATTTTTACCTTGCCCGGGTCATCAAATGGTGCGGGCATTTCAGCCGCAAATGATGGGGCGATAAAGCCCGTAGTAAGCGCTGCAAATCCTCCTGCAAACGACATGAATAAACGACGTGATAGTTTCATTATGTTTCTCCCTGTTGGTTCAATGAAAAGTTATGTATGGCCACCCCCACGCCGGCCTGACAGCGCAAAGGTGAACACGAGAGCGACGACCAGCACTGCTCCCTTAACGAAATCCTGAGTGTAATATGGTGCGTTCATCATGGTCATTCCCTGTAAAAGAATACCCACAAACAATGCGCCGATTGCTGTGCCAAAAGCATTGGGCTTGGCAGCCCCCAGGACGGCGAAACCGATAAGTGCTGCAGCAACGGCATCCAGCAACAGATTATTTCCAGATGCAATATCTCCACGCCCCAATCGGGCTGACAACAATATCCCGCCAACAGAGGCAAGCACACCGGAAATCATATAGGCTATAATTTTGTAACGATTGACATTTGTACCCGCCAGACTTGCCGCGCGCTCGTTTGAACCGATTGCATACATCAAACGGCCGTGACGGGTGAGCTCCAAAAACACCCAGACGAGTATCGCAATAACCACCAAAAAAACGACGGATAAAGGAATAAGATTATCAATGAAAAAATCGAGACGGTGGCGACCAAGGGCAAGAAATTCCGGAGGGAATTTGCCATTTGCCACTTCCCCGCCTGGTAGTTTCATACCGGTAGCGATTGAACGACCCTCGGTTGGTATGCGCTGCAAACCGATGAGAAGAAACATCATACCAAGCGTTGCCAGCAGATCAGGCACACGCATTTTTACGATCAGAATACCGTTAATGAACCCGACAAACGCCCCCATAACAAGGCAGGCCGCAACCGCAACAAATGCGTTCATTTCCCAGACAACCATGACATAGGCAGACAGCATCAAGGCTGATGTGGCGATTGACCCGATGGATAGATCAAATCCATCAACCACCAGCGTGGCTGTTACACCAAGTGCCAAAATGCCGGTAATGGCTACGGATTGAAAGATAAATACAGCGCTATATGGCCCGGCAAACCCTTCTGCTGCCAGCGAGAAAAATAAAACCATCCCCAAAAGCAGGGCCAGAAAACCATAGCGAATGACAAAATCTGTCAACTTGCTTCCATTACCCGGTTTATTGGTGCCAGCATCTTGAGCACTTTTGTTTGTTTCACTTTTCATATTCAATTATTGCCCATTAATTCCGGTCACTTTTTCTTTTTTTAATCACCTAATTCACCAATAATTCATCGGCGGCGGCAAGGCCTGCGACCTGTGCCAGCACCAAATTAATATCAATGTTGCTGTTTTGATGCCTGCCTTTTATGGTGTGTTCACCCATCACGATTATCCGGTCTGCGATTTCCAAAACCTCATCCATTTCTGATGCCATGACGATTGTCACCCGACCCTTTGTCGTATCCCTGATTTTTTGACCAATGTCGCGGCGGGCTTTGATGTCGACCCCTTGAAACGGTTCGTCCAGAACAAGCACTTCTGATTCCTGCGATAGCCAACGACCAACCATTACCTTTTGCTGATTACCGCCGGAAAGTGTGCCAATACCATCTTTTTCCGATTGGCAGACAATACCCAATTTTTCGATTGTACCCAGTGCAATATCACGCTCTTTTGCTGAACTTAAAAATGACAAGGATGAGTATCTGGAAAGGAATGGCAGGGTGATATTTCCAGTAATATCAAACCCCTGAATGACGGCATTTGAGGCGCGGTCTTTTGGACAAAGAAACACGCCTGCTTTTATCGCACTTTCTGAAGAACCGGGCCGGTATTCTTTGTCCAAAAGGGTCATTTTACCGGATGCGGGTTTTGACAAGCCGAACAAGACATCGGCAAGTTCGCTCTTGCCGCTGCCCACAAGACCTGTGATTGCAACGACCTCATCGCTGTAAAAATCTAGCGATATAGGCTCACTGCCGCGGCGCAGGCAAATTTTGTCGAGTTTCAACATTGGAGTGCCAGGCGATTTGAAATCAAGATCAACATCGCTCATGGCGTGGCCGAGCATTGCATCCACCGCACTTTCATAATTTAACGGCTTGTCCTCAAATACGCCGGTAATTTCGCCATCGCGCATGGCAACAATACGATCGGCAATACGGCGAATATCTGACATGCGATGAGAAATATACAATATGGCCACACCAGATTCACGCAGGCGGTCGAGCAATTCGAACAGTCGTTCAGCCTCAATTGCGGAAAGTGAGGATGTTGGCTCGTCTAAAATCAGCAATTTAGGCTGGCGCGCCATTGCACGGGCGATCGCCACAAGCTGACGCTCGGCAAGCGTTAGTTCACTCACCAATTGGGTCACATCAAAATTGAGTGCCATATCGGCGGCAATTTTTCGCGCCTCGGCTCTGATTTTCCGCTTGTTGATAAAAAAACTGCTGCCCGGCTCGGCCAAACGGTCCAACATCAGATTGGACGCTATATCAAGATCAGGCACCACCCCATCATTGATACTTTGATGAACGGTCACCACTCCAGCACGAATGGCGGCAGATGGTGTCGTCGGGTTAAAAGGCTTCCCGTAGAGCTCAATTGAGCCGGCATCAGGCGCGTGAACGCCGCAAATCACCTTAACCAGCGTTGATTTACCAGCACCATTTGCGCCCATTAAAACTGTAATCTCGCCTGAATTGAGCACCAGGTCTATGCCCCGCAAAACCCGGTTTGCGGCAAACGCTTTTGTCAGACCAACTATTTTTACCGCGCTTGAAGGCACACCTATTCTCCCTGCTAGAACAATTCATCTGTAGATGGAATCACTCTAGTTTGTTTTCGCTCACGACTAATCGGGCTTTGCCCGGCCTCCGCGATGGCGGTGCATAAGCACCGGGCCACTCTGAGTGGCGTGACATGCTTCCATGTAAAAGTGAAGCAGCCTAATATCAGGATAGAATTACTTTTGCGCAATTGTCAACAACTATTGACAATTGGAAAAAATGTTCCAAGAATGGCTTAAGAAATAAAGCCAGTCATGCAAATTATGAAGCATGCTATTCTACTTTGGCGTACTGCCTAAACTAATGGGAGAGAAATATTGAGCGCCGTTGACAATCCATATAAGCCTTTGGATGTGGATACCCTGCCCGCTCGGCTGGTTGAAATTGACGAGGTTACATCAAGGCTTGGCCGGGACACATCAAGCTGGAAGGTCCGCGAGGTCGGTGATGGCAATCTCAATCTTGTGTTCATTGTGGAAAACTCGAAATCCAGCATCATTGTTAAGCAGGCGCTTCCCTATGTGCGCTTGGTGGGCGATAGCTGGCCCCTCCCGCTGAAACGGGCATTTTTTGAATATCACGCGCTAACCCGTCAGGCGGAACGCGACCCTGGCTCGGTGCCCAAAATATACTATTTCGACGAGGTACAAGCGCTGATCGTGATGGAGTTTTTGTCGCCGCACGTGATTTTGCGCCATAGTTTGATGCAGGGTGTTCGCCACGGTGGATTGGCCAAAGTATTGGGCAATTTTTGCGCCCGCACATTGTTTCGCGGGTCCGACCTTTCAATGGACACAACAAAACGCAAGCAAGATGTGGCCCTATTTGTCGACAATGCAGCACTTTGCGACATCACCGAAAACCTCGTATTTTCAGACCCCTATTTTGATGCGGAAATGAACCGTCATACAACACCGCAGCTGGATGATATTGTAGCGGAGCTTCGCGCCGACATTGATCTGAAAGTCGAAGTACAGCACTTGAAGAGCGCATTTTGCACAAATGCGGAAACCATGCTGCACGGTGATTTGCACGCTGGTTCGGTTATGGTGCACGGGGACGAGACTAAAATTATCGACCCGGAATTTGTCACCTACGGCCCGATGGGTTTTGATATTGGCATGCTGATTGCCAACTTTCTGATGGCCTATTATGCGCAAGCAGGCCATGAGAAAGCCCCTGGTGAGCGCGATGAATACCGGGAATGGATATTGTCAGTCGTCGATGAAACATGGTCCACATTCAGTACGGAATTTTCCCGCCTGTGGCGTGAGGAACGTAGGGGAATTTTGTACCAAAAAACGCTCTATGAAGATCAGGGACATAATTTGGCGGCTGAACAGGCGCTTGGCCATCGGCTGAATGCAATTTGGCAGGATACGCTTGGTTTTGCAGGCGTGGAAATGCACCGCCGCATATTGGGCCTTGCCCATAATATTGAATTTGAATCAATCGAAAACGAAGATTTACGCAGCCAATGTGAACGACCAAGCCTCAAACTTGGCCGTCAATTGGTGGTCAATCGTACCCGCATGCCAGATATGGCGATGGTGCTTGATCTTGCCCGGGAAATTGAAGGAAAAAAATATACATGAAAGTAGATGGAAAACATTTTCGTTCAATCTGGTTTGATGATGATAGTGGCACGGTAAAAATTATCGAGCAACGCTGGTTGCCGCACGAGTTTCGGGTGGTGGAACTTAACACGCGCGAGGATTTTGCAACAGCAATCCGCGATATGTGGGTACGCGGGGCCCCTTTGATCGGGGCAACTGCCGCCTACGGCGTTGCGGTACAGATGGGCATTGATCCATCCGATGCATCGCTGGATGATACCTGGCAGGTGCTGCATGAAACCCGCCCGACGGCGATTAATCTGCGCTGGGCGCTGAACCACATGCGGGAGCTACTCAAGCCCCTGCCGGAAGGCCAGCGCGCAGGCGTTGCTATGCGCCGGGCGGCTGAAATCTGCAATGAAGATGTTGAATGCAACCGGCAAATCGGCCTTAACGGGCTGGAACTCATTCGTGAAATTGCTGCTAAAAAGAAGCCCGGAGATACCATCAAAATTCTCACCCATTGCAATGCGGGATGGCTCGCGACCGTCGACTGGGGCACTGCAACCTCACCAATTTATCATGCGGCTGAGGCTGGAATTCCAATTCATGTGTGGGTGGACGAGACCCGGCCGCGCAATCAGGGTGCGCAACTAACCGCGTGGGAAATGGTCGGCCACGGGGTTTCGCATCAGTTGATTGTTGATAATGCGGGCGGCCATCTGATGCAGCATGGCGAGGTGGATTTGGTGATTGTTGGCACTGATCGCACCACGGCGCATGGGGATGTGTGCAACAAAATCGGCACCTATCTAAAGGCGCTTGCGGCGTTCGACAATGATATACCGTTCTATGTGGCCCTGCCCTCACCGACCATCGACTGGACGGTGAAAGACGGGGTTGCAGAAATTCCGATTGAAGAACGCGAAGACGCTGAAGTCACCAAGGTCTGGGGCAAGCTGGACGATGGTTCCGTTGCTGCTGTACAAATCTGCCCGGATGGGTCGCCCGCCGGTAACCCGGCGTTTGATGTGACACCCCGACGGTTGGTGACCGGGCTGATTACCGAGCGCGGTGTTTGCAAAGCATCACCCGAAGGGCTTGCAGCACTTTTCCCCGAATTTGCCAAATAGAGAGCTCGGAAATGCGGCGAACTTTATCCAATACTGAAAATTATTTTACTGTCTCAAGCATTCTTTTGGCAGTCTCACTACTGGTTACCAAATGAGTGACATAGCCGCCTGCAATGGCTGAGAGCATTGGAACAACCCTGTCATCGCCAACGGATACCAGCAAGCCCATTTCAAGGCCTACCAGTTTATCCAGCGTTACTCCGATCATTCGGTCATCCAGTGCGCCGGCAATCAGTTTGCCCTCCCGGTCGATAAACCGGCCACAAAGCACACCGGTTGCGCCATGTTCGACATACCATAAAAGTTCTTCTGGCGTCGCCACCCCGCTACCGACAATATGACTGCTTGACAGGCAGGAACCGGCTGCAAAAATCGCTTTATTGCAATGACTAAGCGCATCCAGTTGAGAAGATATGATTGGTTCCTGGCGCAGCCGTTCTGCCAAATCCGGGTCGCGCAAAATTGCCGGGGCGTGGAGATTGATCAATCGCCCCCCTAGCCGCTGGGCCAGATGGGCAGAGCATATCTCCGCAGTAAAGCCATATGGTGTTGCCATTGAGCCAACAAGTTGAGAAACCGTGAGATCTTCAATTGCTGTCTGTTCAAGCGCTTCGGCCACCTCATAGACCGTGCGTCCCCAGGACACCCCAAGCCGGTCTCCTTTGTTCAGCAAGTCCGGCAGCCATTGGGCCGCCCCTTTGGAAACCCGAAGAAATATATCTTCATCATCTCCGACCCCATCGGGCAATATATAGGCAGACCTCAGGCCAAAAGCCTCGCAAAGTTCCAGCGCCAGGCGGTGGGTCGTAAAAGCATTAGATGTGAGGCTTATGCGAATATAACCACGCTCGCGCGCGTCTTGCAGATAATTGACCACAGTTGCACGCGACACGTTGAGTTTTCCGGCAATTTCGTTTTGATTGAGCCCGTCGTGGTAATACATCCACGCAGCTTCGATGACGATACTTTCGCCACTGACTTGCCCCGCTGTACGCCTTCTAATATTCTTTGCCATAAAATACCTTTTATGTATTTGACACTATATACTGACAATTGTCAAAATATGTGCTTAAAACGAGAATATACCAATTTTATCAATAAAGGATAACCTTCTGATGGTTCTTAATAGATGGCGTGATGAGGATGCAAAGAAATTCGTTGACGCGGCGGGCAGTGACCCGGCCGATCAGGAACTGGCACTTCGGGTATATACGTCACGTTTAATCGGTCAGGACCATGATCTGGTGCTGCATGGGGGCGGCAACACTTCGTGCAAACTTGTGCGCAAAGACCTGTATGGCAACGATGTTGACGTTTTGCACGTTAAGGGCAGTGGTTGGGATTTAGAAACCATTGAAGCTGCGGGCCTGCCGGCAGTTGCCATTGAACCGTTGAAAGAACTGCGGTCGCTCGATGTTTTGAGCGATGAAGATATGGTCAATGCGCAACGGCGCAATCTGCTGGATTCGACCTCTCCCAATCCTTCAGTTGAAACACTGCTGCATGCCTATCTGCCCCATATGTATGTGGACCATACCCATGCAACCGCGATGCTGGCACTGGCCGACCTGCCGGAAGTAGAGGCCGTTGTGGACGAAATTTTTGGCGGTCGGATTGTGGTTGTTCCCTTCATTATGCCGGGTTTTGAACTGGCGAAAGCGGCGGCTGATATTTTTGACCAGAACCCGAATGTGGAAGGGTTGCTGCTTAAACAACACGGACATTTTGCCTTTGGGAATTCAGCCAAACAATCCTATGACCTGATCATCGAACACACCAATATGGTGGAGAAATGGCTTGAGGCAAAAAGCGGCAAGCTACCAAAACGCTCCTCCCCTCCATCAGAAGAAATGCTGCAAAAGGCCGCTGAGATTCTGCCCATACTGCGCGGTATTATTGGTGATGCAAGTGCTAAGTTCTCTGGCAACCGCGATCAGGCAATGCCGGTTATGGACATCCGTGCCGGCGAAAATGTACAAGAATTTCTTGAGCGTGATGACCTGGCAAGCCTTGCCACGCGCGGCGTTGCGACACCCGATCATGTTATTCGCACCAAGAACCATCCGCTTTATATTACCGGCGATATTCTGGCCGGTGGGCGCGAGGCGCTAACAAAAGCAGTTGATGATTTTGTTGCAAATTACACAGCTTATTTTGAACGCAATGCGGCGCGCTTTGCACCGGGTGAGAAAACTCTGCTCATGCCAACGCCCAATCTTGCTTGGGTTGAGGGTGTTGGTGCCGTTGGCATCAGCGCCAATGCCAAGGCTGCCTCCACCGCCTCAGACCTTGCCGAACAGGGCATTTTGGCCATGACAAACGGCGAGGATTGCGGCGGATTTT
Source organism: Rhizobiaceae bacterium (assembly GCA_026981655.1). Lineage (GTDB taxonomy): Bacteria > Pseudomonadota > Alphaproteobacteria > Rhizobiales > Rhizobiaceae > SZUA-100. Next base: position 2,297 of record JALSIJ010000097.1, on the reverse strand, counting down.
ACCCGGTTAGCGAAGAAAAACTGTTCGACATGGAATATTGGTCGCTGGAACAGGCCAAACTTGGCAAAGGCGCGCCGCCAAAATTCCAGGGCAAAATTGTTATGATCACCGGCGGTGGCGGGGCCATCGGCCTTGCAACAGCAAAAGCATTTGCCGCCCTTGGGGCGAACATATTTCTGGTCGATCTTGAACAAAGCGCGCTCGATGCGGCACTTGGAGCACTTGGCTCGTTCCACGCGGGGTTGGCGCTCGACATTACCAAAAAGGGCGCGGCTGAAAAAGCAACCCAAGCCTGCGTCAAGCAGTTTGGCGGGTTGGATATTCTGGTTTCCAATGCGGGCGCTGCATGGACCGGCGAAATGGCTGCGCTGGATGATGCGGATTTGCGCAAGAGTTTCGAGCTAAACTTCTTTGCCCATCAGACATTCGCCAAGGCGGCGGCGCATATTTTTGAGCAACAGGGTCGCGGCGGACAAATTTTGTTCAATGTTTCCAAACAGGCGGTTAATCCCGGCAAGGGCTTTGGTGCTTACGGTATTCCCAAGGCGGCCACTTTCTTTTTGCTGAAACAGCTGGCGCTGGAACTTGGTCCCAAGGGTGTGCAGGTCAATGGCATCAATGCGGACCGTATTCGATCCGGCCTGCTGGATGATGATTTTATTGCCGAGCGCTCCAAGGCACGCGGCATTGATGAGGATACATATATGGCGGGCAATCTGTTACGCCGCGAGGTCGAGGCCCACCATGTGGGCGATGCCTTTGTCATGCTGGCCTCAAGCCCGCGCACCACGGCCCATGTGATGACCGTGGACGGCGGCAATATCGAGGCTTCATTGAGGTAGAGACTTTCTTGTTTACACGGAATCGTTTTAACGCCGGTGTTTTGTGTTTTGGTGGGCTGAGAAATCATCGCGGTGTGATCACAGCATACGACTTTTAACACGTTCAGGACAAAAACCATTCGTGCTAGACTGTTTCACGTTTTAACGGAAACAGTCAGGCCACGATTGGAGCCCGATGTGCAAATTGATGAAATCAATTTGAGGGCGAAACTGGCCCGATGCGAATGCATCGCGCCCGCGCAGGCTGGGCGCAGCCCAAACAGCCGTGAGCGAAAGCATCCGGAGCGATTCCATCTAAAGATGAACCGCTCTAAGACAGAAGCCTGAATGTAACGCGTTCTCAGCCATGGATGAAATCTGCGATCTTTTTCTTTGGGTCGGACCTTTAAAAACTTGGAGCGGGTGAAGGGAATCGAACCCTCGTATTCAGCTTGGAAGGCTGCTGCTCTACCATTGAGCTACACCCGCGATATATGGCTGTGGTGGAGGAGGCTGGATTCGAACCAGCGTACGCTAAGCGAACGGATTTACAGTCCGTCTCCTTTAACCACTCGGACACTCCTCCGCAGCCAGATATATATCCAAACACTTGTCTGGATATGGAATTATTAGCGCTATGAATACAAAAAGGATTGTCACCAAGAGCGCCAGAACCAATTGCCAATAATACCAGCCATCGGAACAATGGCTTCTATAAATGGTTTGAAACCAATTTCAAGCGAAACTTCACCACATTCCCAATCAATATCACCAATGCCTGCAATGCGCTGTGGCAATAGGTATATATTCATTAAAAAGGCGATAAATAGTACACTCGAAGTAATTCGCTCATTGTACCCGCGGCCACCTGCCCTATAGAAGGGAGGATAGAATCAATCCGCGCAACAAAGTAAGCCCCAGCAATGAAAAATAAACGACAATCTTCCCGATATGCAAAAGGCCCGGCAGGCAAAGCAGGTTTTTCAACCCGCAACACAGATACACGTGCGGACAATCAGACCGCCTTTCGCAACTCAGACAAGCGTGGGCAGGACAAACGTCAGCAAGAAAAACCTGGACAAGACAAGCGTGGGAAAGAAAGGCGCGGGCGCAGTACACGGGGCAAGGCGAAGCCCGACCGGGTTTACCTCTATGGCATGCACACGGTTAGGGCGGCTCTTGAAAACCAGGCCCGTGAAAAATATCGTCTTCACGCCACTGAAAATGCGCTTGGCCGATTGAACATCGACCCGGCCCTTATTGATGCATTGGAAATCGTCCCGGCTGAAACAGGTGGACTGGGTCGGCTGGTTGGCGGAGAGGCCGTGCATCAGGGCGTTGTTTTAGAAGCGGCGCCCCTGCCCGCGATCAACATAGAAAACATGGAGCAAAAGCCGTTGGTGCTGGTGCTTGATCAGATTACCGACCCGCATAATGTCGGGGCGATTTTGCGCACAGCCGTTGCAATGGATGCGG
>JALSIJ010000096.1 GCA_026981655.1 Rhizobiaceae bacterium | reverse complement strand
CATAGCCACAAACACAAATATCCAGGGTTTTCGCGGGCCTGTCGCATCCGCAATAGCACCAAGTATTGGTGACAATATTGCAATAATTATCCCGCCAATACCAATGGCATAGCCCCACGCGGCTTGTCCTTCAACTGCATTTGGCACCACTTGCGCAACAAAGTATGGCGCAAAAATAAACGTAAGAATCAGCGTGTGAAAAGGCTGTGCTGCCCAGTCAAACAGCATCCATCCCCATATACCTTTTTTCGAAGTTTTACTTACTGCCTGTTCTTCAACCACGTCAGTTATTCCCCGTTTAGTGTCTTTCATGTTTACATGGAAGCACTCAAGTCGCGAAAAGCGACCGGTGCATTGCACCGCACCCGCGTAGGCCGAGGCAACGCCTCGAGCAGCCGTGAGCGAATACAGTTTTGAGCGGTTCAATCGAACAATGAAGCGCTCTAGTTGTTGGGGTTAACTTGAACTGCCTTCAGATAATTATCAAGCCTTGGCAAGTTCAGAAAGCGTATTAGCAGCAACCATTAACCGGGAAACATTGAGAATGCCGCTTCTGGCAATTGCAATTGTTGTTTTCTGCACATGCCCCGCGATTGCCTTATTGGCTTCAATCCAGTCTTCCGTAGGGTTTTGCGATTTCGGGAATGCCGACAAGACCGTGATTGCCAATTCGCGCCGCGCATTATCGATTGAATGCAGCGAATGGGCGAGCGCTAAACCATCATAATAATCCACCGTGGATATTTGATCGGCGGCAAGCTGAATACGTCCAATACGAAAAGCTTTCGTAGTACGAAACAGTGCGTTGGCAGAAACCAACAGTGATTGTTTGCTTCGTTTACCAACCAGCGCAATATCCGAAACAAGCCCGGTAACCTTCAACATGGCAATTTTTCGCGCCAAAGCTTCTGGTACACTCTGGTCAGTATATTCAGCAATTTCCTCATCAATACGCGCAATCAAAAAATCCGGTAATACTTTTCCTATTTCCGGCATCAATTTAGCAAGATTAGCACGGCAGGTGGCAATCACCGGCTCCAACCCCTTGCTGAAATCAGCATTGCGCAAATGCCAGTCTGTCTGGTCATGCAACAGGGTTTGTACCTGTTGATAAAGTTCAAGCTGTACTTTGCCGGATATTTTTGCATCCAGCTGATCAATTTCACCGTTCAATCCCTGCAAATCAAATCCATCACGCACCGTGACATAGGCTCGGGCAATCTGATCCGGTTCCGCACCGGTTAAATCTGCCATACGGGTCATGAATGTTGGTCCACCACGATTGATCATCGAGTTGGCAAGCGCTGTTGCAATTATTTCACGTTTCAACCTGTGACCATCGATTTCATCGGCGTATTTCTTTTGCATCTTGACCGGGAAATAGCGCTCCAGCTCCACATGCAAATAGGGAAGATCCGGCACATCACTGGCGACAAGTTCATCCAGCAATACTATTTTGGCATAGGCCAGAATTACACCCAATTCGGCTCGCGTCAACGGCTGCTTTGCCGTTTGTCGTTCGAGTAGAGCCGCATCATCCGGCAGCAGCTCAACCTGCCTGTCCAGCAATTCGCGGGCCTCCAAATCCTGCATAAAGCGGGTTTGGTAAGCCAGATCATCCATGCCCTGTTTTTCGCACAGCGATATAGCCAGAGTTTGCAGATAATTGTTGCGCAAAACCAGTTCGCCAACATTTTCGGTCATTGATGCAAGCAGTTTATTGCGCGCTGGCAGTTTCAGTTTTCCGGTTTTCATCGCGGATGAAAGCGCAATCTTGATGTTAACTTCCACATCAGATGAATTCACCCCGGCAGAATTATCAATCGCATCGGAATTACATCGCCCGCCATTGAAGTTATATTCAATCCGCGCCCGTTGGGTGAGACCCAGATTGGCACCCTCACCAATAACTTTAGCGCCAACTTCTTTCGCCGTTACCCGAATAGCATCATTGGCACGGTCACCCGCATCCGCATCAGATTCCGAACTTGCGCGAATATAGGTGCCGATACCGCCAAACCACAAAAGATCAGCCTCCATTCTTAAAATGGCGTTCATGATTTCATTCGGTGTGGCTTTTTCCTTGCCTAACCCAATGGCAGCAGCGGCAGCCGCTGGTAATTTAATCTGTTTATCCCGGCGAGAAAATACGCCACCGCCCTTGGACAGGGTGGATTTATCGTAATCCTGCCAGGAAGAACGACCGACATTAAACAGGCGCTCACGCTCTTTAAATGAGGCCTCGATGTCAGGATCGGGATCAATAAATATATCGCGATGATCAAAGGCTGCAATCAACCGTGTTTGTTTGGAAAGCAGCATACCATTGCCAAACACGTCGCCCGACATATCGCCAATACCGATTGCAGTAAACGGCTCAACTTGAATATTACGGTCCATTTCTCGGAAATGACGTTTAACCGCTTCCCAGGCCCCACGCGCGGTAATGCCCATGACCTTATGGTCGTAACCGGCAGAACCACCGGAGGCAAAAGCATCATCAAGCCAGAACTCGTGGGCCGCAGAAATAGCATTTGCCGTATCGGAAAAAGTGGCCGTTCCCTTATCGGCCGCGACCACGAAATACGGATCGTCTCCGTCATATCGAACGGTGCGTTTAGGTGGTACAACCTTGTTGTTCACCAGATTATCGGTCAGCGACAACATGGATGAAATGAACAATTTATAGGCGGAGCGCCCGGCTTCAAATACCTCATCGCGAGAACCGCCAACCGGCAATTGCTTGGGATAAAACCCGCCTTTAGAACCCACAGGTACAATCACCGCATTTTTCACTTGCTGGGCTTTCACCAACCCCAGCACTTCGGTGCGGTAATCCTCTGCCCGGTCAGACCAACGCAAGCCACCACGCGCGACGGGGCCAAAGCGAAGATGCAAGCCCTCAACCACCGTCGAGGATACAAATATTTCGCGATAGGGCTTGGGGGCCGGCATCATGGGAATTGCTTTGGGATCAAATTTCATCGCCAAAACTTCCGCACCCTTGGAATCTTCAGGCTCAATACCAGGCAGCAATTCGATATTATGATAAAATGTGGTGCGCAGGGTAGCGCGGATCAACGAGAGAAAATTGCGCAAAATCCGGTCATCATCAAGACTGTCAACTTTCTCCAGCGCTTTTTCGATACTTGCAATAAGCACTTCCTGCTTTTCTTCCCGGCCTTTTATTGTCGGGTCAAAGCGCGCATGAAACAAGGCAATCAAATCGGAAGAAATCGCCGTATATCGCGCCAGTGTTTCCCAAATATATTCCTGGGAAAACCGAGTACGCAGTTGCTTCAAATATTTGGCATAGGAGCGAATGACAAAACAATCACGCCACTCTGCCCCGGCTTTTAATACCAACGCATTAAAGCCATCATTTTCTATCCGTCCGTCCCAGGTCGCAAGGCAACATGATGTCAGCCTGTCACGATCGTTGGCAAGGTCGATATCAATCCCGTCAGCATGTTCCAGCACCATATCGTGAATAAAAATCGCCTGTCCATCCTGCCGGTTGATCTCATAAGTATGCTCTCCCAGCACCTTAAACCCCATATTTTCCAACAAAGGCACCCGCCGCGAAAGCGGCACGGTGGCATTGGGGTGATAGATTTTCAGCCCGATCTGAGATTTATTTTCACCACCATTATGTCGATCAATCAGATGAAAGTTCAC
>JALSIJ010000095.1 GCA_026981655.1 Rhizobiaceae bacterium | reverse complement strand
TGATAGCGGCGTTGAAAGTGGTGTCATGCAGGCAGATGATATAAAGGTCCGGGCCCGGCCGTATGATTATTATCGCCTGTTGAATAAAGGCGATAGTTTTCTACATGCGAGCGTGTTTATGCTTGCGGGGCGAACCGATGAGCAAAAAGAACATGTGGCGCTAATTTTGCGCGAGAACCTGCAAGGCTATTTGCTTGATGTGACCAGCATCAGCGTCGATATTCGCGATATGAATGCGCAGGCTTATAAGAAACGGCTTTTGCCCGGGTGAAATTTGTTTATCAGTTTTGTTGATCATTGCTATCATTGCAATTGTTGAGACAGATTGAAAAATATCGGATAGGCTATTTGAAAATACCCCGCGACCTTTGCCTCCCAAGCATATCTTATTGGTATATTCTCATTGATTGATCAAAAATCTGAAATCCGAGCCGGCCTCAGGCTGTTTCTGCCCTTGATGGTGGCAACAGCCCCGTTTGGCTTGCTGTTTGGTGCGGTGGCGGCGGAAAAAGGTCTTTCCACCATCGAACTGGTGACGATGAGCGCCTTTGTCTTTGCCGGTGCGAGCCAGTTTGTGGCGCTCGATTTGTGGGGCTATCCGATGGCCTATGGTTCGATTATCCTGTCGGTATTTGCAGTTAATTTTCGCCATGTACTTTACAGCGCGTCGCTGGGGCGAAAGATGGATAATTTCAGCGGTTGGCAAAAGGCATTGGCATTCGCACTGATGGTCGACCCGCAATGGGCGGCAGCAGAGGTGAGGGCGGAGGAACAAAAAGACAAGGGCGGTTTGCGCCCGGCGTTCTATTTTGCGCTCGCCATACCGCTTTATTTCTGGTGGGTTTTTAATGCTTGGATGGGCAGTATTTTTAGCTCGCTAATTTCCAACCCGGAAGCGCTTGGTTTCGATCTTATCCTGCCGATTTATTTCCTTGGTCTTACAATGGGGTTTCGCAAGCGCGACAATTGGTTGCCGGTGGTAATTGCCAGTGCCATTGCCTCGGTCATTGTCTATCTGACACTTGGTTCTCCCTGGCATATCTCGCTTGGCGGGCTTGCTGGCATTGGCGTTGCAGCTGCAATTGGCAAACCAAAATCAGCGTTGGATCATCAAAGAGGCGCAGCAAAATGAGCGCACGTGTTTACGCGCAAGCGAATGGAAAAGCTAATAATTCGCTCACGGCAAATAGTGCTGTGCACTGCCTCCGCAAGGGCGGCCTGACCGGCCGGACACCTCTTCGATGTCTTTCTATTCAAATAGCACGTGTTTACGCGCAAGCGAATGACCAAAGGTTAGTAATATGAGCGCGGATATTTTTCTATTGCTGGCAGCGCTCGGACTGGTGACATTTGCCACCCGCGCCGGTGGTTATGTGATGGTCAAAATGTTCAAAACCATTCACCCCCGGGTGGAAGCGGCCCTTGATGCGGTTCCTGCCGCGGTACTGACCACAATTGTGGTGCCGGTTGCCATGACCAGCGGTTGGAAAGAGGCGCTGACCATTCTCGTCTCGGCCCTTGTGGGCTTGCGCTTTGGCATTATCAGCGTGCTGGTTTTTGGCGTGGCGATGATTGTGGGATTAAGATTAATTTTTGGAATGTAACTATGCCGAAGCCGGTGGCAATACCCGCATCATGGGTTCGCAAGCGCGTTCCAGCCACTGGCGCACTTCATCGTTTACCAGCGGCGAAAGTTGGCGAACCACATGCCCGTGATAGGCATTTAGCCAGTGCAGTTCCTGATCTGTGAGCAGGGCTGGGTCAATGAGGCGTTGGTCTATTGGTGCAAGGGTGAGCGTTTCAAACCCCAGCATTGCAATATCGCCATCGGCGATTTCTGCCGGGCCGCGCACCAGCACCAGATTTTCAATGCGAATACCATATTCGCCCTCTTTGTAATAGCCAGGTTCATTTGAAACAATCATGCCCGCATGAAACTCCTGCAGGGCGCGGCGATGAATGCCTTGCGGGCCTTCGTGCACTGCAAGGAAAGCACCAACTCCGTGGCCGGTGCCATGGGCATAATCCTTGCCCCGCTGCCAAAGTGCGTTGCGGGCCAGCACATCAAGGTCGATGCCGCGGGTGCCTTGGGGGAAACGTGCCATTGCAATGGCTATGTGGCCTTTCAGCACCAGCGTATTGTTCATACGCATTTCATCGCTGGGCTGGCCAATGGCGATGGTGCGGGTGATGTCGGTGGTGCCATCTTCATATTGACCGCCGGAATCGAGCAAATAGAGTTCTCCGTCACCGAGCGTTCGGTTGCTGTCGACATTGACCCGGTAATGGACAATTGCTCCGTTAGGCCCTGATCCGGAAATCGTGTCGAATGAAATATCGCGCAGGGGCATTTGATGGCGTTGGCCATAGTCTGTGCGGCAGGTTTCCAGCTTTTTGGCAACGGAGATTTCGTCCTGACTGCCGGGCTTTTGCTGGTCTAGCCAAAAGAGAAATTCTGCAATGGCTGCACCATCGCGCAAATGGGCGGTGCGGGAACCGGCGATTTCCGTTTTGTTTTTGATGGCACGGGGCAGGCGGGCGGGGTCTTTTTCTTCAATGATTTTGCCGTCATTTTGTTCGATGATTTGCGCAAACCTGTGGGCGGCAAGATCGGGGTCAAGCATAATTGTCGAGCCCTTGCGGGCAATTTCTGCAACGGCATTTTCCAGTTCTTCCGGTGGATGCAGGTCTGCTAGCTGAACCAGATAGGCGTGGGTTTCTATGTCGAGTTTCTTTTTATTGATGAATAATTGCGGGCGCGCATTTCCATGCAAAATTGCAAATGAAAGCGCCAGTGGTGTGTGCGGCACATCGGCGCCGCGAATATTAAAAGTCCAGCAAATAGACGATGGGTCGGTAAGAATGCAGGCATTGGCACCCTTTTTTGCGATGGCTTTCGCGAGATCAGCAATCTTGCCGTGTGCTTCCACGCCGGCAAACTTGATCGGGTGAATCTGAGTCGGCCCTAAGGGTGCTGGTGGTTGGTCATCCCAGATTCCATCAATCAGATTTTGCTCAAGCGTCACCAGTTCGCCACCGGCTTTTTTTACAGCTTTCGCGAGCTTTTCAAAATCGGAAACCGTGTGCAGCCAAGGGTCAATACCAACGCGGCTGGTTTTATCTATTTCAGTCTTAATCCATTTTGACGGTGGATTGGTGATCAGGCTTTCCAGCTCGAAAATTGCCTCGTCGACCTGGTTTTCGACCTGAAGCGTATAGCGACCATCGGTAAAAATGACGGCACGATTGGTCATTACTATGGCGCTACCTGCTGAGCCGGTAAACCCTGTCAGCCAGGCTAGTCGTTCGGCGCGCTCGGGTAAGTATTCGCCTTGATGCTCATCCGCATGGGGAATGATGAAGCCGTCTATATTGATCCTTGCCATCGCTTCTCGCAATTTGGCAACACGCGGTGCAGCAAACGAGGGATTGGACGGATTATCATAATTTTGAAACATGGATCACCGGTAATTTCATAACTTGTTTGTGCCTTTGATGAGGGCAATTATCCGTTCAATACCAGTGTCAGCCAGCCATCGCGAATATGATAATGGTTGAGCGTCAGGCCCTGCATACGATAGGCGGCAATGATACGTGATTTTTGGTGCGGCAATAGCCCTGACAAAATGAGTGTGCCACCAATTGCCAGGTTTCGGCAAACGGAAGCCGACATTCTTTGCAAAGGGCCTGCCAGAATATTGGCAATGATCAGGTCGAACGGGCCTTGTTCGCGAAAGGCGCGATTTTCAACCCCGCGCGAAACAACGCTGCTTATTCTTTCCGCACAATGGTTTAGGCGGAAGTTCTGCTTTGCGACTTTCACCGCAATCGGGTCAATGTCGCTGGCTAGAATGGTTGCATTGGTGGCACGCGCAAGTGCTATTGCCAGAACGCCGGAACCGGTGCCCAAATCAAGTCCATTGTGATAATCACGCATTTGCAGGCAGGCTTCCAGCATGTCGAGGCATCCGGCGGTGGTGCCGTGGTGGCCGGTGCCAAAGGCCTGGCCTGCATCAATTTCGATGGCTAATTCGTGTGCTCTTGGCACATTGCGGTCGTGCGAACCATGAATGATAAAACGCCCGGCCTTAACAGGGGCCAACTCACGCAAGGTTTCGCTTACCCAGTCGATATTGCCCAGTTCTTCGCGTTCAATTTTCAAGCCAAATGCATCGCTGCCCAAAAGCTCATAAATTTTCCCCTCATACCGGGCTGTTTCATCCTCGTTAATATAGAGAGAAACGCACCAGTCACCCGGCTGATCTTCCAGTTCGAATAGAGAAATCGGCATGCCCTCTTCTTCGAGTGCCGCATCCAGGATAGAATAAATATGGTTGGCCTCTGGCTTTCTAGCCTGAAGGAATAGTCGGGTTTGTTGCACGGAGTACTCTGCTCGATATTATGGGTTTGGAAAGTTGTAGACGTATCTTGCAAAAGAAGAAAGGGAGCAGACGCCATTTTAAACCTACTTGTGGGGCTTTGACTTAGAGCATTTCATCATTTGATTGAACCACTCCAAATGCTTTCGCTCGCGGCTAATCGGGCTTTGCCCGGCCTTCACGTGGGCGATGCATAAGCACCGGGCCACTCTTAGTGGCCTGACTGCTTCCATGTAAACATGAAAGCGTCTAGAGCGCTTCCCGAAAAGTGGTCGTCGGTTTTCGGATAAGAAGTGTTTAAAAACAAATAGTTAGAGTGATGGAGCGATTCAGATAGCCGCGAAAGTGCTCTAAACCGCTCGCCTTGTAATCAAAACCGATAGGCCGGGTCTAAAATCAGTTCAGGTATCGTGAATTGCGTGCAATGTTTTCATAATCTTCAGGCCCGGTAACTCCAGTATTTTTTGACCCGGTCACAAGGCTTGCCGGGCAGTAGGTTTCGATTCCCCCCGGCCAGTGCTTTTCAAGCGATAGTTTTACGAATTTCTCCATAGGCGCATCATTGCAAAAAACGATTAGAACGCCGTTATCATCATTCACGTCTAAAATGCACAATTGTAATGCACTGAGATGAGCTATGCGTGCTTGAATGCGTTGCAAAGGCGTGGTGTTTTTCAAATATTGTGGCGTTGACTTTCTAAATATCATTGGATTGGGCCGCTTAATTCATTGAATGAAATTGTCGGGCGGAAAACCTGACTGTGATGGATTTTGTTTTGGCCGGGCAAAAATGGGGCCGTTGGAATCATTGGGAATTGTTGAGCGGTTTTTTGGGGTCTGGCTAAGAAATATCCTTGTATCAGGGATACGCCAGCGGCAATCGCGATTTCAAACTGGTTTCTGGTTTCAACGCCTTCGACCAGCAGAATACAGCCAATTTCGTGCAGGCTTTCTGTCAGGTTTTTCAAGGCGGGAACAGCTGCGGGCGTTTTGCAAAGATTGCGAAAAACAAGACCGTCGAGTTTCAATATGTCCGGGCGAACCAGCTCGAACCGCCGCCAGTTTGAATGGTCGCTGCCATAATCGTCGACGGCAATTTTTACACCTATTTCTCGCAACCCGCCGCACAGGCGGGTGATTATTTCATCGTTGACGGCCTTGGTTTCGATGATTTCGCAAACGAGCCTGGAGGTCGGTATTCTATAGTCAGCGAGATCCGTGATCAGGTACTTTAATTCCGTTTCAATTGATCTGGCATTGTCAAAATGAGCCGGGTTAATGTTTAAAAACAACGTTGCATTGTCATTTTGCAGAAGTTGGTAATTGCGGATATGAATGGTTCTGCAAAGCCGATCCAGTTCGGCAAGATTGTATTTTGCGCTTGGATCAAACAGCACTGACGGCACGACCATCGTGCCTAATTTTTCAGGCCTTACCAGCGCTTCAAATGCAAAGAGAGAAAGATTGTCAGGGGTTACCATGTAAATTGGCTGGAATGCACTGCGAAGTTTAAAGGGGCCAAAATTTGCATGGTAGATGTCATCTCGATTTTGAACAGTATTTTTAATCGAATAATCTTCCCGATCATTTTCCTTCGTTAGCTGTTCTGAAATGGGAAATTTAGACGCTCGTTGCAATGCCAAATGCCCGATAGATCCCGGCGTTATATCGCTCTGAAGAGGTTTTCTTTCGATTTTCAACATCAAGTGGCCGCGCGATAAAGAGATGTCAGACAATTACGCCAGGCCTGAATTAATTGAGGGCCCGAATTTTGAGTTTAACACCTCTTGATTGCCAATTTATGAACCGATTGTTTTTTGCGGTCTTTTTTCCTTTAATATTGTTCAGAACTCTCAAATATTCGATTAACCATCTAAAGGGATAGATGCAGGTTGCATTGGGAGGTTAACCGGCAATCAATAGGAGAATGCTATAGTCTGTCGCGGGCAAGTGGGTCTAAATAGGTCAAAACTATTCAGCTTGTTGCTTCATCGGAGGGGTGATTATGAATATTACATTGTTTAAGAATAGAATGCTCAATGAGATATTGAGTATTACAGGTATAATGGCAATATTCTTCTATCTCGATGTAAAGCTTGGTATTTTGATAAATGTATCCGAGCTTATTTTGCACATTGCCCCAAACTTAAACGGCTATCTGATTACAATCGTTGGAAGCATGTGGACCGGGCTGTTGGTTTACAGCTATTTCAGGCGAAAACAAACAATGTCGGCCGTTCTTGCCAAAAAGCATATCAAAACAGAACTGGACGGGCAAAAGCTGATTGATTTAAATACAGGATTACCCAATAGAAAAGGTTTTGAACGTATAGTAAACACCACATCTCTTTTATTGGACAACCCTTATTGGATTGTGTTGGCCATAGAAATTAGCAATGCAAAATCGCTGAAGAATGCTCATGGAATTGATGTAGGCAGGGCGGTGGAACGCGAGTTTGCAAAAAATCTTACCGAATTTTCTACTGAAAGTGAATTTATTGCACTGGATGAGGGGGCGGTCTTTTATATGATCTGTACATCTGATGCGGAGGACGAAGTAGATTTTCGTGCAGATCAAATCGTCGATAAGATGTCAGAAATTGCTGAAAATGGCATAGAAATAAAAGACAAACTGTACAACATTCGGCTTTCATTTGCAGCAGTAAAATCAAGTTCAGTAGATCGAAATACTGTCCGCCCAGAAATAGATGGGTTGGCGAAACGATTGGGATTTGCCCTGCGGCAACGAGCCCGCAGCAACGTGCTCGTATGTTTTGACGATGCAATGGAAAGTGCAATGCAACGCCAGTTGCTCATAGAAGCCACTTTGTCTGATGCGATAAAATCAAAACAAATTATTCCTAATTTTCAACCGATTATCGATATTAATTCAAGTCAGGTTGTGGGCTTTGAGGTGTTGGCGCGATGGCATCATCCAGCTATCGGTGATATTTCGCCGGAAGAGTTTGTGCCTGTCGCTGAAGAACAGGGTTTGCTGAGTGCAATGACGGTTAATTTAATGAAATTGTCGTGTGATATTGCCCAACATTGGCCAGAACACATAACCATGGCGATTAATATCTCTCCGACAGATTTGCGGGATGAAGATATGGTGTTGGAACTCATTGATATAATGAATGACTATGGAATTGACCCAAACAGGCTGGAAATTGAGATTACTGAGCATGCATTTGTGGGAGATGCAGATAGCGTCAATCATGCCGTTTGTCTGTTGAAAGAGCAGGGGATTTCTATTTCTATAGACGATTTTGGAACTGGATATTCCAGTTTACACCAATTGCGAACGATACCATTTGATAAAATCAAAATTGACCAGTCCTTTATCAAGGATCTTTCAACCAATCTGGACAGTCAGGCTATTGTGAGAAGCGTTATAGCACTTGGGCAAAGCCTCGGATTGGCTGTTATTGCCGAGGGAATAGAAGTCGGCATTAATTTCGACGTGTTGAAGCAGATGGGCTGCAAGCAGGGGCAAGGTTATTTATTTGCCAAGCCAATGTCTGGCGCAGATGTTCTGACATTGTTTGAAATGGAAGATGGCAGGTTAAGCAGCGCCGTAATAGCTGCATAAGGTTTCGTCAACGATTGTCGATTGCGACCTTTCAAAGATTATCGTTAAACTTCAAGATTTCCTCAGCTGAATGTTTTCAATACAGTCTGAACAACAGGTTTAGCCATATTCCTAATTAAGTTCATATCTTAGCGCCAACACGGTTGCGATTTTCCCGTTTGCCTATAATCTTGGTGATCGGCTTTTATACTAAACTGGACACAGGAACATCGATGTCGCAAATGAAAATTAACCTCGATAAGGCGACAGCTGCGCAAACCGCTATGGCTGTTCAGCAAGGGGAGGTGTCTGCACTCAAGGTATGCGAGGCTGCAATCTCGCGAATTGAACAGCGCGATGGCCCAATAAACGCAATTGTTGTGCGGGATTTTGAACGGGCAAGGCTTGCGGCCAAAACTCTTGATGATTCTTTTAATCAGGATGATCAGCGCCCCTTACTCGGTGTTGCTATGACGGTCAAAGAATCCGTTGGTGTTGCTGGCCTGCCATCAAGCTGGGGGATTCCTGAATTTGCGGATGCGGATGCCGAAACAGATTCTGTTGCAGTCCAACGGTTAAAGGCAGCCGGTGCAATAATTTTGGGCAAGTCAAATATTCCAATGGCCCTTGCTGATTGGCAATCGGATAGTCCTGTTTATGGGCGAACGGTCAACCCGCATGATGCCAGCCGCACGCCCGGCGGTTCTTCCGGTGGTGCTGCTGCGGCCATTGCATCAGGCATGGTGCCACTTGAACTTGGGAGCGATATTGGCGGCTCAGTTCGGGTGCCATCGCATATGTGCGGGGTGTTTGGCCATAAATCGACCTATGGCATTATTCCGATGGTGGGGCATGAATTTCCCGGTAGCGATTGTTTGTCGCCCGAACTCGCGGTTCTTGGTCCTTTGGCGCGCACAGCTGATGATCTGGCACTGGCGCTTGATGTTTTGGCTGGGCCAGACGAGCATTCCCCCTATTTACTTAATTTACCCAAAGCCAAACCCGGTTTGCTGCAGGATTACCGGGTTTTGGTGCTGGAAAATCATCCGGCGATTGAAACTGATGGTTCTGTATCCAAGCCGTTGAGCAAACTGGTGGAAAAACTGGAAGACATTGGCGTTAGTGTGGTTCGCCATGTGGAAGGTATGCCTGATCTTGCCGCGGAGCATGCGGATTATCGTCAAATGCTTTTAGCCATTATTACACGTGATATGCCGAGCGGGACGCCGGTTGATGCCCATGGGTGGATGGACTTAAAAGACAAGCAAATGCGTTGTGCGAGACAATGGAACAAGGTGTTTGAGCATGTTGATGTTATTTTGACGCCACCATTCGGGGTGCCTGCATTCCATCATGATGATAATCCTGATTGGGCAGCGCGCCGGTTGATTATCAATGGCGACTTAGCGCCCTATGGTAACCAGGTTGCCTGGCCGGGTATTGCGACTTTTCCGGGTCTGCCGGCGACCGCAGCGCCGATAGATTTCACCAATGCCGGCCTGCCAGTTGGGGTGCAAATCATCGGGGCATCATATCACGATCACACGACCATCAAGTTTGCAGCATTGCTGGAAAAAGAGGGTTTGACTGCGGATGCTTTGGCAGGAATTGAGTAGATATTGGGGAAAGCGCCTTTGCATTGTTGCCGCTCTGTCTAATGCATGAGATAAGGCGCATTCCTTCATAATCACTAAAAGGTGTCCTGTTCCATGAACCATCCGTTTTATTTTTTACGCCACGGCGAAACCCAATGGAACAAGGATAAAATCTGTCAGGGGCAGATGGATTCTCAATTGAATGATACGGGCAGGGCGCAGGCGGAAAAAGCCGCTTTGGCGCTGAAAAATGAGCCGATTGAACGTATTATCTGCAGCCCGTTGTCGCGTACCCGCCATACAGCGGAGGCGGTTGCGAAATTTCATAATCTTGAAATTCAGTTTGATGATGATTTGATGGAAGTAAATCTGGGCGATCATCAAGGTAAGCCGATTGGGGACTGGGCGACAGATTTCTGGGTGGGCAAATATGATCCGCCCAATGGTGAAACTTTCCAGCAATTTTGCGATCGTGTCTGGGCCGCCATGCAGTGGGCTATTGCGCTTGGCCCCAACACCTTGATTGTTGCCCATGGCGGGTTATGGCTTGCCGCACATCAATTTGTTGGCGTTGAGCCGCCAATGCTTAAATCTGCCAACGCCTTGCCGCTGCAGATTACCCAGAAAGCGGGTATTTGGCAACATCGGGTGCTTGTTTCCTAATATCTATTGAAATCGCTGAACTGCTTGCGGTCGCACCCTCACCAAAGGTAATGTGGCGGACTTTAACTAAAGATTCTCAAACAAGTGGCGAGCAAAAGCAATGTCTGAAAATAATCATCATTCCAAACAATGGCTTTGGTTGCTTATTGCCGGGCTGGTAATAATTGCCGCCATTACATTTATGGTCGAAGGCCATGGCTGGCTTACTGGTATTGGTCTGGGGGTCGGTGGATTGCTGGTGGTTTTTGCCTCATCAGAAATGATGATTATGGCTGTTGACGGCTATGCCAAGCGCAAGAAAATGAACTCGTTTGTGGCGGGCACAATGGCAGGCCTTTCTTCCAATGTGCCGGAACTCGTGATGCTGGGCTTTGTTTTGGCCGCAACACCCCGGGTTGGCTTTATTGTAACTGTGCTTACCTTGCATGTGGGGGCGGCGGCCTTCGGTCTTTACTGCGGAACATTGCCGCGCGATGTGGAGGGGAATGCAAGCCTACCACAACCATTGGTGAAGTTAAGTACCGACCTCTATGCGGCTGCGGCCGGAGTGTTTTTCAGCCTTGGGGTTATCATGTTGCTTATGAAGGCATTTGAAGTGCGCGGCGGTGCTGAGACCTATCTGGATACGCGCGACCTTTATGTATTCGGTGCAATTTTGCTGACCGTGCAGGTGGTTGCCACGTGGCGGTTGGTGAAACGTTTTTCCAGCGACCACAAGCCAGAGTCCGACGACGATATACCGGTAGAGGTTGAAGTTAGCGAAAGCCTGATGCCAATCAAAACAATTCTTGCATTTGGTGCAGCCGGTCTTTTCATGTCGGTAATTGGCGGTCATTCGGTGGGTGAATTTGCCGGCATATTAGTGCACAAACTTGAAGCAGCCGGATATTCTGAAATGTTTGGTGCGGTCATCTTGAGCGTGTTTGCGGCCGCTGGTGCATTCGTAATGATTGGTACGGCGCATTTTCAGGGTAAATATAATATTGCCATGGCCAATGCCTCGGGCGCCATTACGCAAGTTCCGTTTTTGGTGCTGCCAGTGGCGATGATTATGCTTGCGATCTTTACCCAGACCGGCATTATTCCGGTGTTGGGCGGTACGAACGGTGTTATTCCAATTGATCTTCATACCACCAGCGCCATATTTTTGGGCTTTCCTTCAATGTTGATACTTTGGAAAGCGGTGCAGGATGATGGCAAGGTGAACTGGCTTGAAACCACCAGCATGATTGCCGTTTTTGTGCTGGCAATCTATCTGCTCGTTGCCCATGGGTGATGGAAGAGTAGGGGGGGTGAACCGGGATGAATTTTGACCCTTACCGTCGGGCTTTGCGCCAGCCGGCTGCACGTGCCGCAGCTTCAGAACAAAACCAGCGTTCGCCCCTGCTGCTTGAAATTATGGTCTCCCTATAATTTTCTTGGCCTGGAACGTGGAAAATTTTACGTCCACTATTGTAGCTGATATTGCCTTTGATGTTGCAGGAAGCCGTGGAAAATGATGGGGCTGCAAAACCATTTCCAAATGAAACGCGGCTGCTAAGAAAATCTGCCATAATAAACAACATGGCGACGCCCAAAAATAAGGGCTGGAGATTTCTGCGGTAAGAAAAGCGTTTTTTATAAGGTTTCGAAAAACGCTTCTTGTTATAGTTGCCATGGTCTCTCATGGCTTAAATTTACGTGTAATTCGTAATAATACCGCAAACAAATTCCGTAGAATTTTAACTTTCTATTGAGCTGGTTCCCCATTAATGCCGTTCAACAAACGAATCCAGCACGCGTTTTTGCCCGGCCTTATCGAAATTGATCGTGAGCTTGTTGCCGTCAATCGAGGCGATGTGGCCATAGCCGAATTTTTGATGAAAAACCCGCTCTTCCAGTTCAAAGTTGCTTTTGTCTGCGCCAACAACAGATTTTGCCACCAGTTGACCGTCGATGGTGCGGCTGGAGGCATTGTTGCGCACATCGCGCCCACCTGCCTGATGGCCGGACCGTGTGCCCCAGTTATTTTTAGTCGCATTAGAGGAATTGGCTTGCGCCCGTTTCCAGCCGGGTGAAGAATAGCTGGAGGCTTCAAAAGGGTCAGACGTATCAAACCGAGATTGGCCATAACCGCCGGCTCCGCCCGCGCCATAGCCGCCGTAGGATCCGGTGGCTTCCACCACCTCAACATGGTCTGCCGGTAATTCATCGAGAAAGCGCGAGGGGATGGAGGTTTGCCAAAGCCCGTGGATGCGGCGATTGGAGACGAACCAGATCATGGCGCGTTGTTTGGCCCGCGTTATACCCACATAGGCAAGGCGGCGTTCTTCTTCCAGCCCGGAGCGGCCGCCTTCATCGAGCGACCTTTGGTGCGGAAACAGGCCTTCTTCCCAACCGGGCAGAAAGACCGTGTCAAATTCTAGCCCCTTGGCAGAATGCAGTGTCATTAAATTGACCGCATCAAGATTTTCGTTTTTGTCCACGTCCATGACCAGCGAAATATGTTCGAGAAAACCGCGCATATTTTCAAATTCTTCCATCGAGCGAATAAGCTCTTTCAGGTTTTCAAGCCGCCCCGGCGCATCGGCAGAACGGTCATTTTGCCAAAATTCCGTATAGCCTGATTCTTCCAAAATCATTTCCGCCAGATCGCTCTGTGGCGTGTTGTCCAGAAGGTCAGCCCAACGAGTGAAATTGAGGTAGAGGGTTTTCAGCGTATTGCGCGGTTTTGGTTTCAGCTCTTCACTTTCCACCAGTTCGGAAACCGCCTGCATCATCGGGATATTTCTTGCCCGCGCATGATCTCGTACAATTTTTAGCGTGGCATCGCCCAACCCACGGCGCGGGGTGTTGACGATACGCTCAAAGGCCAGATCATCGGCCGGTTGGCAGGTGACGCGGAAATAGGCCAGCGCATCGCGAATCTCCAGCCGTTCATAAAAGCGTGGGCCACCGACCACCCGGTAATTAAGCCCAAGCGAGATAAAACGGTCTTCAAATTCGCGCATTTGAAACGAGGCGCGCACTAAAATTGCCATATCGTTGAGATTGGCACCTTTGCGCTGCAATTGCTCAATTTCCTCGCCGATGGCGCGGGCTTCTTCTTCTGAATCCCAGGCGGCGGCGACTTGTACTTTTTCCTCGTCAGGGTCATTTTGTTCGGTGAAAAGGGTTTTGCCCAATCGTCCCTCATTATGGGTAATCAGGTGGGAAGCGGCGGCCAGAATATGGCTGGTCGAGCGATAATTACGCTCTAGTTTTATCACCTTTGCGCCGGGGAAATCCTTGTCAAAGCGCAGAATATTATCCACCTCAGCCCCGCGCCAGCCATAGATCGATTGATCATCATCGCCGACGCAGCAGACATTTTTTGCGCCTTCCTTGCCGGTGCGCCGGGCCAGCAGGCGCAACCATAAATATTGTGCCACATTGGTGTCTTGATACTCGTCGACCAGAATATAGTGAAAGCGCGACTGGAAATCCGCCAGCACATCGGCATTTTCGCGAAACAGGCGAATGGTTTCGGTCAACAGATCGCCAAAATCGGCGGCGTTGAGTACTTTTAGCCGGTCCTGATAAGCCGCATAAAGCTTGCGCCCGCGACCATCGGCAAAGCTGCGGGCTTCGCCTTCAGAAATTTGTTCGGGTGAAAGGGCGCGGTTTTTCCAGCTATCGACAAGAGAAGCAAGCTGGCGTGCCGGCCAGCGTTTATCGTCGATACCTTCGGCGCGGATAAGCTGTTTCATTAATCTTATCTGGTCGTCGGTATCGAGGATGGTGAAATCTCGTTTCAGCCCAACCAGCTCCGCATGGCGGCGCAATATTTTTACACAGATCGAATGGAAAGTGCCGAGCCAGGGCATGCCCTCGACCGCATCGCCGACCATATCACCAATACGGTGTTTCATTTCCCGCGCGGCTTTATTGGTAAAGGTGACGGCCAGGATCTGGTTTGGAAAGGCCTTCTTGAGATTAAGAATATGGCCGATTCGGGTGGTGAGTACCCTTGTTTTGCCGGTGCCTGCGCCCGCCAGCACCAAAAGCGGGCCGTCGAGGGTTTCAACCGCGTCGCGTTGTTCCTCATTCAGGCCATCGAGATAATCCTGTGGTGCCATCGTGGCTTGGGCCATCTGCCCAAGCGCGCGCTCGGCAATGCTGCCACCGGGTGCGGGTGCCGGGCTAAAATCCGCTTCGGGGTTGCCCTCAGGGTGCTCCAATGGCGGCGGCGATGCCGGGTCAAAGGCAGGTTCGCTTTCATGCGTTGGCAATGGTTGAGATTTTGGATCGCTCATGGCTGTTTTTCTTAGGGATTAAATTTGCTGATTCTGTCTTTGTTCTATTTAACCACATGCAAGCTGTAGATACTATGGCCAGATGCAGGCAGATAAAGCGGGCAATGATTTGACGAAGGTGAATAACAAAATGCTGGATAAATCGCAGGTATCGGTGCGGCTTTTGCCTTCCGATCCGGTATTTGTACAAAACCCCTATGCTGTTTACGAGGCCTGGTATCACGATCATCCGACATTCTGGTGGCAGGAATATGGGCATTGGTGCTTTGCCGGTTATGATGATGTGCAGGCTTTGTTTCGTGATCGCCGCTTTGGCCGTGAAATTTTGCACGTGGCCAGCCGTGAGGAATTGGGCCTGGCTGAAACTCCTGAACATCTGGAGCTGTTCTATGCATTTGAGGCCCATTCATTGTTGGAGCGCGAGCCGCCAGTGCATACGCGGTTGCGGCGGCTGGTTAACCGGGCTTTTGTATCGCGTCAGGTGGAACAATTGCGCCCGCGTATTGAGGCATTGGCGCATCAGTTGATTGATGGATTTACTGACAAGGGTCAGGTTGATCTGCTGGCTGAATTTGCCACGCCAATTCCGGTGACAATTATTGCGGAACTGCTTGGTGTGCCGGTGGAGATGGGTGATCAGCTGCTTGATTGGTCGCATAAAATGGTTGCTATGTATCAACATAACCGCGACCGGGCGATCGAGGATGCGGCAGTAAAAGCGACGGAAGAATTTGCCGCATTCATTGAAACCTATGTGGAAAAGCGGCGGCTTGAACCGCGCGATGATCTGATTTCGACGCTTATAGCTGCTGAAGAA
The DNA here is from genome assembly GCA_026981655.1 of Rhizobiaceae bacterium. GTDB lineage: Bacteria > Pseudomonadota > Alphaproteobacteria > Rhizobiales > Rhizobiaceae > SZUA-100. Next base: position 7,223 of record JALSIJ010000095.1, on the reverse strand, counting down.
GATGGCGAACATCTTTCGATGGATGAGCTGGTGACCACGTGCATGTTGCTGTTGAATGCGGGCCACGAGGCGACCGTGCACGCGCTTGGCAATGGGGTGAAAAGCCTGTTGGAATATACAGAAAGCACAGGCGTTTCTGCACCCGGTCTGCTTAAGGACCAGAAATCCATAGCGGCAGTTGTTGAAGAGTTTTTGCGTTATGATTCGCCGCTGCACATGTTTACCCGCTATGCGCTGGAAGATTGCGAATTTGGTGGCGTCCGCCTGAAAAAAGGCGATGTGGTTGGCCTGTTGCTGGGTGCGGCCAACCGTGATCCGGTAAAGTTTGAGCAGGCGGACAGGTTTTGGCCGGAACGCACGGATGGTGGCTTAACCACATTTGGCGGCGGCATCCATTTTTGCATCGGTGCTCCACTGGCCCGGCTGGAATTGCAAGTGGCGATGCAGGTATTGTTTGAGCGATTGCCGTCATTGCAATTAGCAGAAGCGCCAAAATACTCGGACCGTTATCATTTTCATGGGCTGGAACGACTTTTGGTCAAGTGGTGAGGTGTTGCGCTCTTGAATTTAGTATATTGATAAACTATATTGGTTTAACGATAAATTAAATGGAGTGGTGCAATGGTTGCTAGTGATGTGGAATTAAAGAATAAATCAAGACGTGGAATGCTTAAAGTCATTGGAGGCGGGGTTATTTTTGCAGCCGTTGGGGCAGGGGGGTATCTTGCTACCCGCGACCCAAGTGCCGCTCGCCAGCCTTGGTTAAATGTTGGGCAAGATGAGGTTGACCCGCGCCGCAAGGCACTTTCTTATGCCATTCTTGCGCCCAATCCTCATAATCGTCAACCCTGGGTAATTGAGCTAAAGGGTGATGATGAAATTATCCTGTATTGCGATGCGGACCGGCATATTCCGCACACGGATCCGTTTGACCGGCAGATAACCATTGGCCTTGGCGCGTTTATTGAAACACTTGCAATTGCCGCATCAAAGGATGGTTTTCGGGTCGATGTGGATGCCTTTCCCGAAGGTGAGCCCATGCCGATGCTGGATGACCGCCCGGTTGCTAATATTCGTTTGATTAAAGATGCCTCGATTAAAGCTGATCTTTTATTTACGCCAATCGTGCATCGCCGATCTAATCGGGCAGCCTATAGTAACGAAAAACAACTGCCGAATGCTGCAATTGCTGCTCTTTCCAACTCTGCTAATCATGGCACACTCGTTGGAATAACCAATGAAACTCAAAAGGTTGCGCGGCTTCGTGAAATTTGTGTCGAAGCGATGCGTATTGAATATGTTACGCCGCGTACTTTGGGCGAGTCTATCGATCTCATGCGCATTGGGAAATCAGAGATTATTGCCAACCCTGATGGAATTTCGCTGGGTGGTCCGTTTTTTGAAACGCTGGCCTTGATCGGCCAGTTGAACCGGGATGAAATGCGGGACCCTTCCAGTTTTGCCTGGAAAACCGGGCTTGATAACACGCTCTCGCCGTTAAAAACCGGTACTGCCTATGGATGGCTGGTGAGTGAGGGGAATAGCCGGGTCGATCAAATTCTCGTAGGGCGGGATTATGCGCGCTTTCATCTAAAGGCGGCCGAATTGGGTGTTTCAATCCATCCAAATTCGCAAGCCTTGCAGGAATATGAGGAAATGACTGAGCAATTTAGTGCCATTCATGCGGAACTTGGGATTTCTAAACCGCAAAGGGTGCAAATGTTCGTTCGAATGGGCTATGGAAGTGATGTTAAACAAAGCCCCCGTTGGCCGCTGGCCAGCCGAATTAGAAAGGCGTGAAGCCATTAAGCCTGTCATTGAACCTGATATGATTGCGATATTCCGCTTCTTCAACGAAGTGGGCATCATCCATCAATTGTCGCAAAGCAAGTTTGAAAGCGTCATGCCTGAGGGTATGTCAATGGCGCAGTTTTCAGTGCTCAATCATTTTGTCCGGTTGGGCCGGATTGAAAGCCCGGCGCGATTGGCAAAAGCCTTTCAGGTAACAAAAGGCGCGATGACAAACACGCTTGGTCGGCTGGAAAAGCAGGACTATGTCTCAATCAAACCTGACCCGGATGACGGACGGGCAAAATTGGTTGAAATCACCCAGAAGGGTAAAGTGGCCCATCAAGACTGCATTATTGCGCTTGCGCCAATATTGGGTAAGCTCAATTCTGATTTGGGCGTTGGGGATTTTGCCAAAGCCTTGCCGCAGCTTGAAATCATAAGAAACTATCTCGATAATAATCGTTGAGATTAGCGAAGGGATTTGATGGTGGATAAGGAGTTTGTGATCTGGCTAGAAGATGTGTTTTCCATAGTGCCGGATACATCTGCGCGCAAGATGTTTGGTGGCGTTGGCCTGTTTCGCCAAGGGCTGATGTATGCGCTGGCGCTATCCGATGGGCGCATTGCGTTGAAAGCCGATGATCAAACATCGCAAACCTTCATTGATGAGAATTGCGAAGAATGGACCCATGCCCGAAAGGATGGGAATATTACCCGGATGGGCTATTGGTACATGCCAGAACGACTGACTGATGAGCCGGAGGAATTGCTGGAATGGTCTATGAAAGCCTTTGAAGTGGCGCTCAGGGCCGACCAGAAGAAATCACCCTCGAAACGTAAATTCAAGGGGCAATAAGGTTTGTCGTCGGACATTGTATCGAAGAATTTCAAGGCTTTGCAATGAAATTTCAATTATAAAAACGGGAGAAGAGCATGCATTATATTGATACGGGAAGCGGTGAAGAAACGATTGTGTTTTCTCACGGACTGCTTTTTGACAACGAAATCTTTGCCAAACAGATCGAGCATTTCAAAGACCGGTATCGATGCATTGCGTTTGACCATCGCGGGCAGGGCAAAAGCCCGGTTACAAAAGATGGTTATGATATGGATACGCTTGCGCAAGATGCCATTGATTTAATTGAAAAACTTGGTGTTGGACCGTGTCATTTCGCCGGCCTTTCAATGGGTGGATTTGTGGCAATGCGAGTTGCTGTTCGCCGGCCAGATTTGATCAAATCGGTTACACTTCTCGATACGTCGGCAAATGCGGAAGAAGCGGAAAACAAAGCTGGCTATCGCAAGCTGAACTTTATCGGCCGTTGGTTTGGCTTCAGACTTGTTATTAATAAAGTCATGCCCATCATGTTCAGCACCACTTTCATGAACGATCCGGCGCGGGCTGATGAGCGAAAATATTGGGCTGATCTGATTTGCGCCAACGACCGAATTGGTGCCACCCGGGCTGTGAGTGGCGTGATTGATCGGCAGGGGTTCGGCGATCAGATCGAAAAAATCGAGCGACCAACGTTGATTATTGTCGGTGAGGAAGATACGGCCACGGTGCCGGCGAAATCAGAATTTATGCATGGAAAAATCAAGGGGTCGAAACTGGTGAAAATCCCTCGCGCCGGGCACCTTTCGACTATTGAAGCGCCTAATGCCGTGAATGATGCAATGGATGATTTTTTGAAAGGGCTTTAGTTCGAAACCTCAAAAAGACGTGTGACTTAATGCATTGAATGGTTATTATTATCGTGGCCAAAATTGCCTTTCAATTATATGGATTCAGTCCAAACAAACTGAAAAAGAGGAACTAAATATGAAACAAAAACTAATCTATGCAATATCCGTTTTGATTGTCAGTGCTGGTGCTGCACATGCAGCTTCGTTGCAGAATAAGGATAGTCAAAGTTATGATATTCGAGTGACCGGATCATCAACCATGTCAACTTCGATTGGTGGTGGTGTTATCAAAAACGGTATTTGCAGCAGCAGTTGCACAATTGAAGTTAAAGGCGTTGGCTCAATTGATGCTTCTGGATCAGACAAAATTGTTATTAAAGATGGTAAGCTGAAAAAGCGTTGATAAGATTGGATTGGTTGAGGGGCTTGAACACCCCTCAATCATCTACGGGCTCTCTTAGAGCGTTTACATGGAAGCAGTCAGGCTGCGATTGGAGCCTGACTTGCAAATTGATGAAATTAATTTGAGGGCGGAACCGGCCCGATGCGAATGCATCGCTCCCGCGAAGGCTGGTGCGTAGCACCAAATGGCCGTGAGCGAAAGAAAATAGAGTGATTCCGTCAAAGACGGACACCCTCTAGGGCCAGGACTCATTAATTTAATTCAATTCTGCGCAGGGTAATTTGATCGCTTGCCCTTCGGGCGCTCTGCTTGCGAAAGGTTCACTGGACCTTTCGTCGGGCAAGCCCGATGAACAAGACATCGCCGTCGTAATATCTTGAAAATATTGATATTGTCTGCGATATTTCTGCTATTCAGCAATCAAATTACCCTGCGCAGAATGGATGAAATTAATGGGTCCTGACCCTAGGCACCCGCAGGCATATCATAAATACCAATAGTCAGACTTGTTTGATTATGCAGATTAAATTGCCCAGCATGGCTATTTGGAGAGAAAACATCACCCTCGGGCATACCTAAGAGTGATGTATAAGCCTTTGTGAAAGCGGGTTAAACTAAGCCACTTCTTCGGTGTTTTCGGCTGGTTTTTCAACCCGAACAGAGCGCAGAATGAAAGCTGGCACATGATCGCCCATGCCTTCAGGCTTGGCGTTGCCTTTGCCTTTGCCTTTTGAACGGCCAGATTTGCGTGGTTCAGAACGGGAATTGCGCGATGGTTTGGTATCCTCATTGCTGCCTGATTTGGCTTCGACAGGATTTTCGCCAGTTTCAGGCTCTGCTTTTGCTTCCACCGTATTTTCGACAACTGCATCATTGGTTTCTGCTGCGGTATCAGCGGATTTGCGCCGACCGGGTCGTGAGGTGCGACGGGTTGATTTAGTCTCGGCATCATCTTCCAAAACTGTTTCATTAACGGCTTCAGCCTTGGCTGTGCTGGTTGCTTTTTTGCGGGTGCGTTGGCGTTTCGGCTTTTCATCATCAGTTGCAGCTGGTGATGCGTCACCCGTCCATTCGATTTTATTGCCAATTAATTTTTCAATAGCATCCACATAACGCTTGTCAGCAGAGGTGACGATTGTAACCGCATCGCCTTCACGCCCGGCCCGACCGGTACGGCCAACCCGGTGAATATAATCTTCGGCGTGAATGGGTACGTCATAGTTAAACACATGGCTGACATCAGGAATATCCAACCCACGCGCCGCCACATCACTGGCGACCAGAATGGCAATTTCGCCATCGCGGAAATTAGCCAACATGGTCATGCGCGAACGCTGGTCCATATCACCGTGCAGGGCGCCAACCGAATATCCGCGTTTTTCCAGCGACCGAAATGTGGTTGCCACATCTTTTTTGCGGTTGCAGAATACAATGGCGTTTTTCATGTTTTTGGCGCCATCTATCAGGCCGCGTAAAACTTCGCGTTTCTCGTAGTCTTTCTTCGGTGCGGAAATCAGCTTTTGAGTAACCGTTTCAGCGGTAGAGATTTTCGCATCCACTGCAACTTTTACCGGATTTTGCAAAAACTTGTCGGCCAGACCTTTGATTTCGGTTGGCATGGTGGCTGAGAAAAACAATGTCTGACGGGTAAACGGGATCATTTTCGCAATCCGCTCAATATCAGGAATAAAGCCCATATCAAGCATGCGGTCAGCTTCGTCGATGACCAGAATTTCAACGCCGTTCATCAAAATGCGGCCACGTTCAAATAAATCAAGCAATCGGCCCGGTGTTGCAATCAACACATCGGCACCGCGGTCAAGTTTGCGCATTTGGTCTTCAAATGAAACACCGCCAATCAGCAGCGCCACATTTAGCTTGTGATTGACGCCGTATTTGTTGAAGTTTTCTTCAACCTGAGCGGCGAGCTCACGGGTCGGTTCCAAAATCAGGGTGCGCGGCATACGGGCCCGCGCGCGGCCTTTTTCGGTCAGCGTTAGCATGGGGAGCACAAAGCTGGCGGTTTTACCGGTGCCAGTTTGCGCGATGCCAAGCACATCGCGGCGGGCCAAAACATGGGGAATGGCCTCCGCCTGAATGGGGGTTGGTTCTGTATATCCTGCAGCTTCTACGGCTGCCAGTACTTTTGGGCTCAAACCCAGATCAGTAAATTTCATATAGGAATTGGTTCTTTTTCAGTGTTGGTACCGTTGCGGGCGAATCTGCCCACTTCAAGTCTATCGCCAGATTATGGCGGCGGCACGTTCTAATGCGCCCTGCGATAAGCAATTGTATCGCAAAAGTCAACAAATCTGCGGGATAATTACCCTTTGTCGCAGATATTGTTGATCGTATGGTTTCTGAATATGGTTTACAATATTGTTCTCACCGGCAAATTGCCCGTAATTTGGAATATACTCGCCTATGTCAAAATATACGAAACCTCCTTTGTTGCTTATTCCTGGTCTCGCCTGCACTGGTACTTTATTTGCCCATCAGGTCGAGCATCTAAGCCCGTTGCGCGAAGTGATCGTTGCCGACCATACGGGGCATGATTCGTTGGGGGCGATCGCCAATAACATATTGAAAAAGGCGCCTGACCGGTTTGCGCTGGCTGGCCTTTCCATGGGCGGCTATCTGAGTTTTGAAATATTGCGACAAGCGCCTCAGCGGGTGGAGCGGTTGGCGCTGCTTGATACATCGGCGCGTGGTGATCTGGCTGAAAAGGCGGAATTGCGGCGTGCGGCAATCAAGCTGGCGCAAGCGGGAAAGTTTGAGCAGGTGTGCAAGGCCTTCCTTGATCTCTCGATTGCCAAGTCACGGCACAATGACACTTCGCTTAAAAATGCCATTACCCAAATGGCGATTGATATGGGGGCGGATAAATGGATATTGCAGGCGCGATCATTAATGGCGCGGTCCAGCTCGGTGGCGCTGCTGCCGTATGTTAAATGCCCGACATTGGTTATCATTGGCGATGAGGACCAGCTAACGCCAATGGATCATGCGGTGGAGATGGCCGATAGCATTCCCGGTGCCCGGTTAGAGGTGATTGAGGATTGCGGACATATGTCGAGCATGGAACGGCCTGAAAAAGTGAACACACTGCTGTATGATTGGTTGACCTGGACCTAATATGAGGCAACCAAAACTAATCACCACAATTCAATCCTATTCGAAAGAATTATTTCTTGCCGATATTTTGGCGGGAATAACTGTGGCTATGGTGGCGCTGCCCCTTAGCCTCGCGATTGCAATTGCATCGGGTGCGGACCCGGCCCGTGGGCTGGTGACGGCCATTGTTGGTGGCTTCTTTATTTCGTTGCTTGGGGGGAGTCGGGTT